>CADEEO010000081.1:1814-14737 GCA_902826365.1 uncultured Hyphomicrobiales bacterium | reverse complement strand
ACGATTACCCGCCCCTGCCCTGTGGTTCGCATGTAAAGATAGGGATCAGCCGCTTCCCAAATCAGGCTTTTGCTTGGCCAAATCCTGTCGGGCTGCGGGCTGGTTGCCATGGCCCAAGTTGAAATTATCTTATAGCCCTTGGGCCGGGCAAATTTCATTAGTTCGTAGCCCGTGCAGAATACGGCATATTTTGCGGTTATGGAGCGCCCGTCTTTGGTTTTGAGGCGGACGCGGGACCGCGTCTGCTCGACTTCCGCTACCTCGACATTGGCAACCATGCGGCCGCCTCGCGCGAGGAAATGACGCCAGAGACCGGCGACGAGCCGCACCGGATTGGCCTCGCCGTTACCGTGCGAAAGGATCGCGCCGGGCTTGTCCATCCCCGTCAGGGCATGAAGGTATTGGCGACCGATGAATTCCGAACGCAAAGCCAATTTCTGCCGCTTCGCAGCTTCGCGCTTCAACTGATTGATTCCAAGGGTGTTTCCGGGAAGGTAGATCGTCGACCTTTCTGCGAGATCGCAGCGGATTTGCAGGGTTTCGATACGCTCCCGCAAAGCGCCCACCGCTTCGGCAGAGCGCCACCAGGCGCGGGCGGCATCAGACTTGCCAATCTTGCGCGCGAGTTCCGTGAGGGGCGTATCAAGCTCGAATTGCAGCAGGGCGGTGCTGGCCGGGGTTGATCCGGACATGGGTTCGCGGCGGTCAAGGGCAAGCACCGAATAGCCAGCCTGCATCAACGCATCGGCGACAAGGGCGCCGGAAATGCCGGTGCCCACCACGATCACGTCCGCCTGGACACCCGCTAATGTTCTGGCAGTCTTTAACGAAGGTATTCCTTTGGAAAGCCAAAGAGGCAGGCCCGTCCTAAGATCGCGCTTCTGGGAGATCATGCGGCGTCGATGTCAGGCGCGAACAGCTCTTTTGTCAAACACTCCCGTTTTTCCGTTGCTTCGCGGCTAACGGCACAAAGCTTGCCCTTTTTCAGAAGTTCCAAAAAATTGGCATGATCTGAAGGCCCTGAGCCTTTTGGATCTATCATACTCATATCGGCGGACCTTTGCCCCATCGGGCATATGTTTTGTTGGAGGGATTTCCGTCGCTTGTCCCCGCGGCGTGTTAACGTCCTTGCCGGCCATTTGGTTCCCGGCCTCTCCATACCGAAAGCTTGACTTCTACACCCAGCTTAACTGTTTATATTCAAATAATAAATTTAGAAAAAACGGAACGCTTTTGACAGTCCGGCGTTTAGATGGGCAATATGGCTGAAACAGGGGAGCGGTATTGAACGAAATTCTCATGACTCTCCACCAGCCTGAAAATGAAAACCGTTCCGCTCTTGCTGCAGAGGGGCAATTGCGCCTGCTTTCCGAGCGCCTCGAAACAATCGAGCAAGCGGCCGGGGCGCTATTTTATGACTGGGATGTTGCCGCCAAAACGATGTGGCGAAGCACTGGGATAACCCGTCTCCTCGGATGGCGCCCCGACGAAGTCGCGCCCGGCGTAGAGGCATGGGCAGCACTTCGCCATCCAGATGACGAGCGGCGTCTGCAAACCTCAGATTATGCCGATTATCTCCAGGCGAACGACCATTACCTTCTGGAATACCGGATGAGGCACAAGCATGGCCACTATCTGTGGGTTCTGGATTCCGGCCGTGTATTCCGCGATTCCTCAGGAGCCGTAACGCGGGTTGCGGGTGCAACCATCGACATTTCCTCGCGCAAGAAAGATGCCGCGTCACTGAGCCGCCAAACCAACCTGATTGAAATGTCGTTTGAGCCGATTTTTGTCTGGCACCCGGAAAAAGGCATAGTCGACTGGAACAGGGGCGCCGAACAGCTCTATGGCTTCACGCGCGAAGAAGCGTTGGGACGGATCAGCCACAAACTGCTTCGCGCCATTCATCCTATTGAGCCGGCAGCCTTGATGGAGCTCCTCAATACAGTGAGAAGCTGGACAGGTGAGGTGCAGCACCTGACCAAGGACGGCCGCCAGGTTTTTGTAGAGAGCCGCCACCAGGCAATCGAAACGGATGGTGAAATCCTGATTCTTGAAACCAACCACGACATTACCGAGCGCAAGCGTGCCGAGGCGGAAACGGCGCGCATGGCGGCGGTGGCCGGAGCCTCCCACGACGCGTTGTTCGGCGCCACACTTGAGGGCTGCATCGAAGCATGGAATCCGGCCGCAGAGCGGCTCTTTGGCTACACCGCCGCGGAGGCAATTGGACAGCACGTCCACATCCTGGCAGCGCCCGCAGATCACAGCGATCAGGATCATTTCCTGGTTCGTGCCCGTGCAGGCGAAGCCATTCCGCCTTACCAGGCCCGTCGCTTGCGAAAGGATGGAAGCTTTGTGGATGTGTCAGTGGCGCTTGGACCAGTCAAAGCACCGAACGGCTCCGTTATGGCGCTTTCGATTGCCATGCATGATATCAGCGACCGGAAGGAATGGGAGGCGCGGCAGCGGCTTATGACGCGTGAACTTGCGCACCGCGTGAAGAATTCCTTTGCCATATTGCAGGCCATCCTGCGCTCGACATTGAAAACCTCGCCAAACCCAGAGGATTTTGCAGCTAAATTTTCCGGCCGGTTGCACAGCCTCGCGGCGGCGCAAGATATTCTGACCGCCAATGACTGGAAGGGCGCGGAATTGGGGGCCTTGGCACGGCACCTGCTTTTACTTTACGTTGTCGAAGGCGAACGTCTTGCGATTTCCGGGCCGGAGGTCAATCTTCCGGCGGAATATGCGGTTCCTTTCGGATTGATCTTCAATGAGCTTGCCACCAATGCGCTGAAGTACGGCGCGCTTTCCACTCCAAACGGAAAAATCGAGTTGAGCTGGCGGATTGAAAACAACGCCAATGCGGGCTCGGTACTCAGCCTCACCTGGCGTGAGCGCGGCGGACCGAAGATTACATCGCTCGAGACCCGGGGTTTTGGCTCCGCCCTTATCGAGAAGAGCCTCGCCGGAGCGAAAGTGGAAAGGCTTTTCGATGCGGAAGGCTTTATCTGCACAATAGAGCTGAAGCTCAAACTTCTCCGCAGAATCAGACGCAAGCGGCGCACTGCAAGAGCACAGAGCTAAAAATCAGCGGACAGCTTATTTGACACCTGTGGTGCCGGATGGAACCAAATCCCTTCCGAAGGGTTGTTATGTCCATGATGACCCATATTCAGACCATAGCCAAAAAAATCATCCGGCCTGTTGCTTTGGCGATTGCCATGCTGTTCATGACTCCTGTCGTTGGACTGGTCAGCGCGAGTTTCAACGCTCCCTCCCCGGTTCAATATTCTTCAAATGAAACAATAGTTTACAAAACGATACAGACTTCGGTTGCATATAAGGGTTGATGGCGAGGAACCTTTTGACTTGACGCGCGTTTGTCAGCCAAGTCGAAGATTCCACATGGCCGGCCTTCCGTGCTCTCTTAGCCACATTCAATAGCTCCCGTAAGTTTGCAGCCCAGCGCAACCGCAACATACTAATTCCACAAAGCTGCGGCCATGCAGAACACGCTTGGCCGCGAAATTTTTCAATGGCCTAACTGAGAACAATCCCTGCCAAAATTCATCGTTGACACCGTAAAGCATTAGTTCTTAACTCTCTTGAACAATTGTAACTAAAAAAAACAAAAGTTCAAATGGGAGGTTTCGAGCGTGAGTGATGTTCGCATGGTTGCGACTTGCCGCCTTTTCTTGAGGCGCCGCATCATTTCATGAGTATTGCTGCAGCCAAAACAAGATTGTTGCCGAGATGGATGATATCCGAGCATCCATTTCCGTGGCTGCTGCCTGCCTCTGCGCTGATGGTGATCTTCGGCCTTTATCCCCTGCTCTATGCGATCTGGCTGTCGTTGCAACGCAAGCACCCCGTCACCAGGAAGCTCGCTTTCGCGCCGACCTATAACTGGTCAAAACTGCTGGGCGACGAGCGCGTCTGGAACGCGCTGGGGAACACCCTGGTCTACACTGGCGCTGCGCTTTTTCTGCAGTTGATCCTCGGCATGGCGATTGCGCTGCTGCTCGATTCGGACCGCAAGGGCTACGGGCTCCTGCGCGCCATGATGACATTGCCGCTGGTGATTCCGCCCGCCGTCACCGCCATGATGTTTCTGCTCATGCTCAATGGCTCTTTCGGGGTTCTGGCACGCGGCATCATCGCCACCGGGCTGCTGCCGCCGGGCTTCTCCATTCTGGGCACCGCGTCCACCGCCATGGCAGGTGTGCTGCTGGCCGAGGTTTGGCAATGGACGCCTTTCATGGTGCTGATCATGCTGGCAGGACTTCGCTCCCTGCCCAAGGAACCCTTCGAGGCCGCAGCCATCGACGGGGCAACGGCCACGCAGGTGTTCTTCAAACTGACGCTTCCGATGATGTCCAAGGTCATCGCCATTGCGGTACTGATCCGCGGCATCGACCTGTTCCGTGCCTTCGACTACGTGAAAGTCATGACCGATTCAGGTCCCGGCACCGCTACCGAAACGCTGACCTCCTATGCCGGACGCATCTACTTCGGCAATGCCGATTTCCCCTATGCATCCACCATCGCGCTCCTGACGCTGATCCTCGTCATCCTTGTATCCTTTGTCTTCATGAAAGCCTGCAAGGTGAAGCTCTGATGGAACAGCCACGCCACCTCCGCATCCTGCGCGACATTGCCGCGGTGTTCGTGACTTTCATCTTCATGTTCCCCATCCTGTGGTGGGCGCTGACCTCGATCAAGCCGATCTCCGCAGTGTTTGACAAGGACCGCGTGGTGTTCTTCGATTTCGTGCCCACGCTGATCAACTATGCCGTAACCCTGCTCGGCCTGTCGCGCTCCGGCCTTGCCATTGACCAGGGCATTGGCATGGGCGTTGGTGGTGCTGAAGCTTATGACTCGCGCCACGCCATCCTTGATTCGGTCATAGTCTCGATAGGAGCCACGGCGGTTACCATGGCGGTGGCGGTGTTTGCCGCCTACGCCCTGTCGCGCATGGCCTTCAACGGCCGTGCCGCATATCTCAACTGGGTTCTGGGGCAGCGTTTCATGCCGCCCATCGCCATCCTGATTCCGCTGGTGACGATCTACAAGGACGCGGGCCTGCGTGACAACGACAGCCTCTATGGCGGTTATCTCGGCCTGATGATGATTTACGCGCTGATGAACCTGCCCATTGCCCTTCTGCTGATGAAATCGTTCTTCGACGACGTGCCCAAGGATGTCGACGAGGCGGCGATGATCGACGGCGCCACGCGCTGGCAGTCATTCAGCAAGGTGGTGCTGCCGATGGTGCGTGGGGGCGTGGCGGCCTCCGCCGTGCTGGTGTTCATCTTCTCCTGGACCGAATTCCTGCTGTCGCTGTTCCTGACGACGAGCATCCGGACGGTTCCGGTCAAAATTCAGACATTCGTGACTTCGACGGGCAATGAATGGGGCTTCATCGCGGCGCTGGGAACAGCTGCAGCGATCCCCAGCTTCATTTTCATCCTGCTCGTCCAACGCCATCTGGTGCGCGGCCTCACTCTTGGATCCCTGAAAGAGTGAAAATGCGAACGAGACAACGAGACCTTGAACGATAAACCAATGGGAGAAAACATAATGAGCTTTAGAGAACACGATAAAAAGACGTTTATTGCCGACACCGCGCGCGATTTTGCCGCGCGGCGCATTTCCAAGCGCGATTTCCTCAAGAAACTCGGCATGGCAGGCGTCGGCCTCTCGGCCTTCTCGGCGGGCATGCTGGGCAGTCCCCGCGGCTTCCGCGGCGACACCAGCCTGATCGGCACCGAAGCCTTCGCCCAGGACGCCAGCGTCACCCAGTGGCTGAAGGACGTGAGCGGCCCGTTCAAGGGCACCAAGATCCGCTACACCTCGGAAGCAACGCCTCCGACCGTGGTGCTCGACAAGCTCAAGGGCGAGTTCACCGAGGCCACCGGCATCGAAGTCGAAATCGAGATCGTGCCGCTTGAGCAGGTTCTCGCCAAGGCAACGCAGGACGTGCAGGGCCAGCTCGGTTCCTATGACGTTTACTACCTCGACCAGTCCTGGGTTGCCACCTTCAGCCAGGACACCATCGACCCCGTCCAGTACTACAAGGACAAGCCGGACCTGGCCATGCCGGGCTTCGATTTCGAAGACTTCTCCAAGCCGCTGGTGGAAGGCCTTGCCGCCTACGAAGGCAAGTGGGTCGGCATTCCCTTCGACATCCCGATCTTCATGACCATGTTCCGTCAGGACATCCTCGACAAGCATGGCATCAAGGTTCCGACCACGCCGGACGAATTCCTGACAGCAGTGAAGCAGATCACCGAAGCCGAGAAGGCCAACGGCATGTTCGGCACCGGCCTTCAGGCCAAGTCGGGCCACTACTCGCTGAACTGCGACTGGACCCAGATGGTGTGGAACGAAGGCGGCTCGATCTTCGGCTCGGACAAGAAGTTCAAGGGCAACGACGAAGCCGCCATCGCCGGCCTCCAGCGCTACCAGGAACTCGCGAAAAACGCCCCGGCCGAGTCGCTCAACTCGACATGGGACGGCCAGTGGCAGATGATGGCGTCGGGCCAGTGCGCGCTTGTCGAATCCTGGGATGAATTCTTCCCGGGCCTCGACGCCGACGACTCCAAGGTCAAGGGCCTGTGGATGCCGGCAAAGCCGCTCGTCGGCAAGCCGCTCCGCGCCAAGGCTGATGTCGGCTTCGGGGAAATCCCGGGCTATGCCCACCAGGGCGGCTCGGTGCTTGGCCTCTCCAAGTACTCGAAGAACATCGACGCGGCCTGGCTGTTCACGCAGTGGGCCTGCTCCAAGGACGTGATGACGCGCTGCACCCTGCTGGGTGGCTTCGCGCCGATGCGCCTCTCCTCGTTCGCCGATGATCGCGTGAAGGCCAAGGCCGTTGTCGGGCCGGGCACCACCCGCCATCTCGAAATGGTGAAGTGGATCATCGACAACAACATCGCGTCGGAACCCGACATGCCGCTATGGGCTGGCTTCTCGAACAACGAGATCCCGGTCAACCTCGGCAAGCTGTTGACGGGCCAGGACTTCGGCGGCGACGCCAAGAAGTGCATGGACACGGTTGCCGGCCTCATCGACGCGCAAGTGGCCGATGCAGGCCTGCTTTAATCCTCAGGAAGGCGGGAGGCAGCTTCGCGCTGCCTCCCTTTTTTATCACGCATGAAAACCGATCTTGTCATAGGCCTTGATTCATCGACGACCACGACCAAGGCCATTGCCTGGGACAGGCGCGGCCGCGCGGTTGCCGAAGGCCGGTCCGGCGTTCCGTTGAGCAACCCGAAGCCCGGCTGGTTTGAACAGGATGTCAGCGACTGGACGAATTCAACCGCGAAAGCTCTCAAGCAACTTTCGAAGAAAATTGACATGGGGCGGGTGGACGCCATCGCCATTTCCAACCAGCGAGAGTCCTTCGCGCAGTTTGATTCCGCCAACAAGGCCCTGCGCCCCGGCACATTGTGGCTGGATGAGCGGGCCCATGTTGAAGCTAAAGAATTGGCCCAACTGATCGGGGTTGAAAAACTGCACCGTATTTCCGGCAAGCCCAGCGATGTGACGCCCTGCATCGCCCGCTGCCTGTGGTTTGCCAAGACCATGCCCGGCCTTTGGAAGAAGACGGCCATGACAGCGGAGGTTCACGGCGTATTGGTGCATTATCTCACCGGCCACTGGCACACTTCTACGGCCTCAGCGGACCCGATGGGGCTGATCGACATGGAGCGATATGATTGGTCCGATGAACTTCTCGCCGCGGCCCGATTGAACCGGTCGCAATTGCCCAAACTATTCCGGCCCGGCGAAGTCCTTGGTGAAATCACCCCAGCCGCTGCGAAGCTCACGGGCTTGAAGGCGGGAACAGCGGTTATGGCCGGCGGCGGAGATGGGCAATGCGCCGGCGCGGGCGCCAACACCTTTGTTACGGGCCGTGCCTATCTCAATCTTGGCACGGCTGTCGTGTCAGGCAGTTTCGGCAAGAGCTATGCCCATAATCCCGTGTTCCGCACCATGTCTGCCGTGGCGGAAGAGGGCTATTCCTACGAAACAGCCATCCGCACCGGAACGTTCCTGGTGAACTGGATGGTCGAGCGACTGTTCAACGTCGATGCCAAGAAGAACCCCGGCATACTTGCAGCGCTCGAGCGGGAAGCCAAAGCTTCGCCTTTGGGCAGCCGCGGGGTGATGCTGGTGCCCTATTGGCTGGGTTGCATGACACCCTACTGGAACCCGAAGGCGCGGGGCGTGATTGCCGGGCTCTCCGGCAATCACACGCGCGGCGATGTCTATCGTTCCATCCTTGAAGGCGTTGCCCTTGAACAGGTGATGATGACGGATGGGGTTGCGGCGGCTACGCACGCCATTGACCACTTTGTCGTCATGGGTGGCGGGGCGCAGTCTGATTTATGGTGCCAGATCGTGGCCGATGCAGGCGGCCGGGATGTCAGGCGGCTGGAAACGGTTGAAGCCTCTTCCCTTGGGGCGGCCATGGCAGCAGCCAAGGGCGCCGGATGGTTCAAGAGCATTCCGACAGCTTCCGAAAGCATGTCCGGCAAGCCTTCCAAAACTTTTCGCCCACGGACCAAGGAAAACAAGGCTTACCGCGAGTTGATGGCCATATACCGCGACCTGTGGCCGACGCTTTCACAATGGAATGCCAGGCTGCAAGCCTTTTCTGGAGACACTTGATGACGGACTGGAATGCACTCATACGCGATGTCGTGAAGGGTGACTGGCCCGATCCGGAAACGGGGCGGCCCGCCAACGTGCCCTTTGATAGCATTCGCATTGAGGAAAGCCTTGACGGCGGCGCGGGCGATCTCGTCGGGCCATTGAGAATTGGCAAGCGCATCGCCGTTGTCAGCGATGTGAATACCCATGAAGCCATGGGCAGGCGTGTTGCGAAAGAACTTAAAGGGCTTGGCAGCATCGATGAAGTTGTGATGCCCGGCGACACCCACTGCGACGAGCCGACGGTTGCCCGCGTGCAGGAGCTTACGCGCCATGCCGATGGCATCGTCGTCGTGGGCTCAGGCTCGCTCTCCGATGCTTGCAAGTTTGCGACATTCAAGGACGGGCGCAAATACGCCTGCTTCGGCACGGCCAGTTCAATGAACGGCTATGCGGCGTCCACGGCTTCGGTAACCCTGAACAACGGCTACAAGGTTTCATTGCCCGCCCATGCGCCGCGCGGCATTTTCATTGATTTGAAGGTGTGCGCGGATGCACCTATCAGGCTTTCCGCCGCAGGGCTGGGTGACAGCCTGTGCCGGCCAACGGCGCAGATCGATTGGTGGGCCTCGCACCGCCTGTTTGACACGTTCTATTCCGCAACACCCTATTCGCTGATCGCCGATGACGAACCCAAAATGATTGCTGCGGCGGGCGACCTTGGCAGGCACGGCGTTGCCGCCAATGGCCATTTGCAACGGGTGCTGATGCTGTGCGGTTTCGGTGTCAATTTCACCGGCGTTTCGCACCACGGCTCGATGGGCGAACATCAGGTGTCCCATTGGATCGACATGTTTGCCGGGAAAGACCATCCAGGCACCACCCATGGGCAGCAAGTGGGCGTGGCCTCGCTCGCTATCGCACGCCTGCAGAATGAAATCCTGAAAATGGACAAGCCGCCCAAGATTCGCGCCACCCACATTGTGGAAGCGGAGTTTATTGACCGCTACGGCGAAGCCATCGGCTCAATGTGCTATGGCGAGGCGAAGAAGAAGTCTTTCGACAAGCAGGGGGCGGCGGCTTTCAATGACAAGCTGGAACGCCTCTGGCCGGAACTGCGCCATGAGCTGCAGCCTTTCATCATGGATCCCGCCAAGATGGCTTCGACCCTCAGAGCAGCGGGTGGCGCCACAACGGCAACCGAGCTGGGGCTTCCGGTAAAGCTTTGGCGACGGTCCATGAAATATGCCCGCGATGTGCGTAACCGCTGGTCATTCCTCGATCTGGCAGACGACGCGGGCCTGCTGGACGAATTCCTCGCGCGTGACCCGCAATGATGAAGGTATGACATGGCATCGGTAAAACTGAAAAACATCGTCAAGAAATATGGCGACATCGAAGTTGTCCATGGCGTTGACCTCACCATTGAGGACGGCAGCTTCGTGGTTTTGCTTGGGCCTTCGGGCTGCGGGAAATCCACCTTGCTGCGCATGATCGCCGGGCTTGAATCGGTTACCGGCGGCGACGTCGAAATTGCCGGCAAGCGGGTGAACGACAAGCACCCCAAAGACCGCAACATCGCCATGGTCTTCCAGAATTATGCGCTTTATGCCCACATGACGGTGAAAGACAACATGAGCTTTTCGCTGGTTCTTGCAAAGCGCCCGCAAAGCGAAATCGACGAGAAAACGGAATGGGCCGCAAAAATCCTCAATCTGGAGCCCTATCTCAAGCGGTATCCGCGGGAGCTTTCCGGCGGCCAGCGCCAGCGGGTTGCCATGGGGCGCGCCATTGTGCGCGACCCTGCGGTTTTCCTGTTTGATGAGCCCCTGTCAAATCTCGATGCCAAGCTGCGGGTACAAATGCGCACCGAAATCAAGGACCTGCATGAGCGGCTGAAGACGACAACGGTTTATGTGACCCATGACCAGATTGAAGCGATGACCATGGCTGACAAGATCGTCATCCTGCGCGATGGCATCATCGAGCAGGTCGGCACTCCGCTGGAGGTCTATGACAGCCCCACAAATTTGTTCGTGGCACAGTTCATTGGCTCTCCGTCGATGAACCTGATCAGCGGAACTGCCGGGAAAGACCATGTGCTGACGGCAGGCGGCGTGAAGCTGCCCTTGCCAAAGTCCCACAAGGCCAAGCCGGGCCAGGAGGTGATCTACGGCATTCGCCCCGAAGACTTGGAAATTGGAAAAGGCTTTCCGGCGAAAATCTCGGTGACTGAACCCACTGGCCCTGAAATCCATATCTATGCGGATCTGGGCGACGATGAAATCTGCGCCATTGTGCGTGAGCGCCAGGTCTTCAAGCGCGACAGCATTGTCGAGTTTGCCCCACGGCTCGACAAGGTTCATCTGTTCGACGCCAAGACCACAATGGCGATAAGATGAAAACCGTCACCATCCTCGGGGCCGGTGTCATGGGTTCCGCCATGACACTGCCCTTTGCCGATCGCGGCTTTGAGGTGCGGCTTGTCGGCACGCATCTGGATGGTGAAATCATTGAAAGCGTAAAGGCAAACCGGCTTCATCCGAAGCTGAACGCGACGCTGCCTTCGCAGGTGAAGAGCTATACTCATGATCAATTGGCCCAGGCAGTTGGCAACGCCACGGATTTGATTTTGCTGGGCGTGGCCTCGGCGGGCGTCAATTGGGCGATTGAGCGCCTTGCCGAAACACTCAAAAAGCCTGTCCCGGTGCTCATGATCACCAAGGGCATGCAGCCGCAATCCGCTACCCTTGCAACATTGCCGGATGTGGTTGCGAAATCCCTGAAGCAGAAACTGGGATTTGACGTGCCCGTGGCAGCCATTGGCGGCCCTTGCATCGCGGGCGAACTTGCGGTGCGCCGCCCAACGGGCACGGTTATCGTTTCGCGTGATGACGCACTGGCCGCGCAACTGTGCGCCGCCCTGGAAACGGATTATTATCATCCACGGCCTTCAACCGACATGGTGGGGGTTGAAACCTGTGCCGCCTTCAAGAATTTTTTCGCCATTGCGGTGGGCTGGGCCCACGGCGCCATGGCGCGCATGGCGCCTGCCGAAAACAAGGCGCAGAACAACAATGCGGCATCAGTCATCTTTGATCAATCAGTGCGGGAGATGATGGCGCTCACCACGGCGCTGGGCGGCACGGCGGAAAGTGTTTGGGGCATGCCGGGGGTGGGCGATCTCTATGTGACGTGCCAGGCGGGGCGCAATTCCCGGCTGGGGAATAATTTGGGGCGCGGGCTTACATATAGTGAAACCCGGAATGGCCCCATGAAAGGCGACACCATCGAGGGCGCGGAATTGGGCGTGGCCACGGCACATTCGCTCCGGGCCATGATGGCCGGCGGGGCATTGGATGAAGCTGCGATGCCCCTGGCGAATGCCTTGCTGAAAACCTTATTGCTGGATGCGCCGTTGGACATTCAGTGGCCGGCCTTTCACCGGGCAAACCGCACATGAAAACCAGCGTCATGGAAATGGAACTGCCGAACGCCGATGAAATGTCAGGATTTGATCGTGAAGAGCAGCTGGCCACCCGGGCGGCCTGGCTCTATTTTGTTGGCGGCAACACGCAGGCCGAAATCGGCAAGAAGCTGGGGCTGACCCGGGTCCGCATCAATCGCCTGCTTGCCTTGGCGCGCGAACAGGGCCTGGTTCAGATCAATGTCACGGGCCGGCTGGCGGACTGCGTGATCCTGGAAGAAAGGCTCAAGGAACGGTTCAAGCTTCGCCATGCGGTGGTCGTGCCAACGCCGCTCAATCGAAATCAACTGCCCTATGTGATTGGAAACGCTGCAGGGCACTATCTGGGTTCGCAGTTGAAGGATGGCATGTCGGTTGGCGTGGGGTGGGGGCGAACGCTCCGCTATTCCCTGCGTTCAGTTCCCCGAAACGTGTACAGCAATCTATCGGTCGTATCGTTGATGGGCGGACTCACCCAGGCCTCGCTCGTCAATCCGCATGAAACCGCCTCGCATCTGGCCGATATTGTCGGGGCGCAATGCTATTATATAGCTGCTCCTGCGCTCACGGATTCAGAAGCAACGCGAGACATATTCCTGAAACAGTCCATGGTCAGGGACGTGCTGGAACGCGGCGCAAAGGTTGATTTGGCCCTTCTCTCGGTTGGCGAGCTCACCCACCCCAATACCGTGACGCAGGTTGGCCTCATCTCAAATGCCGAGGCGACAAGCCTCCTGAAGTCAGGCGCGGTTGGTGATATTGGCTTGCACTGGATTGATGCCGCAGGCGAGGT
>CADEEO010000081.1:0-1714 GCA_902826365.1 uncultured Hyphomicrobiales bacterium | reverse complement strand
CGCTACATCAATTGACCGCGAGACAACACGGCGCAGCCATGGCACGTCAGGCGCTTCCCAATTCGGATCTTGGCCACACACAAGATCGAAAAAGGCTACGGCCACGGTCGGGCTTTCCAAGGCATTTTCCCGAAATGAATCCCAGAAATGCGGATCGTCGGTTTTTGATGCCAGGACCGGTTCGGCATCACCCATCTCCCTGAGGATGGCGGCGGCGACCGACAGGCAGAAGCTGGTATAGGCATAGCCTTCCGGCCAGCGTTTCAGACGGTGGTCAATTTCAATAGGCAGGACCGAAAGCCCCTGCTCTTTTCCTTCCACGGCCTTCAGCGGCGAAGCGGCAATAAGTTCCTTGAGCATCAGGCCCGCCGCGTAGATGACGAAGTCGCGCCGGTCCGTGCTGGCCAGATACTTGGAATTGTCAAAGGCCATGCGCCAACGGGCAAAGGCTTCCGCAAGGGCGGCGTGATCGACCTCGGCCGTGAGCCCCGTATCCTTGAACAGCAGGTCCATGTTGCGTTCGAAGGACCACAGGATGGTTCTGAAGCGGCGCGCCTCATGGCTCAGGTCATCGACTTTGAGGATTTCGGATTTAAGGGGGGTCAGCATCTCAACTCCGCCTCAGCAGCAGTTCACGCGCGGTTGCCTCGTTGGTAATGAGGACGTTGCAGTTCACCAGTTTGATGGCGCCAAGGATCGACTCAACCTTCTCATGGCCGCCGGAAGCAATGACCCGCAACGGCACATCGCGCAATTGAGCGAGCGGAATGGACATCACGCGCTGGTTGATCGGATGGTCAACAAGCGTTCCGGCGCCATCGTAATAATTGTAGAGCAGGTCGCCGACAGCGCCGAGGCGGATCAGGGTGGTGCGCTCTTCTTCGGAACTGAAGCCAAAGCGGAAGGCGGTTGAATCCGGCGCCATGGTGCCAACGCTGAGAAGCGCCATGTCAATTCTTTCGGCGCGGCGCAGCACATCGCGCAAGCCGCAGCGCTCGATCAGCGCTTCCTTGGTTTCGGGCGAGTCAACGACGGCGGGAGCCGCAAGAAGATAACAATCGGCGCCAACGATGCGGGCAAACTGCCAGGCAAATTCAGAAGGATTATAGCGCCGGGCCTGGACAATGCCGCCCAGGAGCGACACGACCTGCACATTCTCCAGTTCGCGCGGCGTCAGCGTCTGGAGCGATTCATAAAGGGTTGCCCCCCAGCCCACGCCAATCGACATGTCGTCAGTCAAGCTGTCGGTGATGTACATCCCGGCCGCCACGCCAATGGCCTTGGTCACATGCGCCGGGCTTGAAGGCTCAGGCACAACGATGGCCTCGCGCAGGCCAAAGGCCTTTTTCAATTGCGCCTCAAGCTCAAAGCATTCGGCGATCTCGCCCTCAATCCAGATCTTGACTTCCCGCTGCTTGAGGGCCTCGTTGATGTTGCGCACCACGGTCACCCGGCCGATGCCAAGCTTGTCGGCGATCTCGTTCTGGGTCAGGCCTTCGACATAATACATCCAGGCGATGCGCAGCCGGTTGCGCGCCACGCGCCCGGCGCCGCGGTCACTGTCGCCGGCCGGCCTGGCCTTCCGGGGTGTGGTTTTTTCCAGCATCATGACCTTTGGCCTTGCAAAATCCGCTGTTTGTCAATCCACGCCCTCTTACAGCCGGGAGGTGCAGTGGCGATAGCACGTCAGATGGGGCAACACCCGCCGAAAGAT
>CADEEO010000080.1 GCA_902826365.1 uncultured Hyphomicrobiales bacterium | reverse complement strand
AAAATAAAAATCATCGCCGAACTCCACGGAGCAGGTGATGCACTGAAACAGCAATCGGAGGGAGCCTGACGCCACCTGGCCACCATCCCGGATCGCGGCAGGCCTCGCGATCACATTCCGGCTAGCGCGCTGCAGCAGACTATCGACGCTTGACCGGTTTGCAAAACACATATCCAAACTCATGCGAGGTAAGATATTCTCCCAGCCTCGCCAGTGATCCGGTGTAAACTGGATTCCATCAAGTCACATACTCGAAGAATCGAGGGCCCCGCTGGCGCAACATAAGCCGCAGCGGGGCTGATTGTTTTTGAAGATCAGTTTCCCAGCAGCTTCTTGCGCATATCCGAGACCGCGTTGGCGTGGGCGTCGAAGCCTTCGTATTTGGCGAAGATGCCGGCGTGTTTTGCCAGTTCGGGATAGGCTTGCGCCGTGACTTCGACGACGGAGGTTCGCTTCATGAAATCATGGACGCTGAGGGCCGAGAAGGTTTTGGCCCAGCCGCCGGTGGGCAGGACGTGGCTGGGGCCGAGGACGAAATTTCCCAGGGTTGAGGGGGTGTGTTCGCCGAGCAAGATTTCTCCCGCGTTGCGGATCATCAGCAGATATTTGCGCGGTTCCTTGGAGAGGATTTGCAGATGCTCCGGCGCGTAGTCGTTGATGAAGGCCATGGCCTCGGCTGTATCTTTCGCCATAAGAATGCCGCCGCGGCTTGAGGCAAGAACGGCCTTGGTGAAATTCACGCGGTTTGGGCCCATCCGGTGCCAATAGGTGGGGATGGCGGCAAGGGCCGCGTCGGCCACGTCCTTGCTGGTGGTTACGATGAAGGCAGAAGAATCATCGCCGTGTTCGGCTTCGATCAGCAGGTCCAGGGCGGCGAGGCGGCCATCGGTGGTTTCGTCGGCAAAGATGATGACTTCGCTGGGACCGGCGGGCGTGCCGGTATCGATGAGATCGGCGAGCAGGCGCTTGGCGGCCACGACCCAGGGCGAGCCGGGGCCTACGACTTTCACATATCTGGAAATGGTTTTGGTGCCATAGGCCACGGCGGCAATGGCCTGGGCTCCGCCGACCTTATAGACCTTTTTTACACCTGCGGCGCGGGCGGCCACGAGTGAGGCCGCGTCAATGCGGCCATCGGGGCCGGGAGGCGTTACGATGCAGATATCTTCAACGCCGGCAACGCTGGCGGGAATGCATGTCATCAGGACTGACGACGGGAAGGAGCCTTTGCCGCGCGGAATGTAGCAGGCGACGGAGGGGATGGCTGTGGTGCGGTCACCGGCATGGAGGCCGGGTCGGATTTCCGCGCTCCATGATGCTTCAGGTTTTTGCAATTCGTGGAACTTGCGGATGTTGGCGGCGGCGAAGATGATGGCTTCCCTGACATCTGCTTCCAGTTCGGCGTGGGCGCGGTCAAAATCTTCAGGCGTCGCGGCAAGGGCCCTTTCGTCAACGAGGGCCTTGTCAAATTGCTCGGCGAAGCGGGAAAGGGCCGTGTCGCCTTCGCTGCGCACCGCTTCGATGATGGGTTTCACCTTTTCGAGGAAGGGTCCCAAATCGCTTTCGGTGCGCTTGAGAAGGGCGACGCGCTCGGCAACTTTCAAGTCTGACAGAACATGATAGTTGATGTGTGACGTCATGAACGTCTTTCAATTGCCCGAATGGTTGGTGACGGAGACGTAAGTTTGATCTTCCTGGCCGTCGCGTTCGAATTTCAGGAAATCATAATAGCCGCAGTGGCCTTCGCCGGGGAAGGCGCGGCAGGTGGAGGGCCTGGCATGATAAATCGTGCAGCGGCGTTCCTTGGTGTCGAAGAACTGGCAGATCTTGCCGTAAATCTCGTCCTTCTGGCGGCGCATGATGCGCTTGTAGCCGTGGGCCTTCTTGAAATATTTCTTCTCGGCCTTGGCGAGCGGCATGTCAAAATGCCTGGCGATGCGTTCGGCGTCGCGATCCTTCACCTCAATGACGGGGTAGGAGCAGCAGTAGCCCGGGCATTTCATGCAATCGTAAAGTTTTCGGGCCATCAGAATTCCTTGGTGTGAGAGAAAGAGCCTAGCACTTAATGCTTCGACTGGGGGTAAAACAGTCCTGCAGGTGCTATTGCCTGTTTGGCGGGTTTTGAGGACGCCTTCAATGCGGCAAATTTCTTGTTGGTTTCTGCCATTTCACTTGTCAGCCATTCGCGGAAGGAGCGTGCCGTTGCCGTCTCCTTTGAACCTTTGGCGCGGACAATCCAATAGTTGCCATGGTCCTTCATTTCAAGGGCAAAGGGGCGGGCGAGCCAGCCTTCGACGATCGAATCCGTGCATAGAATTTGATCACCAAGGGCGAAGCCTTGCCCGGATTCGGCGGCTTCGATGGCTAGGTGATTTTGGAACACGGTGCCTTTCCAGTCGGTGACACCTTCAATGCCGTTGGCGGTGAGCCAGTCGGCCCACCACTGCTTGCGCTGCTCATGGAGCAGATTGTAGTTCTTGAGTTCCTCCGGCTTGAGATGCTCCACGCCGGCAATGAGGGCGGGCGAGCAGACAGGAAAGATCACCACGTTGGATGACAGCTTGGTCATTTCCACGTCTTCCCAATTGCCCCGGCCATAACGGATGCCCAGATCAACTTCATCGACGCGGAAATCCACCAGTCGGGTGGTGGGATCAATGTTCAGTTCAATATCCGGATGCAGTTCCTTGAAATGGCCAAGGCGCGGCACCAGCCAGCGCGAGGCGATGGCTGGTTCGACCGAGACATTAAGGGGGCGGGCAGCGCCCACGGCTGCCGCTTCACGCGAGGCGTTTGAAAGAGCATCAAAGAGGGGTGTCAACTGCTCGCCAAAGCGCTTCCCAGCCTCGGTGAGGGCAACGCCGCGGCCGGTGCGCAGGAAGAGCTGGGTGCCGAGATATTCCTCCAGTTCGCGGATATGGCGGCTGATGGCGGCATGGGTGACGAAAAGCTCGCCCGCGGCCTCGGTAAAACTCACGTGCCGCGCGGCAGCTTCAAAAGCTTTGAGGGCGTTGAGTGAGGGGAGTCGGCGTGCCACGGGAGACCTGTAACATTTTCTATTGGGATTGGTTGTTTATTGCCGTTTGTGGCCCGCGCGACAAGAGCCGATATTCAAATGGCCCGCTCAATCATGGGAGATGAACATGAACTGGATATTTGAAGCCTATTCGAACGTCTACAACACAGCCATGGGGCAGCGCCCGCTTCACCACAGGCCCGGCAGCTTGGCGGCGGAGCAGAGGCAGAGATTGAAACGCGCTCATGGTAAATATGGCACGTAACTTTTCCTGATGGTCGCGTAGCTTTATACCGTTTGTGCTGCGACCGCGAAAAGTCCATATTGGGGACAACAGAGATTTGATTTGAGGAGAATGATGATGAACTGGGTTTTTGGAGCATATTCAAACGTTTACAGCACTGCCATGATGCAGAACAAGGACGTTGAAGCTTATCTCGCAAACGCGAAGATGAGCGAAGCCAAGACAGCAGGCCGGGTGGCCCGCCTGTTTGGCCGCGCCTAACAGATTTAATCACAGCCCCGGTGTTTTACCGGGGTTGTTTTTTGCCTTGTTTGGAACAAAAATGGAACATATATACGGTGTGGATAAACCCAGCCAGCGGGTGAAAGCCCATCTGAGAAGGATTAGGGTGCGCGGAAACAAGGAGAATTCAGATGGCAGGTTCGGTCAACAAGGTTATTCTGGTGGGCAATTTGGGGAAGGATCCCGAAGTGCGCCATACCCAGGACGGCAAGGCCATTGTGAACCTCAGCCTCGCCACCTCGGAAAACTGGCGCGACAAGGCCACAGGCGAGCGCAAGGAGCGCACGGAATGGCACCGGGTGGTAATATTCAATGAAAACCTGGCCAAGGTTGCCGAGCAGTATCTGAAGAAGGGCTCGACGGTTTATATCGAAGGGGCGCTGCAGACGCGGAAGTGGACCGACAAGGATGGCGTCGAGAAATACTCAACGGAAGTGGTTTTGCAGAACTTCCGGGGTGAATTGACCATGCTGGGCGGCCGGGGCGGCGGGGCCGGAGAAACTGCCAGTTCCGGCGGCGACGAGTTTGGCCAGTCCAGCCCCATGGACAGGCCCCGCGGGGCCGGGAAGGTCCAGAGCTTTGCCCGCGACCTCGACGACGAAGTGCCGTTTTGACGGGTTTTTTCGTCTTGGGGTTGAATAAAACTTTAATGATTTTCTTAACGGCACGGTCGGGAGTTGGGCTGTAGCATACAATTGTTCACAATCTGTTCATGTTCGGCTGGCTAAAGGCAGCCCAATGATATGCAATGCAGCAGGATTTGAGGCGCTACGTATGAACCGACCAATTATATCGACGCTCGCAGCTATTATAATGGGATTTCTTGGAACCGCCGCGACAGCGGGGGATGCCGTAACTCTTTCGCAGGCCGAACTTGGAAAGTTGTTTCCCGGCAATTTCCAGGCGGTAGTCAATGGGGCCGTCACAGTCAAGATTACGGCGCGTGGCAATGGCACCCTGATTGGCCAGACGACGGGCCAGGAAGACCGTGGCCGCTGGAGCGTGAAAAGCGGCAAGCTGTGCATTGTCTGGTCGACCTGGATGGACGGCAAGACTTCCTGTTCGCGGGTTATTGCCGATGATGGCTGGTATCGCGGCAACGGCGTGAAGTTCCGCAAAATCTAGCCAGTTTTGCACTGTTTTTCTCTGGATTTCATAGCTCTTTTCGTTGCGGTGAGCGCCCTGTCAAACTAGACTGGGCTACCGCTCGAATCGCCCGAAAATCATGGCGGTTTTGCAGCGGCAGAAGGCTTGAGTTAAGGGCTGTCCGTGACCGACAAAGACGACAAGAATGGCGTGGTTCCGCCCGCCAATCCCGGTGAAATTACGCTCATCAACCTCGAAGATGAGATGAAGAAAAGCTACCTCGATTACGCCATGAGCGTGATCGTGAGCCGGGCGCTTCCAGATGTGCGCGACGGCCTGAAGCCGGTGCACCGGCGCATTCTCTACACCATGGATGAAAACGGCTTCACGCCGGACAAGCCTTACAAGAAATCGGCCCGCGTCGTCGGCGACGTGATGGGCAAGTATCATCCGCACGGCAACCTGGCGATTTATGACGCACTGGTGCGCATGGCGCAGGATTTTTCATTGCGGCTGCCGCTTATCGACGGGCAGGGCAACTTCGGATCGGTTGACGGTGATCCGCCGGCAGCCGACCGCTATACGGAATCACGATTGGCAAAATCAGCCATTCCGTTGCTTGATGACTTGGACAAGGACACGGTTGAATTCCAATTCAACTATTCCAACGAGTTCCGCGAACCCACGGTCCTGCCGGCGAAGTATCCCAACCTTCTGGTGAACGGGTCCGGCGGCATCGCAGTTGGCATGGCCACCAACATGGCGCCGCATAACCTAGGCGAAGTGATCGATGCCACGATTGCCACCATCGACAATCCGGCGATTTCCATTGATGACCTGATTGAGCTTATGCCGGGGCCGGATTTTCCGACGGGCGGCATTGTTTTGGGCCGCATGGGCATCAAGGCGGCATTCCACACGGGGCGCGGCTCCATCGTGCTGCGCGGGCGGGTGCAGACGGAAGAACTCCGCAAGGATCGCGAAGCGCTGGTCATCACGGAAATTCCCTATCAGGTGAACAAGGCGCTGATGATCGAGCGCATCGCCGAAATGGTGCGCGACAAGAAGATTGAAGGCATCTCGGATATTCGAGACGAGTCCTCGCGGCAGGGCATGCGCGTAGTGATCGAGATCAAGCGCGACGCGATGGCTGATGTGGTGCTCAACCAGCTTTACCGCTTCTCGCAATTGCAGAGCACCTTCAGCGTCAACAACATTGCGCTGACCGGCGGGCGGCCGGAACAGTTGAACCTCAAGGATTTGCTGCAGGCGTTCATTACGTTCCGCGAAGAAGTGGTGACGCGGCGCACCAAGTTCCTGCTCAACAAGTCGCGCGACCGGGCGCATATCCTGGTGGGCTTGGCGATCGCGGTTGCCAATATCGATGAAGTGATCAAGCTGATCCGCCGGTCCAAGGACGCGGGCGAAGCGCGCGAGGCCTTGATGGCGCGCGCCTGGCCAGCGCGAGACTTGGGGCCGCTGATCGCGCTCATTGCCGACCCGCGACATTCGCTGGGGCCTGACAATAACTACCGGCTTTCAGAAGAGCAGGCGCGGGCCATTCTTGATCTGCGTTTGCAGCGCCTTACGGCCCTTGGCATCGATGAAATCACCGACGAGTTGCAGAAGCTTGCCAAGGAGATTGCGGAATACCTGGACATATTGCGCTCGCGCCTGCGGGTGATGAACATCATCAAGGGCGAGTTGGCGCAGATCAAGGCGGATTTCGCCACGCCGCGGCGCACCGAGATTGTCGAGAACGACGGCGAGGTTGACGACGAAGATCTGATTGCCCGGGAAGACATGGTTGTGACGGTAAGCCACGCGGGCTATGTGAAGCGGGTGCCACTTTCGGCCTACCGGGCGCAGCGGCGCGGCGGCAAGGGCCGGGCCGGCGTGCAAATGCGCGACGAGGATTTCGTCACCAAGCTTTTCGTTGCCAATACCCATACGCCGATACTGTTCTTCTCGTCACTCGGCATGGTTTACCGCATGAAGGTGTGGCGCCTGCCGGTAGGCAATCCGCAGGCTCGGGGCAAGGCCTTGATCAATATCCTGCCGCTGTCTCAGGACGAGCGCATCACGACCATCATGCCGTTGCCAGAGGATGATGGAGATGCGGCGAACCTGCACCTGATGTTTGCGACGCGTTCCGGCGGGGTTCGGCGCAATGCGCTGGATGATTTCGAAAGCATCAATCGCTCCGGCAAGATTGCCATGAAGCTGGAAGCCGGCGACATGATTGCGGGTGTTGAGATTTGCACCGCTGCGGATGACGTGCTGCTGACCACGGCGCAGGGGCAATGCATCAGGTTTCCGGTGGACGACGTGCGCGTATTCAAGGGGCGCGATTCAACCGGAGTGCGCGGGATCAAGCTTGAAAAGGACGATCATGTGATTTCCATGGCCGTCATCCGGCACGTGGATGCAACGGCGGAAGAGCGTTTGGCATTCCTCAAAATGTCGCGCGCGGTGGCGGGCGAAGATTCAGAACCTGAGACTTCCGATGAAGAAGAAGTGGCTGATGCGGGGCTCAGCCAGGAACGTTACGCGGCGATGGGGGCGGCCGAGCAGGTGATCCTTACGGTTTCCAGCAACGGCTATGGCAAGCGCACGTCGTCATTCGAATACCGCATCACCAACCGCGGCGGCAAAGGCATTGTGGCCATGGCGGTGAACGAACGCAACGGCCCGCTGGTGGCTTCCTTTCCGGTTGAGCATTCCGACCAGATCATGCTGGTGACCGATGGCGGGCAGCTTATCCGCTGCCCGGTTGACGGCATCCGCAAGGCCGGGCGTTCGACGCAAGGGGTGATCGTGATCGATACGGCTGATGACGAGAGCGTGGTGTCGGTTGAGAGCCTGAGCGAAGATGAGGTGGCGGAAGGCGAGGCATAATTCCGCTTGACAGTCTCGCTGCGTTTCTGGCTCCGTACGGTGAGTGAGGAGCTGAAATCATGTCCTATGAATCATACTTTGCCTTTTGCCTTGCGGCGATGGCCCTGGCTTTTGTTCCGGGCCCCACGGTGACCGTGATCATTGCCAACAGCCTGCGCTATGGGAGCCGGGCGGGGCTGATGAATGTGGCGGGCACACAGGCGGGCGTGGTGATTTGGCTGGCCATTGCGGCGCTTGGCCTTGGCGCCGCCATCCAGCTCATGGGGGTGTGGTTTGACGTATTGCGCTGGGCGGGGGCCGCCTATCTCGTATGGCTGGGCATCAAGCTGTTCCGTTCCAACGGAGACCTGGCCATCGCGGTGGACCGGGCGCGGCCCAAGGGAAGCTTTTTCCTGCAGGGCTTCGTGGTGATCATGTCCAACCCCAAGATGCTGGTGCTGTTCGGCGCGCTCATTCCGCCGTTCCTTTCCAAGGACGGCAACATGATGCAACAGACGCTTCTGCTTGGCGTGACCTTTGCGGTGATCGCCGCGGCGGGCGACACGGCCTATGCGCTGCTGGCGGGAAAGGCAGGAACCTGGCTTTCACGCTCGCGCATCCGTGCCATCGAGATTGTCAGCGGTATTTGCCTGACCGCAGGCGGCGTTTGGATGGCTTTGCGGGGGCGCTGACCGTTAGGCCATGCCGAGCTTTGCAGCCAGTTCAAAATCCCAAAAGGCGGCTTCGATCTTGTTGCCATCAAGGTCGCGCACGAAGCAGCCGTAGTAGGGTTCGCCATAATCATGGCGGTGGCCGGGGTCGCCGTCTTCGGTTGCTCCCGCCGCAATCGCCGCTTTGAAAAACGCCTCAACTTCGGCCTTGGATTGGGCCATGAAACCGACGTGCACGCCATTGCCGCGAGAGGCTTTCGCGCCGTCAAACGGCGTTTGAATCCAGAATTCCGGATAGGCCTTGCCGAAGGCCGCGGCGCCTTCATGCTCCATGACAATGCGGCATCCCAAGGTTCCCAGCACCTTCACATAGAACTCCCGGGCTGCCGGAAAATCATTGGTGCCTAGCGAGACATGCGAGATGATGGAGGGGTTTTCGTCGGCCATGGTGGTTTCCTTCTCGTTGTGATAACCTGGAGATTAACTGACATCTGCTGACAGGTTGCGGCAGCAGCGTGAAGCGGTTAGGGTGCTGCCATGGCACGCACAGGATTTTATCCCGGTTCTTTTGACCCCGTTACCTATGGCCACCTCGACATCGTGGCGCGAAGCGCGCGGCTGGTGGAGAAGCTGGTTTTGGGGGTTGGCATCCATGCGGGCAAGAAATCGCTTCTGGATGTGAAAAAACGGGTTGAACTGCTGGAGCAGGTGACCAAGCCTATTGCCGAGCATACAGGCGTCAAAATCAGCGTGGTGACCTTCGATGGTTTGGCCGTGGATGCGGCGCGCCACGCCCACGCCGGCCTGATCATCCGGGGCTTAAGGGACGCCAGCGATTTCGACTATGAAGTACAGATGGGGCAGATGAACGGGGCCTTGGCGCCGGACATTGAAACGGTGTTCCTGGCGGCATCACCCGCCACGCGGATGATTGCCTCTTCACTGGTCAAGCAGATTGCCCAAATGGGGGGCGATGTTTCCCTGTTCATACCCCGGGAAGCCCAGGCGGCGGTGGCTGCGGCGCTCAAGAACTAAGCCCTTGCGCGGCCTCATTTCTGGCGATATCTGGCACTATCCAGCGTTCGATTTCCATTAACCCTGAAACCGGAGACTTAGCGAATGAAGAGACTTGGCTTATGCGCCATGGCGGCCGTGATGATGGCAGCACCTGCCATGGCGGCAGAAAAGATCACTGTTGAAACCAATGACAAGTGCAGCTTCACCATTACGCTGCGGCCGGACCTGGCGCCGGCCCATGTGGCGCAGGTTTCCAAGCTTGCGGCGGCGGGGTTTTACAATGGAATCGTTTTTCACCGGGTGATTGACGGTTTCATGGCCCAGACGGGCGACCCCACGGGCACCGGCATGGGCGGTTCGGAAGAACCGGACATCAAGGCGGAATTCTCGAAAGAGCATTTCGGCCGCGGTACGGTTGGCATGGCGCGCTCCAACGATCCGGATTCTGCCAACAGCCAGTTTTTCATCATGTTCGCCGATGGCGGATTCCTTGACGGCAACTACACGGTGCTGGGCAAGGTGGACGATGAAGGCATGTTCTGCGTTGACCGCCTCGAGCGCGGCGAACCCCCTGCAACTCCCGACAAGATGGTAAAGGTTACGGTGCAATAATGGCTGATCTTGAAAACACCCTTCACATGGATCTGGCCAAGGGCCGGGTTGTCATTGAGCTTCTGCCGAAGCTGGCGCCGGGCCATGTGGCGCGCATCAAGGAATTGGCGCGCGAAGGCTTTTATGACGGCGTGGTATTCCACCGCGTGATCGAGGGCTTCATGGCGCAGGGCGGCGATCCCACCGGTACCGGCATGGGCGGCTCGAAGAAGCCGGACCTGAAGGCGGAATTTTCCAAGGAACCGCATGTGCGCGGCATCTGCTCCATGGCGCGGTCTTCCAATCCGAATTCTGCCAACAGCCAGTTCTTCATTGTGTTTGACGATGCGACCTTCCTTGACAACCAGTACACGGTTTGGGGGCGCGTCACCTCCGGCATGGAGCTTGTTGACGGCCTGAAGCGTGGCGAGCCGGTGAGCAACCCGGACAAGATCGTCAAGATGCAGGTTGCAGCAGACGCGAAGCAGTGAAACGCCTGGCCGCCATTGGAGCGCTGCTGATGGCTCTTGCCGTGCCTGCGAAGGCAACGGAATGGCTCAACTGCTCCGATGGCGACAAGGCCTCGTTCAATGTTTTGCTTGGCAACATGAATGTCATCGCCGTCAATACCATCGAGGTTGAAGCGGGCGGCAAGAAATGGTCGACGCGGGGCGGGGATGCCACGCTCATCACCAAGGGTCAGGCTTTCGAAACCGCTGACCAGATTTATATTGATGTGACCGACGACAAGATGGATGCAATCGTGGCGCAGCTTCGCCTGTTCACGGCAAGCGAGGGTGCCGACTACGTATCGGCCGGAACTTTACGGGTGGCGGGTGTTGGCGCTTGGGCTGTGACCTGTTCCGGTCCCTGATGCGCGTTTCCGATTTTGATTTTGAATTGCCGCCGGAGCGCATTGCGCTTCGTCCCGCGAACCCACGCGAGTCCGCGAAATTGCTGGTGGTGGGGGACGGGTTTGGCGATTTCACCGTGGCCGATTTGCCATCGCAACTTCGGGCTGGCGATGTGCTGGTTTTCAACAATACGAAAGTCATTCCGGCAGCCCTGACCGGGGTTCGCATTGGGCGGGGCGAGGCGACGCCGAAGATTGAGGCGCTGCTGCACATGCGGGTTGATGGTTCCCGTTGGAAAGCTTTTGCGAAGCCGGGCAAGAAATTGCAGGTGGGCGACCGGCTGCGTTTTGGGGCGGAGGGCCGGGTGTGCCTTCTGGGCAATGTTGACGCCACGGTTGAAGCCAAGGGCGACGCCGGGGAAATTACCCTCGCGTTTGATTTCAGCGGACCGGTTCTGGACGAGGCCATTGAGGCGGTGGGTCAGATGCCACTGCCGCCTTACATCGAGGGAAAGCGGGCAACGGATGCGCAAGATGCCACGGATTACCAGACGATGTTTGCCAGGCATCCGGGGGCGGTGGCCGCACCGACTGCTGGGCTGCACTTCACGCCCGGTCTTATGAAGAGGCTGGAATCTGCTGGAATTACTGCTGAATTTGTTACTTTGCATGTGGGGGCTGGGACCTTTTTGCCGGTAAAGGCTGAGGATACGCGCGACCACAAGATGCATGCGGAATGGGGCGAGGTATCGGCTGAAACAGTTGTCCGGCTGAAGGCTGCGCGGCAACGAGGCGGGCGCATTGTGGCGGTGGGAACCACGTCCTTGCGTCTACTGGAGAGTTCGAAGCTGGAGCCGTTCAACGGGACGACGGAGATTTTCATCACGCCGGGTTACAGGTTTTCCGCCGTCGATGTGCTTGTTACCAATTTCCACCTGCCGCGCTCGACGCTCTTCATGCTGGTTTCGGCCTTTGCCGGCACGGCGCGGATGAAGGCGGCCTATGCCCACGCCATTCATAATAATTATCGTTTCTATTCCTATGGCGATTGCTGCCTGCTATTTCCTCAAGCCGCATGACTGAATTCTCCTTTTCGCTTCACAAGACCGATGGCACGGCGCGGCTGGGCACGGTTCGCACGCTGCATGGC
The DNA here is from genome assembly GCA_902826365.1 of uncultured Hyphomicrobiales bacterium. Classification (GTDB taxonomy): domain Bacteria; phylum Pseudomonadota; class Alphaproteobacteria; order Rhizobiales; family Aestuariivirgaceae; genus Aestuariivirga. The sequence goes on along the minus strand of CADEEO010000080.1, from coordinate 3,081 downwards.
GACATTCGCACGCCGGCCTTCATGCCGGTGGGCACCGTTGGCACGGTGAAGGGGCTCTACCTGGATCAGGTGAAGGAGGCAGGTGCCGACGTTATTTTGGGCAACACCTATCACCTGATGCTGCGGCCCGGAGCGGAAGAGGTGGCCAAGCTTGGTGGCCTGCATAATTTCATTGGCTGGGATGGGCCGATCCTCACGGACAGTGGCGGTTTTCAGGTGATGTCACTGGCAAAGATCCGTAAGATTACGGAGCAGGGGGCCGTATTCCAATCACATATCGATGGGCGAAGGTATGAGCTTACGCCGGAGCGGGCCATGGACATTCAGCGCCTGCTGGGCTCCGATATTCAGATGCAGCTCGATCAGTGCCTGGAATATCCGCATACAGATAAAGAGGCGGAAAAGGCGATGCAACTTTCCCTGCGTTGGGCGGCGCGGTCGCGGAAAGCCTTTGGCACCCAGCCGGGACGCGGAAATTTCGGCATTGTGCAGGGTGGCGTGAACGAAGGCCTGCGCCGGGCCAGTGCGGCCGGGCTTCGGGACATTGGTTTTGAGGGCTATGCCATTGGCGGACTGGCGGTGGGCGAAGGCCAGAAGCTGATGCTCCAGACGATCGAATTCACGGCTCCGGAGTTGCCGGCGGACAAGCCCCGCTATCTCATGGGAGTCGGTACGCCGGAAGATTTGCTCGAGTCGGTGGCGCGGGGAATTGACATGTTTGACTGCGTGCTGCCGACCCGCTCCGGGCGGCACGGGCAAGCCTTCACACGCTTCGGGAAAACCAATTTGCGCAATGCCAAGCATGCGGATGACCCGCGCCCGCTTGATGCTGAAAGCGTTTGTCCTGCGCTTTCCAAATATTCACGGGCCTATATCCATCACCTCATGCGCTCGGGTGAATTGCTCGGCATGATGCTGCTGTCCTGGGCGAATATCGCCTATTATCAGGAGCTCATGCAGGGCATCCGCACGGCCATCGCAGAGGATCGCTTTGAAGAGTTCCAGGCGCTAACGAAAGAGCAGTGGAAGCGCGGCGAAGCCGGAATGCTCTAGATGAATGAATTTCTTGGCTTTCTTTATATCGTTTTCACAATCGCAGGCGCATTGGCAATTGTGCTCTATGCGACTTGGCTCTTCCTGCACCGCCTTAGGAAAGGCGAGAAAGCCTCCAAGAGCTTCTTCACATGGTTAAAGCATCTCTTTGAAGCGATCATGGGGCTCTAGCAGGAGATCTGCTGCACAAGTGTTATCGAGAAAAACTAGCCGGGATACCAGATTTTGCGCGGGTCATTGGCGGCACGCTTGTAGCCCCAGGCGGCGTCAATAAGCTTGGCCAAATCATAATGCGGGCGCCAGCCGAGTTCGAATTTGGCTTTGCTATTGTCCAACCAGGTTGAATGATAGGAACTTGGAATGGCAATCGAGCCAAGCCCTTTGCTCTTGCTGAGATGGCTTGCAACGACACCGTAGTCGACGGGCTCATCCATGCAAATGTTGTAGAGCTTGCCTCGCGTGACAGGATTGCTGAGGGCTGCTGATATGGCGCTTGCAAGGTCTTCCACATGGACAAAATTGCGTTTGAGCGGGCGGCCATCAGCATCGTGAAGCACCGGGATTGCTCCCTCATCTTTGCATTTTTTTGCAACGTCCGCTGGGAGCATTGATTTCCAGTCAGGCCCGCCAAAAACATCGTCACCGAAGGAAAGAGAATAGCGGAAATCGTCTTTTTCCATGATCCACGGGGCGCGGAGGCAGCAAGCATTGATGCCGTACTGGATGGTGAATTGGGTGAGAAGCACTTCCTCCAAAACTTTCGAGAGGGCATAGCAGCCAGGATAGGCCTGGTGGGGCGTTTTTTCGGTGATGGGGCCATCATGGCGGTAGAAAAAATGGCCGACGCTGGCATCACCCCCAATGAGAATGAATTGTTGTGCCGCTTTGCTTTGGCGAAAGGATTCAAGCAGCCAGAACATGCCCTTCACCGTCACGTCCATGACGATTTCAGGGGTTTCCTTGCAGGTTGCGAGGTGGACGACATGGGTGACGCCGGCCATGGCGCGTTCGACGCTTTGACGGTCAGAGATGTCACCTTTGACAACTTCCACCCTGTCTGTTTGCTGGAACAACCGATTGTGACACAAGGCCCTTATCCTCGCACCATTCCAGCGCGGCTCGGCAAGAATGTGGGCAATCAGGTTTGTGCCGACCTTGCCGGTGGCGCCTGTTACCAAAAGCAGCATGGCAATCTCCCTATTCCACTTGGGCAGGCAGAACAGGCCCAACTGAATTTCTTTCAACCAAAGGACACTCCACCTTGATTTGCGCCTGCCGACCTTTGGCCTGAATGGAATTGTTGATGATGTATTCGGCAGCCAGGGTTCCCATTTCAAAATGCGGCAGGAGAATTGTGGTGAGCGGAGGCCTGGTGAATTGGGCTATCTCACGGTCATCGTAACCAATCACGGCCACGTCTTCGGGAATGCGCTCACCAAGTTCTTTCAACGCCTCGTAGCAACCCAAGGCCATGAGATCGTTCGAACAGAATATTGCTGTTGGAGGGTCTTTGAGATTCATCAATTGGTGAGTTTGCTCATAGCCCGCAGATGGCTCCCAGTTTCCAGGCCTGACGAGATCCGGATCGTAAAGAATTTCAGCATTTGCCAGAGCCTGACGATAACCTTTCAGGCGGTCACGGGATGCGTCCATCCAAACTTCGCCTTCGATGAGGCCGATGCGGCGATGGCCGGCCCGGATCAAGCGGCTAGTCGCAGTCTGGCCGCCAAGAATTTCACCGGGCATGATGGAGGGCAGCGAGCGATCCGCCGCATAGCAGTTCATCAGCACGGTCGGGATCCGGTAGAAGGCGGGCGAGGGCGTGATGCGGCGGGTTTGTATGGTGCCGTAAATCAAACCAATCAGGGGCTGGCCTTCCATTTGCGCGTGAACGGCCTGTTCCATTTCCGCATCGCCGCGGGTGACGGCCGCACTGATCGTGAGGCCATGTTCCCAGGCTTTTTCCCGGGCGCCATCCATGGCTATGGCGCACCAGGGGTCGGTTGATAGTTCATCTACAATGAAACC
>CADEEO010000079.1 GCA_902826365.1 uncultured Hyphomicrobiales bacterium | reverse complement strand
CCCTACTCTCCATGGCCGGGCAGGGATTGAAGCAGCCCCGCGTCCGCTGATGATTAACGTGATGAAACCGCTGCAATAATCCAGACAATTTTAGCGAAATTGGCAAACTCAATTTCAGGTTTCGCCGCTACCCTTGCCGCCATCGAAAGTTATGGGGCCGTGCCAGCCAATGAAGAATGACCTTCAGCGCGTTGAACAGCGCCGCTCCCCGCGGCGCGCGGCGCTTATGCAGGCCTCGATTTTTCACCCGCTCCAGACCGAACACCTGAGTTGCACTGTGCGCGACATATCGCAGGACGGGGCACTTGTGGAATTTCCGCAGCCGAAAGGCTTGCCGGCCCTGTTCTGGCTGCGCCTTGACGGCGAAGCCACGCTCCGCCTGTGCACCATCGCCTGGCATTCCGAGCGTAAACTGGGCGTGGAATTCAGCGAGCAGATCATGGAACGCCGCCGCGTTGAACGCTGGACGCAAGCCCGCGCCGCCTGGTTCGCTCCGCGCCCGCCGCGGCAGAGCCCCGCCATTGCCGCCGGAGTTCCCGCCCCTATCAGATGGAGCGCTTCGCTGGTCTGCCTGAGGGCAAGCTAGCCATTCAGGCGGCTTTCAAGGTCTTTTTGCGCTGACAGTCCGATCTTCTTCAAGTTCATGGATTTGCCCGGCGCAGCCCCCGCTAAATCGGTGAGACGATAAGTGTCACTTTTATACATCACTCCCGCATCCGACATCGCCGACTCTGGAAAATCCTCTGATTCGGGGTTAGTCTGTTCACAGGCAACATATTAGACGGCTTTTGTTTCAGCTCTATATCATTGCTTTTGTTTGCCTTTTCCATCCGGATCCCAAAGCTGGCCCGGACGGTTGGGTTTGCTGCACGCATGCGATGCGTCCGGAATTACTTGGTGGCTGGGGACTTTCATATGCGCATTATGGCTAGGGTGCTGTTCAGCATCGCGATTCTGACTATTGCAACGCCTGCTCTTGCAAGGGGTGACAGGGTTGACGACCGCCGCCTGTCCGCTGAAACCCTGAACCCGAAGATGGCGGTGTTCTATTACTACCGCGGCACCGTCCGTTATTACATGGATAGATATGACGACGCCATTACCGACTATGACCTGGCAATCCGCCTGCGCCGGAACTATGCCGACGCCTATTACAATCGCGGCCTCGCCTTTGACGGCAAAGGCCTGCTGCGCCAAGCGCTGGGCGACCTCCGCAAGGCTCTGGCCTGCAACGCTTTTGCGATTCCCGCCGGCAAATGGACGGACGAAGCGCGCGCCAAGATCATTGAGATCGAGGCGAAGCTCTTCGAATCCGAAAATCTTCAGGCGCAAACCCTGGATTCTTCCGGTGCTGACACCGTTGTGAAATGACGGCGGGGCCTCGCGGGCCCCGCCGGGATGTCCAAAATCAACATCCTGATAGGAATTGCAATTTAGTTGGTCTGAGTGTTGGCCCCTTCACCCTGCAGGCTCTTGCCGGTGTCGCCCATGCGGGCGTTGCACTCATCGAGATTGTTGGCCTTGAACGCGGCATCGGCAGCAGTCCAGCTTTCCATGGACTTTGCCTTCTTCTCCTGATCCGTCAGGGCATCAATGTCCTTGCGCATCTGGGTCAGCGAGGCTTCATCGCACTTGACCGCGCTCTGGGCATAGGCCGGCACAACGAAGGCGAAAGAAATGGCGGTGGCCAAAAGAGCTGATTTAATCATGGGTATCTCCTGAGATTTTGGATTGGACGGCATTGTCCAGGAGTGAAAGCCATGAGATCCAATAAGGTTGCAAAATTACATCGCTTCCCTTCAACTTTTTTGTGATCGCCTGTTCTAGGAACCAAATGGGGTCCCGGACGTTTGCAAAAAATTCGGCGGTCCATGGGGCGAGCCCAAGAACCGCCGCAAATTTCTTCTGTTATCGCTTCAGCGCCCGGTTGACGCCGGAGACAACCGCCTTGAGCGAAGCGACGACAATGTTCTTGTCGATGCCGACGCCGAACAGCGTTGCGCCGTCCGTCAGCCGCAGCTCCACATAGGCGATGGCCGCCGCGTTGGCGCCATGGCCCATGGCGTGTTCGCGGTAATCGGCCACGTCGAAGGCAAGCCCAGACTCTTTCCGCATGGCGTCGACAAAGCCATCGACCGGGCCGTTGCCGTGGCCATGAATGGTCTTGTGCTTGCCGTCATCGCTGATCCGCGCCGTGAGGTTTTGCTCGCCGTGGTCGGAAGCCGCCGTGTGCTCGATGAAGCCGAAGCGGCCGTTGCCGTCGAGATATTCGCCCTCAAAGCTGCGCCACAGGCGCTCTGCGCTAAGCTCCACGCCCTCGCCATCGGCAATGGCCTGCACCACCTTGGAGAACTCGATCTGCAGGCGCCGCGGCAATTCAATGCCGTGTTCGGTTTCGAGGATATAGGCAATGCCACCCTTGCCGCTTTGCGAATTGATCCGCACCACGGCTTCGTAGCTGCGGCCAAGATCCATGGGATCGATGGGAAGATAGGGCACCTCCCACAACGGCTTGTTCGAGGCCTTCATGGCCTTGAAGCCCTTGTTGATGGCATCCTGGTGCGAGCCGGAGAACGCCGTGAACACCAGTTCGCCTGCATAGGGGTGGCGCGGATGCACCGGCAACTGCGTGCAGTATTCCGCCATGCGGATGAGGTCATTGATGTTGGAGAGATCGAGACCGGGATCAACGCCTTGCGTGTAAAGGTTCATGGCCAGCGTCACGAGGCAGACATTGCCGGTGCGCTCGCCATTGCCGAAGAGCGTTCCTTCCACCCGGTCAGCGCCTGCCATAAGGGCGAGCTCCGTGGCGGCGACGGCCGAGCCCCGGTCATTATGCGGATGGAGCGAAATGATGACGGATGCGCGGTTCTTGATCTTGCGGCAGAACCATTCGATCTGGTCCGCATGGATGTTGGGGGTCGACATCTCGACCGTGGCGGGGAGATTGAGTATCAGCGGCTTTTGCGGCGTGGGTCGGATTTCATCCATTACGGCTTCACAGATTTCCACCGCATAGTCGAGTTCGGTGCCGGTGAAGCTTTCCGGCGAATACTGGAAGCGGATGGCCTCTTCCATGCCGCTTTCCTGCGTGAGCCTCTTGATGAGGCGGGCAGCGCCCGCGGCGATTTCGGTGACGCCGGCCTTGTCCTTGTTGAAGACGACGCGGCGCTGCAGTTCGCTGGTGGAGTTGTAGAAGTGGACGATCACCGATTTGGCGCCGCGGATGCCTTCGAACGTGCGGGTGATCAGGTCTTCGCGGCATTGCACCAGCACCTGCACGGTGACGCCGTCGGGAATCTTCTTGTTGTCGATGAGGAAGCGGCAGAAATCGAAATCCGTTTGCGAAGCGGAGGGAAAGCCGATCTCGATTTCCTTGAAGCCCATTTTTACCAGCGCATTCCACATGCGGAGCTTGCGCTCATGGCCCATGGGTTCGATCAGCGACTGGTTGCCGTCGCGGAGGTCAACGCTGCACCAGATGGGGGGTTTGGCAATCGCTTTTTCCGGCCAAGTGCGGTCCGGCAAGGATACGGGCGGGTAGGCCCGGTACTTTTCTCGTGGGGAAATCATCATGGTCGTTGTCTCTTGTTCTTAGCTGTTGGGTTTGTTTCTCAAAATCTTTTCCCCAAAGAGCCAAGGCAAAGCCCAGCCGACCCTCAGGGGTTGCTAAGAAGGAGAAGTGCCAACAGCTGACGAGCGCGAACCATGACCCTTACTAGGGCAAGACAACGCCAAGCGCAAGGCCGCCGCCGCCGCATGGTAAGCAATTCGCTTTTGCCCATTTATCATACGAATAGGGGCCGGAGCCATTGCGGCATTTCCTGCATATGTTAACATGTGCTCGCGGGCCTCGACCAAGAGGGCTCGGGAAAAGCCATGGGAGAGTTACATGTTGAAGAAAGCATTGGTCTGTTCTGTTGCCATAGCGGCGGCTCTGGCGGCCGGCTCGGCATTTGCCGACACCAAAGACAAAAAGATAGCCCTGTCAAACAATTACGCCGGAAATTCCTGGCGCCAGTCCATGCTGAAAAGCTGGGACAAGGTGACCAAGCCGGCGGTTGAGGCGGGCATTGTTGCCGCTGCCGACCCGTTCACCACATCGGAAAACCAGGTCACCGAACAGGCGGCCCAGATCCAGAACCTCATCCTCCAGGGCTATGATGCCATCGTCATCAATGCCGCCTCGCCCGATGCCCTGAACGGCGTCGTCAAGCAGGCTTGCGATGCGGGGATCGTCGTTGTCTCCTTTGACGGCATCGTCACCGAGCCTTGCGCCTACCGCATCGCCGTGGACTTCGCCAAGATGGGCGAAGTCCAGCTCGACTATCTCAATGACAAGATGAAGGACGGCGGCAACCTTCTTGAAATCCGCGGCCTTGCCGGCGTTTTCGTCGACGATGAAATCTCCAAGGGCATTCACCGCGGCGCCGACAAGTACAAGCAGTTCAAGATCGCCGGCTCAGTTCATGGCGACTGGGCCCAGGAAGTAGCGCAAAAGGCGGTGGCGGGCATCTTGCCGTCGCTGCCGGAAATCAAGGCCGTGGTCACCCAGGGCGGCGATGGCTATGGGGCGGCCCAGGCCTTCAAGGCTGCAGGCCGGCCGACACCGCTGATCATCATGGGCAACCGCCAGGATGAATTGCAGTGGTGGAAGGAACAGAAGGACGCCAATGGCTACGAAACCATGTCGGTTTCCATTGCGCCGGGCGTGTCCACCCTGGCCTTCTGGGTCGCCCAGATGATCCTCGACGGCAAGAAGGTTCCCCAGGACATGACGGTGCCTTTCCTGCAAATCGACCAGGCCAATCTTGAAGCGAACCTGGCCACCACGGAAAAGGGCGGCGTGGCCAATGTCGAGTATACGGCTGAGGACGCGGCCAAAGTCGTGGCCGGCAACTAAGCCTTGAACCACACGGCAATAAAACTGGACGGCGTTGAAAGGAATTTCGGCGCCGTCCGCGCGCTTGCGGGTGTGAGCCTTGCGGTGGGCAGCGGCGAATGCCTGGGACTGGTGGGCCACAACGGCGCCGGCAAGTCCACGCTCATGCATATTCTGGCCGGAACACTTTCCCCGGACAAGGGTGACATCAGCGTGGGTGGCACCAGGCACGAGGGTTATTGGTCCGTCAATGTCGCCCGCACCAACGGCATCCGCTGCGTCTTTCAGGAGCTTTCCCTCTGCCCCAATCTCACGGTGGCCGAAAACGTCCGCATCGTGCATGGCAGCCTGAAGGGAATTGGCTGGAAAAAGCGGAGCCAGGATATTGCCCTTCAGAAGCTAGACGAGATTTTCCCCGGCCATGGCATCAGCCCCAGTGACGCCATTTCCGATTTGCCCATCGGCAAGCGCCAGATGGCAGAGATTGCGCGCGCCTTCACCGTGACCGACATTCCCTTGCGCCTCGTCATTCTCGATGAGCCCACCTCCTCGCTTGACGCGGTGACGGCCCAGCAGCTCCTGACCTTTGTCAGAAGCCAGGTGACGAAGGGCACCAGCGTGATTTTGATTTCGCATTTGCTCGGCGACATTCTGGGCACCTGCGACCGCATCGCGGTGATGAAGGATGGCAAGACTGTTGCCGAGCGCCCGGCGAAAAAGTTCGACCGGCATTCGCTTGTGGCCGCCATGGGCACCGAGGTGAACCAGAACAAATCCACCACCGCGAAGCTGGCAAAGGCCAAATCCCAGGCACCCGTCGCAATCCGGGCAAAACCCAAAACTGCAGCAGACACGGGCGAACTCATTGCCCACCAGGGTGAAATCATCGGCCTCGCGGGCCTGTCGGGCCATGGCCAGACCCGCATGCTCTTGCAGATTTTTTCGCGAAGCGATGCCGAGGTTCCCGCACCCGTTGCCTTCATCGCCGGAGACCGCCAGTCCGATGGCATCTTTCATCTCTGGTCCATCGCCTCCAACGTGACTATCCGCTCCCTGCGTTCCCTTCTGAGGCGCGGGCTGATCGCCAGCGACGGTGAAGGCCTGTTGGCCGCCGAATGGAAGAAACGCATGGGCATCCGCACCTCGGACATGAACAACAACATTCTCACCCTGTCCGGCGGCAACCAGCAGAAAACTCTTTTTGCCCGCGCCCTGGGTTCGGAAGCCCGGATCATTCTGATGGATGATCCCATGCGCGGCGTGGACATTGGCACCAAGCTCGAAGTCTATGAGATGATCGCGCGGGAAGCCAAAGCCGGCCGCACTTTCGTCTGGTATACCACCGAGATGGAAGAATTGCAGTACTGCGACCGGGCTTACGTGTTCCGCAACGGCGCCATCGCGGCAAGCCTGGAGCACGAAGACCTGACCGAGGAGAAAATCCTGCAGGCCTCGTTTGCCGAAAGCTCCGCCGCATGAGCCGAAGCCTGCTGCGCTCGCTGCTGCCGGTCATCTCCCTCGCGGTGGTGCTTGGCGCTACGTTTTATGTGCAGCCCCGCACCATGAGCTATTTTGGCCTCAACCTGATGCTGCAATATGCCGTGCCGATCGCGCTGGCGACCATTGCCCAAATGTTCATCATCACAGTCAACGACCTTGATCTCTCGATTGGCCCGTTCGTTGGCCTTGTCGGCTGCATTTCAGCAACTCTGCTCTACAGCAATCCGCTGCTTGGCGCGCTTGCGCTGCTGCTCTGCATCGCGGCCTATGCTGCGGTTGGCGCGCTCGTTCACAGCCGCAACCTGCCTTCGATTGTGGTCACCCTTGGCCTTTCATTTGTCTGGCTCGGCATTGCCGTGCTCATTCTCCCCTCGCCCGGCGGCAAGGCGCCGGAGTGGCTCAAATCCATAATGGCCTTGCAAACGCCATTCATTCCCTTCCCCATCATCGCCGCCATCGTCATTGGCCTTGTGGTGCAACTGGCCCTCATGCATTCATCCCTCGGCGTGATCGCCCGGGGTGCTGGCGGCAATCCACGGGCCATGGCGCGGGCGGGCTGGTCCATGCTCAAAACCAAAGCGGCGATGTATGCGCTTGCCGGATTCTTCGGCGTTCTGTCCGGCCTTTCGCTCCTTGGCCTTACCACGTCAGCAGACGCCCATGTGGCCGACCGCTATACCCTCTATTCCATTGCCGGCGTCATCCTCGGCGGCGGCGAGTTCATTGGCGGACGCGTGTCGCCCTTGGGAGCAGTCATCGGCGCCCTGACGCTGGCACTGGCCGGGTCCTTCCTGATTTTCCTGAGAATATCCCCCGACTGGCAGATTGGCGCGCAAGGCGCCATTCTCATTCTTGTTCTGGCTCTCAAGGCTCCGCTCACCCCACGGGATGCAAGCAAATGACCAACATCTGGAACAGGTTGCGGCACGAACCCTGGATATGGTCATTCCTCGCGGCCATCGGCGTTTGGCTTGCGACTATTGCCTACACCGGCGGCCAAGGGGCTGGCGAGATTCTGACTGCGGCACTTTCCTTTGCCACCTTCAGCATTATCGTTGGCCTTGGCCAAATGATGGTGATCACAACCGGCCCGGGCAATGTCGACCTGTCAATTCCGGCAACCATCACGCTGGCAGGCGTCGTCGCCATGAAGGTGATGGATACCGATTCAGCGCGGTTGCTGCTGGGCATTGGTGCGGCGCTTGGCGCAAGCTTTCTCGTGGGGGTTTTCAACTACGGCCTGATCCGCCTGCTGCGGATCCCGCCCATCATCGCCACCCTGTCGTCAAGCTTTCTCGTTCTATCAACCGCGATTTCCTACGGCCGCGGCATCCGCATCAAGCCGCCCCTGCCGCTCGACAGTTTTGCGACAATGCGTATCCTTGGCATTCCGCTGGCCGCCGTATTTGTGCTGGTCCTCAGCATCGTTCTTGCAATCGTGATAAAGCGCACGCTCTATGGCCGCGCCGTGGTCGCCATCGGGCAGAACCCGCGCGCCGCCTGGCTCGCCGGCATAAATGTCAACCGGACGCGCTTCATGACCTACGTGCTGAGTGCCTTGCTTGCCGGGGTCTGCGGCATCTTGCTGTCAGGATTTTCAGGGGGGGCGGCCCTGAACATGGGCGAGGAATTCCTGCTGGCTTCCATCGCCGTGGTGGTGATAGGCGGCACGTCGGTTGCCGGCGGCAGGGCGAGTGTCCCCGGCATTTGGGGCGCAGCGCTTTTCATGTATCTGCTGGTCACCATGCTCAACACCTTTGGCGCAAGCGCCGGCGTGCGGCTGATCATGACCGGCGTGATCATCATCACCGTTATCGTCCTGGCGGGCGGGGAAACCCAATCAAAGTAAAGACTGTGGCTTTTACGCCGCATCAGGTTTGTTTTTTTCATCAACCAGAATCAGGCTAAGTTCGGTCATTATTGGCTGCCAGAAGCGCCGCATACAGTTGGGGACCTGCACACTATGAAGATCATTATTCTCGCGGCTTCGCTGGCACTTGCCTTGTCGACGGGAGCCATTGCCGGGCCGTGCCAGGACGATATCGAAAAAATTGATGCAGCCTTGGCCAGCGGCAATGTGGGCCCGGACCAGCGCGCCCAACTGGAAGATATGCGCAACCAGGCGGTTCAGCTCTGCGGCGCGGGCAATGAGGCAGAAGGCCTCGACGTCACCGCCGAAGCCAAGGCGATGCTGAATATCCAGTAAGCCTAAATCTCCAGCGTTCCCTGCATCACTTTGACGGCCTGCCCCGCCACGCGCACGGCTTTCAGCGCGCCGCCCGTCACATCCGCTTCAAGAAAGAGATCAGACGGGCGGCCCATTTCATAGCCCTGCTCCAACTGCCACTTGTGGGTGCCGTCCTTCAGGGACTCGGCTTTCAAAAGCTGTGCGGCAAGAAGCGCCGTAGCAGAGCCGGTAGCGGGGTCCTCCGGAATGCCGCCCGTGGGGGCAAACATCCGGGCGCGGAACTGCGTCTTGGAACTATCGCCGCCGCGCGTGTAGACATAGGCGTTATCAACGCCAAGTGCTCCGATCATTTCCGACCAATGAGGCTCGGCCACCACGCAGCGCGCCAGCGTCGCGCGCGTCTTGACCGGAACATGGAAAAACCGCGGGCCACCCTGATGCACCTGGATTACGTGATTTTCAAAACCGATATCGCCGGGTTCCAGCGACAGAGCCTTCGCCACGAGAGCAATGCCCGGCAGCGGAATATCTACCGCGAAAGGAACCACCGGTGCCGTAAACTGGGCGCGGGGGTGATCGCCGATGCGCGAGACTTTGACCGGCACCAGCCCTGCCCCCTCCTCCAGCCGGATTTCCGTTTCGAAGCTGCAGCCCGCCTTATATTTCATGTCCGCCAAGAGTACGGCGCAGCCCACGGTGGGATGCCCGGCGAAGGGCATTTCCCCGCCGGGAAAGAAAATCCGCACCTTCGCCGTGTTGGCCGGGTCCTCCGGCTTCATGACGAAAATTGTTTCCGACAGGTTGAACTCGCGGGTGATCGTCTGCATTTGCTCCGTAGACAGAGCATCGGCGCCAAGCACCACCGCCAGCGGATTGCCGCCGAAGCGGCGGTTGGTGAAAACATCAAGGGTGTGAAATGTAAGCTGCATGGAGCGGAAAGCTAATTCTCCAAAGCCCCAGCAGCAATAGTTTTATTGTCCCGATTGTCACCACTTATGGGATACTGCCCTCGGTGCGTCCGCCTGCCTTCACCTCGAAATCCTTCTCGCCGAGAACCGCGCCGTCCGCTCCCTTTGCAACCACATGATAGGCGCCCGCCTCGAAAGCCTTGTTGCCCACGCCGCCATATTCCGTCTCGAGGTATTTTCGTGCGCCAGAAATGTCTTTCTCTGCCGAAAATACTTCGATGGTTGACTCCGCCGGCCCCGTAACCGCCAGATAGCCGCCATCAAGACTGACCTCGACTTTCGACATGGCCCCCGCCGTGACCTCAACCGGGGCCGAGCCCCCGGCGTAATCCTTGGTGAAAACGACCAGATACTTTCCGGCCGGAACCTTGAATTGCGCTGTTGTGCCATAGGTGGTGGTGATCCACTCATGTTTACCGTCAGGACCCGGCTCACCCCGCCGCAGTTCTATCGCCGCACTGTCCGGCACCGCCGGCCCGCCCGATGCGAACACGCCATTGGCTTCAATGGAGCCGGCCCCCAGCGCCAGTTTCTGCTCGGACAGCTTGCCCGCGGCGATCTCGATATCCTGCTCGACCTTTGCCGTGCCCAGCCCGAGGCGGATCTTGTAAACCCCGGCATTGGCGAGGAAGGCGGTTTCCGCCCCATACTTCGTCGTGATCCATTTGCCCGATGAATCCAGAAGTTCCCACGCCGCGCCCGTATCGGTCATGGGCGTAGTCTCATCCATCATGCCGGACAGCCGCAGGATGCCCGCTTCAAGGCTGACATTCAGCTTTTCCACTTCGCCAGCCTCAAGCGTCATGGGCAGTTCCACTGCGGCCACATCATCCGACACCCGGACGATGAAATCGCCGGTGCGCGGCAAATTGATTTTGATGTCCGTGCCGTACTCGGTTTGAATCCACTGGCCCTTCTGGCCGTCAACGGCAGCGAAGAATTCCCAGGTGGCCGACTCATAGCCCTGGCTGAGTTCCACGCCTTCCGCCATCACCACATGGCCCGTCACATTGAATTCCGGCGCAGCAGGCTCAGGCGGCGGCGCTGGCACCGCCTCAACCGTCCTGGTCAACGCCGCTTCCAGCTCACTGGCATTTTCTGCCGTGGTGTAGGTGCCGCCGGTTTTTTCGGCGAGGCATTTTAATTGCGCGACTGCGCCTTGGTCATCAAGACCGAAGCCCACCGTGTGAACCGTGAGATCAACGCCCAGCTTCTCAAGTTCTTCGGCCACGGCGCAAGGGTCAAGCCCGCAGGTTTCGATGCCGTCCGACACCAGAATGACGCTGGCTTTCCGCTCCGTATATTTCAACGATTCAGCCGCCATGCGCACCGCCGCCGTCATCGGCGTCTTGCCCTTGGGATTGAGCGCCTTGACGGCGCTCATGTAGTCGCCCGCTTCAAGCGCCCCCGGTTCGCGCAGCACCTCGATATCTTCGCAGGAGCCTTTCTCGCGGTGGCCATAGGCCACAAGTCCCAACTCATTCTCCGGCTTCCAGGCGCCGACAACCCGGCCCACAACCTCCTTGGCAATTTCCATTTTGGATTTGCCGTCGATCTGTCCCCACATGGAGCCCGAGGCATCCAGCACCAGGATCACCCGCGAACCCTCTTCCGCCCGGGCCGGGACAATTGCCAAAACAAAAAGAAAAACAGCAAGCAAAACGGTGCGGAATTTCATGCCGGCGACTCCCTTGCCCACTCAAGAGGCAAGGTGGCAGATCGCTCAGCCGTTTGTCAATCCGGCCATGCCGTCATAAACCAGCTTCAGCGAGACCAGGAACAGCGCCACCTCCACAATGCGGAAGAAGATTTTCTCCGGCAGGATGAGGGTGAGCCGGTAGCCCACATATGCGCCGATGATGGCGAGCGGCGACAGCAGCAGCGCCGTTTCAAGGCTGGCGAGATTAACCTGGCCCAGAAACCAGTAGGGCGGCAGCTTCAGAAGATTGATAATGGCAAAGATGATGGTCGAGGTGCCGGCATAAACCATTTTTTCCAGGCGCTGCGGCAGCACATACATCTGGTAAGGCGGCGCGCCTGAGTGCGAGACAAAACTTGTAAATCCGGTTATGGCCCCCCAGAAAACGCCGCGCGGCACATCGGCAGGTTTCGGCGGCAAGTTGCGGCGTGCTTTCAAAAGCGCATCAATGCAATAGGCGAGGCCGATAACGCCCACCAGGATGGTAACGACATCCTCATTGGTGATCGAGGCCGTGGCCCAGCCCACCGCAATGCCGATGGCGGCAGCCGGCACCAGGATGGCAATGTTCCGCCGGTCAAAGGACTTGCGGTAGATCCACAGGCCATACATGTCGCTGATGATGTAGATCGGCAGCAGCAGCCCGGCAGCTACGACCGGCGAGATTTGCAGTGCCATGAGCGGCACCGCCAGCATGCCGATCAGCGGCAGGCCGCCTTTGGAGCTGCCGACAAAAAGCGTGGCAAGGCCCGCCAGAACCCAGAACCAGACATCCCCCGTCATCATGCCGTTTCGGCCTGCAGGGCAACTTGGGCATGATCAACGCCGAGGAACTCACTCAGGCAGCTCACTACAAAATTATGGTCCTCACGCTGCGGAATGCCCGACACCGTGATGGTGCCGACAACACCGGTGCCAATGATGTGAAGCGGAAAGCATCCGCCATGGGGCGCCGCATCGATGGGGTCTACGCCGCGCGTTTCATCCAGCGCCTGCCCGCTCAGGGCAATTTCGCGGCCCACGCGGTAAGAACACTTGTGCAACCGCATGACAACATTGATCTTGCGGCGCACCCATTCCGCATTATCAGGCGTGGTGCCGGGCAAGGCCACATAGAACAGCGGCCGTCCAGCAACGCGGATATCAATGACCAGCGGCAGCTTGCGCGCGATTGCCGCATCGCGCATCAGCGTGCCAAGCTTCCAGGCGTCGGCCTCGTCAAACTTTTCAAAGCGCAGCTTCTGTTCCTGAAGCTTCAGCCGCTCAATATCGCTTTCGAGTGACACGCAATGTTCTCCTTAGGCCGGCTTGTCCAGCGGCAACAGATGCGACTGGCCCAAATCCGTCAAGCCATATTCCACACTTGGCGGCCCTGTGGGATAGGCTTTCCGGCATGTCAGCCCATCGCGTATCGGCCAGGCCGCAGACGCGAGCGTCCCAGCGCGTTGCGCATCATTGCGGGATTGAACCCAGAGTGATAAAATTACTCCCGGTTGTAAAGGGTCGTCCAATGCGGCGCGGTCTCATTCTATGGCTTCTTTTCATCATGGCGGCCCCCGGAGCCGGGGCAACAGACGATTCTGTCAATGACCGTCCACTCCCCGAAAATCAATTCATATGGTACAAATATCGCGGTTACTTCAGGGTAGCCGGGTCCAGCCAGCCGGGAGACCTCGACCTCCACACCGCTCCCTCCAAGAACTCACCGAAGATTCTAAGCGTCGCTGGCGGCAGCATCGCCACGTCCGATGGCACGACCTCCCGGGATAGCGATACCACCTGGCTCAGGGTGGCAATTGAGGGAAAGATCGAATGGATCGGCTGGATTCGCATCCGCAATCTGCGGCATGTCAAACCAAGCACCTTCCGGGGCACCGAATTGGCCATTTCCGGTTTTTGCTCCGGATATGAGCCCCTGTGGGCGCTGCGCTGGGAAGGGCCCGCCGTGCGCCTCTCCACATTTCCTGGGGATGACCAGCTCGCAATCAGCATGGCCACCGTTACTTCTGCCGACGATGCCACAAATTTTTTAGCCGCCAACAAGGACGTAGCCGTTGAAGCGGTCTTCGACGGCCATGCCTGTACGCCTTCGCAGGTTCAGGGATTGATTGGAACGTCAGGCCTGTTCATTGTGACCCGAGGTGGGCAACGGCGTTTGCTGGCCGGCTGCTGCCAAGTGGCAGCAGAAGCCTTTGCCAAATAGGCAAAATCCCTAACCCGCCTTGTCGAATTCCTTGCGCGCCGCTTTCACTTCGTCGTGATTCTGCGCCGACCATTCAACTAACTTGTCGAGCGGCAAGAGAAGCGAATGGCCCAAGTCCGTCAAGCCGTACTCCACACTCGGCGGCACGGTGGGATAGACTTTCCGGTAGAGCAGCCCGTCGCGCTGCAAATGGCGCAGCGTCTCGGTGAGCATGCGCTGCGAAATATCGCCGATCCCGCGGCGCAACGCGCCAAAGCGCACCGGGCCGTCCTTCAAATGGCCAACGATCAAAACGCTCCACTTGTCGCCAATCCGGTCCAGCACATCGCGGATCGGGCAGGCTGCCGTGAGTTTGGGATCGAGCCGGTTGGAAAGCTGAAGCGAGAGAGCCGTGGTCATGCGGGTGGTTCCTTCTGGGTAACCAGAGGCGCTGAAAGTGCCGTCTTGCGCCCTGTTCAAAATGTTCTATTTGAGACTTACTCTCAAAAAGAGACCATTGCAACAGAAGGATTTGAACCATGTATCTCGTCACCGGCGCTTCCGGCCATCTGGGCCAGCTTGTTATCGGCAACCTCCTGGAAACCCACCAGATTCCAGCCAGCAAGATCATTGCCACCACCCGCAAGCCGGAAACACTGGCCGCACTGAAAGCCAAGGGGGTGGACGTCCGCGCCGCGGATTTTGACGACACCGCCAATCTGGTGAAAGCCTTCAAGGGTGCCACCCGCCTCCTGCTCATCAGCACCGATGCGATGGATCGCCCCGGCCACAGGCTTGAACAGCACAAGAATGCCATCGCCGCCGCCGAAAAGGCTGGCGTGGAACATGTGCTCTATACCTCCCTGCCGAAGCCTGAGACCTCAGCCATTCTCTTTGCACCCGATCACGCGGGCACCGAAAAGGCACTGGCCGCCTCCGGCCTCAAGGGCTGGACCGTTCTGCGCAACAACTGGTATTTCGAAAACCTGTTCTATTCCCTGCCCTCGGCCATCAAGTCCGGCACCTGGTACACGGCTGCGGGCGAGGGCAAGATCGCCCACATCGCACGCGATGACCTCGCCCGTGCCGCAGCCGCGGCATTGGCTTCAGACAAGGGCGGCAAGAACACCTACACGCTGACTGGCGCGCAGGAATACACCACAGAAGAAATCGCCAAACTGGTCAGCGATGCGGTTGGCAAGCCCATCTCCGTTGTCCAGGTTCCGCTCGAAGGCCTCGTTCAAGGTTTGGTCGACGCCGGCTTTCCGGAACCGGTTGCCCGCGTCTTCGGCTCCTTCGACACCAACACCGCCCAAGGCGGCCTCGCAGGTATCACCGGCGATTACCGGAAACTCACCAGCAACGACAACACTCCGTTCGCAAGCTGGCTTGCAAAGAACAAGCAAGCCTTCCTCGCTTAAACATTTCCCACACAGCGAAAGAGCCCCAACCGGGGCCCTTTCCAATCCTTCCTACTTGGCAGCCCCGATGATCGCCACCATTTCCACATAGCCCCGTTGCCTGGCAAGGTCGCGCGGCGTCATGCCGGATCTGTCAGCTAGTTTCGTATTGGC
>CADEEO010000078.1:3276-15020 GCA_902826365.1 uncultured Hyphomicrobiales bacterium | reverse complement strand
TTGCTGGTGCCCGCCACCTTGAAGTCCATGTCGCCGAGATGATCCTCGTCGCCGAGAATGTCGGACAACACGGCAAAGCGTTCGCCTTCCTTGATCAGGCCCATGGCAATGCCCGCCACCGGTGACTTCAGCGGCACGCCCGCATCCATCAGCGCCAACGAAGAGCCGCACACGGTTGCCATCGAGGAAGAGCCGTTTGATTCAGTGATCTCCGACACCACGCGAATGGTGTAGGGGAACTGGTCAGCCGGCGGCAGCATCGGATTGATCGCCCGCCAGGCCAGCTTGCCATGGCCGATTTCGCGGCGGCCGGCGCCGCCCATGCGGCCCACTTCGCCCACCGAGAAGGGAGGGAAGTTGTAATGCAGCATGAACTTGGACTTGTAGGTGCCGTCGAGCGAGTCAACATATTGCTCGTCTTCGCCAGTGCCGAGCGTGGTAACAACCAGCGCCTGGGTTTCGCCGCGGGTAAACAGCGACGAACCATGGGTGCGTGGCAGCACCGAGGCCTCGGCAACGATCTGGCGCACCGTCTTGGTGTCGCGGCCATCGATGCGCAGGCCCGTATCGAGAATGCTGTTGCGCACAACATCTTTCTCAAGATGCTTGAAGGCTTCCGCTACCTTCTGCGGCGTCGGGGACGTGTCTTTTTCCGCATCGACGAGGGCTTCCACAACCTTGTCCTTGGCCTTGGCTACGGCTTCCACGCGCTCTTCCTTTTTCGGAATGGCGTAGGCAGCGCGCACGTCCTTCTCGACGGACTTCTTCACAGCCTTGTAAAGCTTCTCGTTATCCGGCGCCACGAATTCACGGGGTTCCCGCGATGAGCGCTCGGCCAAGCGGATGATGGCGTCGATGACAGGCTGGAAGCCCGCATGGCCAAACATCACGGCGCCGAGCATTTGCTCTTCCGAAAGCTCCTTGGCTTCCGATTCAACCATCAGAACCGCGTCCGATGTGCCGGCAACCACGAGATCAAGATCAGAGGTTTTCATCTGCTCTTGCGTCGGGTTCAAAACAAACGCGCCGTCAATCACGCCGACGCGGGCTCCGCCAACCGGGCCCATGAAGGGAATGCCGGAAATGGTGAGCGCAGCGGAAGCACCGATGAGCGCCACAATATCGCTGTCATTTTCGAGATCATAGGAGAGCACCGTGGTGATCACCTGGGTTTCATTGCGAAAACCCTCGGGGAAAAGCGGGCGGATGGGGCGGTCGATCAGGCGGGAAACCAGTGTTTCCTTTTCCGTGGGCCTGCCTTCGCGCTTGAAATAGCCGCCGGGAATCTTGCCCGCGGCATAGGTCTTTTCCTGGTAATTCACGGTGAGCGGGAAAAAATCAATCCCGGGCTTCTCCGAACGGGCCGCAACGGCCGTGGCAAGAACCGTCGTCTCGCCGTAGGTCACAACAACCGCGCCATCTGCCTGGCGCGCCATGCGGCCGGTTTCAATGCGCAAGGGCTTTCCGGCCCATTCCAGTTCTTCAACATCTATCTTAAACATGTAACATTCCTTTTTGCTCTTCGCCGCCACTTCCGTTCACCTGACCGGACGGCATCCCCATTGAGCGATCAAAACCTGGCCCTATTGCCAGGCTTGTGAAAAGGGGACGCGGGCGGCAATTCGGTGATCCGCCCGCTCATACAATCGTCAGCCGCTGTTTAGCGGCGGATTTCGAGACGCTTGATCAAGGCCTGGTAACGGCCCTCATCCTTCGACTTCAAAAAGTCGAGAAGTCCACGGCGCAAACTCACCATCTTCAACAAACCGCGGCGTGAGTGATTGTCCTTCTTGTGGGTCTTGAAATGGTCGGTGAGGCCATTGATGCGCTCTGTCAAAAGAGCAACCTGCACTTCGGGTGAGCCCGTATCACCGGGCTTGGTTCCATAGTCTTTCATGAGCGCGGTTTTGCGCTCAGCTGTCATCGTCATTCGGCCATCTCCAGGATGTCTAAAGGTTAAACAGGCGCTTCGGCTTGAGCGACCCCTGTTCGATGCTGCAAATGCCAAGGGGTTTGGAATCCCAGGTCACCAGAACCGCATCGCATGCTACGGGAGCGTTCGCACCTCTGAGCAGAATTGACTGACCCTGCTTCAGGCGCTGGGCTTCCGCGTCCTTCAAGGCCAGTGCCGGGATGCCGTCCAGCACGGTCTCGAGGGGGCGGAGAGCCCCGTTTTCGGCACTATTGCCGAGGGGCTTATGGCTCATTTCCTCAAGCTTATCCAGTGGAATCATATCCGCTTCCACAAAAGGCCCGACGGCAATCCGCCGCAACATGGAAACATGGCCCAGGCAGCCCAATTTCCGCCCCATGTCGCGGGCCAGTGAACGCACATAGGTGCCCTTGCCGCAGGTGACTTCGAACAACGCATGATCGGCATCTGGGCAACCCACCAGAACGAGTTTTTCAATGGTCACCGGCCGTTCGGCCATCTCGACCGTCCCGCCAGCCCGCGCCAAATCATAGGCGCGCTCCCCATCGATCTTGATAGCCGAAAAGGCCGGCGGCGCTTGCTGAATGATGCCCTGAAATTGATTTAGTATCGATTCAATACTTTTGACAGTTGGTCGGGCTTCTGATTGAGCGGTAGTTGCACCTTCCATGTCATCGGTCGTGCGTTCCGCTCCCCAGGTCACTTCAAAGCGGTAGATTTTCTGTCCATCCATGGCCCATTGCACGGTTTTGGTAGCTTCCCCCAATGCAATAGGCAGCATTCCGGTAGCCAGTGGATCCAATGTCCCGCCATGTCCCGCCTTTTCCGCATCAAACAGCCGCCGGATTTTGCCCACGGCCTGTGTCGACGTCATGCCCAAGGGCTTATCAAACACCACCCAGCCATGAACCGGCTGCCCACGCTTTTTCATACTCCCTCAACTCTCCATGGTCGGGTTTGACCCGACCACCCAGACTTGATCATGGGGCCGCATTTTAATGACCGTTGTGAGCACAAAATCGAATGCGAACAAAACCGCAGGGCTGAGCCAGTAGGTGGTCGGGTCAAGCCCGACCATGGGGAGAGGGGAGGATTCATTTTCGAGCCAACTTGCTCAATCTTGCTTCTTTAAGTCGTCAACCACCTTCGGATTGGCCAGCAGATCATCAATTTTCTGCGCATATTCCAATGAAGTATCGATGCGAAACCTAATCTCCGGCATGTATTTCACATCAATGCGCGGCGCGACCAGCCCGCGAATATACTTCTTGTTCCGTTCAAGCGCCGCCAATACCGATTGGTCCTGTCCTTTGAGGAGCCCCCGCACATAGGCGGTGGCAATCCTCAAATCCGGCGACATCTGAACTTCGACGACGCTGACCGCCAGCCTCTCCAGCTCCGGATCGCCCGTATCGCCCCGCATCAGGATATCGGCCAGGGCATGGCGGATCAGTTCCCCCGCCCTAAGCTGGCGTTGGGAAGGCCCCGCTGAACCCTTGGTTGGACGCATATCGCTCCGCTTAGTCCAGCTTGCGCTGGATCTTCTCCACGCGGAAGCATTCGATCACATCGCCCACGCGCATGTCCTGGTAGCCTTCGAACGCCATGCCGCATTCCTGGCCGACTTGCACTTCCTTCACTTCGTCCTTGAAGCGCTTGAGCGTCGAAAGCGTGCCTTCATGCACCACCACGTTGTCGCGGATGAGGCGGACCTTGGCGCCGCGCTGCACTTGGCCTTCGGTAACCTGGCAGCCCGCAACCTTGCCGACCTTGGTGATGTTGAACACTTCGAGGATCTTGGCGTTGCCGAGGAAGGTTTCGCGCAGTTCCGGCGCCAGCTTGCCGGACATGGCCGCCTTGATGTCGTCTACCAGGTCGTAAATGATATTGTAGTAGCGGATTTCGATGCCTGCGCGTTCCGCCGCATCGCGCGCCTGCCCCGAAGCGCGGACATTGAAGCCCAGAACCACGGCGCCCGAAGCTGTTGCCAGCCCGATATCGCTTTCGTTGATGCCGCCCACCGCGTAATGCACGACCCGCGAACGGATTTCATCATTGCCGATTTTCTCGAGCGCTTGCACGATCGCTTCGGCCGAACCCTGCACGTCAGCCTTGACGAGGATAGGGAATTCCTTGCGGCCGGCTTGCGAAAGCTGGCTCATCATCTGCTCCAGCGACGAGCGCACAACCGATGTGCCGCGGCTGTCGCGGCGCTTGCGCTCACGGTAATCGGTGATTTCGCGGGCCCGCGCTTCCGTCGGCACCACGTCGAACTGGTCGCCCGCTTCCGGCGCTGAACTGAGGCCCAGGACTTCAACCGGAACCGAAGGCCCGGCTTCCTTGATCTGCTCGCCCTTGTCGTTGATCAGCGCGCGGACCCGGCCCCAGGCGGAACCGGCCACGAAAATATCGCCAAGCCGCAAGGTGCCGCGCTGAACCAGAACCGTGGCCACAGGCCCCCGTCCCTTGTCGAGCTGGGCTTCCACCACAAGGCCCGAAGCCTCGCGGTCTGGATTGGCCTTCAAATCAAGCACTTCAGCCTGCAGCAAAATCGAATCCAGAAGCTTGTCGAGGTTCGTGCCCTTCATGGCCGAAACTTCAACATCAAGCGTGTCGCCGCCCATGCCTTCGACAACGATTTCATGCTGCAGCAGTTCGGTGCGCACCTTGTTGGGATTGGCCGATTGCTTGTCGATCTTGTTGATCGCCACGATGATCGGAACGCCCGCCGCCCGCGCATGGCTGATCGCTTCAACCGTTTGCGGCATCACGCCGTCATCGGCTGCAACCACAAGAACCACGATATCCGTGGCTTTTGCGCCGCGCTGGCGCATCGAGGTAAAGGCTTCATGGCCCGGCGTATCGATGAAGGTGACTAGTCCGTTCTTCGTGGCAACCTGATAAGCGCCGATATGCTGGGTAATGCCGCCCGCTTCGCCCGACACCACATTGGTCTTGCGGATGGCGTCAAGCAGCGAGGTCTTGCCGTGGTCCACGTGGCCCATGATGGTGACGACCGGTGGCCTTGACTGCAATTGATCCGGCGCATCGGTATCGGCAGACAATCCTTCGACAACGTCGGATTCCGAAACACGCTTGACGCGGTGCCCCATTTCTTCCGCAATGATCTGCGCCGTGTCCGCGTCGATCACGTCGTTGATCGTGTGCATCTGGCCCTGCTTCATCAATATCTTGATGATATCGACAGCGCGTTCCGCCATGCGGTTGCCAAGCTCCTGAATGGTGATGGCTTCCGGAATGACGATTTCGCGCGTCATCTTTTCCGTCGGCATCTGGAAGCCCTGCGCCTGCTTCTTCAGCCGTTCGGTGCGGCGCTTGAACGCGGCAACCGAGCGGTTGCGGTCCTCGTCATCAGATAAAGCATTGGCAACCGTGAGCCGGCCACGGCGCTTGTCCATGTCGGCCTTGGTGCGCGTGGGTGCCGGAACTTCAATCTTGCGCTTGATGACGCCAGCGCCGCGAATGCTTTTTGAGCGCGCTTCGGCTTCATCGTCCCGGTCGGCCTGTTGAAGGCTCTTTGGATTAAGCTTCTTGGCCGCTTCTTCAGCCTTGCGCCGGCCTTCTTCCTCTGCCCGGTGGCGCGCATCATCTTCCAGTTTGCGCTTGGCTGCAGCTTCCCTGTCGCGGGCATCCTTTTCGTCGTGTTCCTTGCGGCGCAGCGCCTCGATTTCCTGCTGCTTGCGCTCTTCCGCCTCACGGACCCGCGAGCCGACGAGAGCCCGGTCACGGGCTTCCTTTTCGTCATCCGTCAGGGTGCGTAAAACAACGCCGGAACGGTTGGTCTGGGTGGTGCGCGGCGGTGTGGCGGGCGCCGCTACCTTCGGCTGCACCTGGAACAGCGGCTTTGCCTCCGCTGAAGCGGATTTGTCATCGCCAAAGCGCTTGCGCTTGGTTTCCACAACAACGGTCTTGGTCCGTCCATGCGAGAAGCTCTGCTTGACCCTGCTCTGCTCAGTCGTCGGGCGCTTGAGGGTCAAAGTTCCTCCGCCAGCGCGCCCCGCACCGGATTTCGTCTCGTTCTTGTCGTTGCTGTCGTTCATGCTTTCTCTACAGTTACAAGGCGCTCAACGGAGCGTCATATCGTTCAATCCGCTGCACGGCCAGAAGCAGCTTTTCCGCAAGCCTGCCCCGGCCCACGGCAGCATGTATCACATTTGACCGGCCAAAGGCCAAATCCAATTCATCAACGTGGAAAATATTGATCACTTTCACGTCCGGCGCCGCCAACTTGTCAATCTTGCGCCGCCCGTCTGGTGCTGCTTCTAGCGCATGTAGGATGATTTGCGCTAGGTTTTTAGACACCATGTCTTCCACCTTGCTGTTCCCGGCCACCGCCAGCCCGGCCTTTTTGGCCAGCGAGAAGTAGGAAAGGGCCAGTTTCCGCAGCATTTCCCCAATTGTCTCGGCAAGCTCCGGCGCCGCCTTGGTTTCGGCGCTAAACCCCCGGGAAAACAGGTTTTTCCTGACCGCCTCGGAAACCTGCTGGCGGCTTAAAGTGACCCAAACGCCCCGCCCCGGCAGCTTGCGCTGCAGGTCCGGAACCGCAAAGCCATCGGGGCTGCGAACAAAACGGACAAGATCACCCTCATCATGAACCGCGCGGGTTACAATGCACATGCGTTCCGTCAAATGTTCGTCCAGCCCGGCTTCCATGCTCCTCCCAGTCTTAAGCCTCGGCTTCCGCCGCGGCCTCTTCAGGTTCAACTGCGGCCTCGATCCAGCCCATCTTGACGCGTGCCGCCATGATCAGCGCTTCCGCCTCTGCGCCTGAAAC
This sequence comes from uncultured Hyphomicrobiales bacterium, assembly GCA_902826365.1. Classification (GTDB taxonomy): domain Bacteria; phylum Pseudomonadota; class Alphaproteobacteria; order Rhizobiales; family Aestuariivirgaceae; genus Aestuariivirga. The sequence continues at coordinate 8,292 of CADEEO010000078.1, read as the reverse complement.
CTCCAGGCCCGAGAAGGCCCCCTTGTGCTTCACGCTCTCGGTTCCCTTGCGCTCGGTCCAGCCCGTAAGGTCGTCCGTGGCGCAATCGGCCAGGTCTTCCATGGTCTTGATGCCCGCTTCGCCAAGGGCCACCAGCATGGCAGCGCTCACCCCTTCGAGCTCTTTAAGTTCATCGCTCACGCCAAGCTCAACCCGGCGTGCATCCTGCTCTTTTGAAACGCGGTCCAGATATTCCCGCGCCCGGTTCTGCAGTTCTTCGCCGGTCTGTTCGTCAAGGCCATCGATGGAGGCAATGTCGTTCAGCTCAACGAAGGCAATTTCTTCCACCGTGTCGAAGCCTTCCGAGGCCAGAAGCTGCGCCAGGGTTTCATCCACGTCGAGCGCTTCAATGAAGCGCGCCGTGCGGGCCACGAATTCCTTCTGGCGGCGCTCGGATTCCTCCGCTTCCGTCATGATGTCGATGTCCCAGCCCGTAAGCTGCGAGGCAAGGCGCACATTCTGTCCGCGCCGGCCAATCGCCAATGACAGTTGGTCATCCGGCACCACAACTTCAATACGCTCGGCTTCCTCGTCGAGCACAACTTTTGCAACTTCCGCAGGCGCCAAGGCATTCACCACAAAGGTTGCCACATCGGGCGACCACTGGATAATGTCGATCTTTTCGCCCTGAAGCTCGTTCACCACGGCTTGAACCCGTGAACCGCGCATACCAACGCAAGCGCCGACCGGATCAATCGAGCCATCCTTGGAACGCACCGCAATCTTGGCGCGGCTGCCGGGATCGCGCGAAACCGAAACAACCTCGACCACGCCGTCATAAATTTCAGGCACTTCCTGGCCGAACAGTTTCGACATGAATTCCGGATGAGTGCGGCTCAGGAATATCTGCGGGCCGCGCTGCTCGCGGCGCACGTCAAACACATAGGCCCGGACCCGGTCACCGGGGCGGAAGGTTTCACGCGGCAAGGCTTCGTCGCGCCGGACAATCGCTTCACCGCGGCCCAGGTCAACGATCACGTTGCCATATTCAACCCGCTTCACCGTGCCGTTGACGATCTGGCCAATGCGGTCCTTGAACTCGTCATACATGCGCTCGCGCTCGGCATCCCTGACTTTCTGCACGATCACCTGCTTGGCGTTCTGCGCCGCGATGCGGCCGAAATCAATGGGCGGCAGTGGTTCGGCAATGAAGTCGCCGACCGTTGCGGCGGGGTTGCGGCGGTTGGCTTCAACCAGGCTGATTTCCGTTGCCTCGTTCTCGACCTTTTCGGAAACCAGCAGCAGGCGGTTCAAGCGGATCTCGCCGGACTTCGGATCAATCTCGGCGCGGATTTCATTTTCTGCGCCATAACGGGCTTTCGCCGCGCGCGTGATGGCTTCTTCCATGGCCTGCAGCACAATGGATTTATCAATCACCTTTTCCCGCGCCACTGCATCGGCAATCTGCAAAAGCTCAAGCCGGTTTGCACTTACCACTGGTTCAGCCATTTTCTTTTCTCCCGTTTTCGGAAATTTCCGTTGTCTCTTCAGTCCATTCGCTGCCGTCGCCAAGCGCCTTGGACGGCAGTTTGGCGCGGGCCGCTTCAATCAGTTCATCGGTGAGCGTTAGCTTCGCCTCGCCGATATCAGCGAAGGGAACGCCGATCAGCAGGGGTTCTTTCCCGCCTTCCGGGTTCTCGATGAAAAGCCGCACTTCGCCGTCAGTCACCCCTTCAAGATTTCCCTTGAAGCGCTTGCGTCCGGCGACCGGCACCGCCATTTCAATCCTCGCCTCATGGCCGGCCCAGCGCTCGAAATCCTCAGGCCGCACCAGGGGCCGGTCAATGCCCGGCGAGGAAATTTCAAGCTGGTAGCGCGTTGAAACAATGTCGGCCACGTCCAGCATCGGCGAAATCGCCCGGCTGAACTTCTCGCAGTCATCAATGGAAAACGTCCCGTCCGGCCGCTCCGCCATGATCTGCAGGGTGGTGCCCGTCAGCTTCACGCGCACGAGCCTGAACCCCATGCTGTCCAGCACAGGCTCCGCCAGCGCTGCAACCCGCTGCGCCGGCCCCGTTTCGCGTGAAATCCTCGTCGTATCCATCATGTCCCAAGGCAACAAAAAAAGCGGGCCCCGGTGCGGAACCCACTCTCAAAATTTTGCGAGTGAACTTAAGTTACGGGCTATATAGGCCGAAAAGACGGTTTCTGCAAGTACCTGAATTTGGCACTCTTAAACGACTTCCACGATTTTCTCTCCCCCGGCGAGAGAGGTTAAAATATCCGGCAAAATCGGAGCTAGGCGCTGCCACAATATGCGATTGGTGGTATTTCCAAATCTGATCCAGATTATGGGCACGTCCAAAAGTCCAAGGTTCGACTGTACAATGAAGTCTTCATCCTTGGTCACGAGTATGGCCTTTCGGTTGATGGCTTCCTTCGCGATCATTTTGTCACTAGCGGCACCCAACCCAATATCATTGACATGCACGGCCTCATGACCGTGCTCAGCCATCTTCATTGCTAATGCGGGCGGCAGCTGCGCATCAATCAGAAAATTTGCCATCAGGCAGCGCGAATTAGTGCATGATCAAGAGCCCGCGCAGCGTATTTGAGCGCCGCCAGAATATCGTCCTTTTTCAGATAGGGAAAATCCTCCAGAATCTCATCCTGAGAAGCTCCCTCGGCGATCATGTCAACAATGTCGTTTACACGCACCCGCGTTCCGCGAATGCATGGGCGGCCACCGCATATTGCAGGATCAACCGAAATGCGCTCGTGCAGAGACATGACTGCACCTTTGGAGGGCGAGGGAGTTGAATCCACAGAATCTGCAAGATGGCTCCGTAACACGCTGACTCGCCACGTCTTGTTAGGCGACTTTCCAAATCCAGCCGCGAACTTCGCAAACGCGGATTGGAGCTGGGAATACAGGGGATGCCCGCTTTCAATTTCCTCAAACCAGCGCTTGAGAGTGGGTTCGCTTTCTCTGCCGTCCATCCCATCTTTGGTATTGTAGAACCGGAGGTAGTGCTCGGCCGTGTTATTCTTGTAGGCAACAAACTTACTGGGCGCGAAACGCCACTGGCCGGACTCTGTCCTGACAGCGTACCACCCACGGTGCATGGAAATAATTTTCCGCAGACCGTTGGAATGCATCAATTCTTCCTGATAGCGCCTAATGTTATCAATGACTTGATCAGATAAAGACACGATCTCGAGAGTCTCTTTTTTCATCCGCGTCTCCATTATTGATCTACAACGAAGCATTAACAAAATACCACAAGCATGTCAATAAGATAAAATAGGACAAAATAGGATATTAGTTATTTTATTCATTTTCTGCAAAACCGCAAATATGAAGGCTTCCTCCCCTCCCGCTTGGCCTTGGCCTCATATCGCGTCTGGAGCCAGTTTTCGAACGGTTCTGCCGAATTGTTAACCAGTTCGAACCCACCATGTTCCCAGCATTCGCTAAGGGTCCACTCGACGTAATCATCGATATCGCTGGCGAATAGAAGCAATCCATCCGGCTTCAACAAGGCATGAAACTGCTTCAGCGTATCCGCATTCACAATCCGCCTATCGTGATGGCGCTTTTTCGGCCACGGGTCTGGATACAGCACGAAAATCTTGCTCAGTGATGCCGGCGGAAGTTTTTCGAGCAAGTAGCGCACGTCATCATCATGAATGCGGATATTGCCAATGGCTTTTTCTTCAATCAGCGCCAAAAGCTTGGCCACCCCATTGCGAAATGGCTCCGCTCCAATAAAATTCACGTCTGGAAATGTCACGGCCTGATGCGCCAGATGCTCACCGCCGCCGAAACCGATTTCCAACCACACCTCGCCAGCGGGCAGGGGATTTTCCAGATCAACCCGCAGCTTTGGCAGCAAACCTTCCATCAACTCCAAATGATGACGGCGCAGGGTTTTCCCGCTGCGCCGCCCGTAATACTGAAAACGTTTCTTGCCTTCGCTCACTTCACCGCCGCTTTGAGGGCTTTCACGAGATCAATCTTTTCCCAGGAAAAGCCGCCATCCTTTTCAGGGTTCCGCCCAAAATGGCCATAGGAAGAGGTGCGCGCATAGACCGGCCGGTTGAGGCTGAGATGGGTGCGAATGCCACGCGGGCTTAAATCCATGACTTTGGCAATCGCCTTCTCAAGCTTTGCTTCCGCGACTTTTCCTGTGTCATGGGTGTTCACATAAATCGACAGCGGCTCGGAAACGCCGATCGCATAGGAAAGCTGAATGGTGCAGCGCTTCGCAAGCCCCGCCGCCACCACATTCTTGGCAAGATAGCGCGCCGCGTAAGCCGCCGAACGATCCACCTTGGTGGGGTCCTTGCCGGAGAAAGCCCCGCCGCCATGAGGAGCGGCCCCGCCGTAAGTGTCTACAATGATCTTGCGGCCCGTAAGCCCCGCATCGCCATCAGGCCCGCCAATGAAAAACTTGCCGGTGGGATTCACATGCCAGACGGTGTCTTTGGTAATCCAGCCCTTGGGCAGCGCTTTTGCCACATAGGGCTTCACCAGCTTCAGCATGTCGTCGGAGGTGAGGCTCTCGTCAATATGCTGATGCGAAACCACGATATGGGTAGCTCCCACCGGCTTGCCGTTCTTGTATTGAACCGTGACCTGGCTTTTTGAATCGGGCCCCAGGGCCTTCTCTTTGCCGGAATGGCGGGCTTCCGCCAACAATTGCAGGATGCGCTGGGCGTAATACAGCGGAGCCGGCATGAGGGCGGGAGTTTCATCGCAAGCATAGCCGAACATGATGCCCTGGTCACCGGCGCCTTCATCCTTCTTGGCGCCTGAATCCACACCTTGCGCAATATCGGCGGATTGGCCGTGCAGCAGAATCTCGATCTTGCAGGTCTGCCAGTGAAACCCGCTTTGCTCATAGCCGATGGCCTTGATGGCGCGCCGCGCCGCCTCTTCGATCTTGGCGTGGGTCACCGACGAGGGCCCGCGCGTTTCGCCGCCGATCACAACCCGGTTGGTGGTGGCAAAGGGTTCGCATGCCACGCGCACCT
>CADEEO010000078.1:0-3266 GCA_902826365.1 uncultured Hyphomicrobiales bacterium | reverse complement strand
GGGTAAAACAGGTCGAAGATTTCATCGGAAATCCTGTCACAAACCTTGTCCGGATGACCTTCGGATACGGATTCGCTGGTAAAGAGATAGTTCTTGCGTGACATCTGGACCCTGCCTCTGCGACGACGTGTTGCCCGCATAAAGAATTCTTTATGCCCCTGAAAAGGCGTTAATGGCAGTGTTGGGAAGCGAGGTCAAGCGGGCCATAAAGGGAGAGCTGTCACTAATCCTTCATATCAACAATGGCACGTGCAAGATTGGCTATCAACTTGCGCTTCGTCGAATTGTCCGCATCTCGGAAAGCCTTGGCCAGCTTGATGCCCTCGGCATTCATCATCGAGGACATGACGCTGCTTTCCTCGCTGGATTCGCTGAAGCCGGTGTCGCCTTCCGTGCCCGGCAAATCCTCAAAGAAGGCTTGCACCGGAACCCCCAGAATCTTCGCCGCATAGAACAGGCGGCTGGCGCTGATCCGGTTGGAGCCCTTTTCGTACTTCTGCACCTGCTGAAAAGTAATTCCCAGCAATTCGCCAAGTTTCTCCTGGCTCATGCTGATGAGTTGGCGGCGCATGCGAATGCGCGAACCGACATGCACATCGATATAGTTTGGATCTCGTCTCGTCATATTCTCCTCAGACCGTTGCCCCCGGTCTGACTCACGCCATCGCTCAATTCATCTGAGAATAGACAACAGATTCGTGATCAATATTCCCGTGAAAGATTAGTATAATAGTTGCGGACCTGTAAACAAAATTCGCTAGTACCAGCAAAATCCAACTGGATAAATGCTGTTTCACGCAAGCCGCTGCAAATTGCATTATAGGATGAAGCCTGAACCCAGCACTAGCAAAAGCATCAGGCCCAGGATTAATTCGCCGTAATCTGCAAAAAATGTAGGCGGCAGGGCTTCCGGCAGGCCCGTGTCCAGAATGGCGGACTCGCTCAACGGCAGGCTTGAGAGAATCCTGCCGTAAGGATCGATGACTGCTGATATTCCGGTATTGGCCGCCCGCACCATGGGCAGCCCCTGTTCGATGGTGCGCAGCCGCGCCTGGGCCAGATGCTGGTAAGGCCCGGTAGAGTTTCCAAACCATCCGTCATTGGTGACATTGATCAGCCAGCCCGGCCGCTTCTGCGGATCAACAAAATGGTCGGGAAATATGGCCTCGTAGCAAACCCCAAATCCCGCCTCGGGCGCCCCCGGAATGGCAAGGCTTACCGGCCCCGGCCCCGCCGCGAAACTTCCCGGAACCGTCACCACTTTCCGGAATCCCAAGGGTTCAAGCAGCCATTCAAAAGGCAGGAACTCTCCTCCTGGAACCAGCCGCCACTTGTCATAGCGGGCCACCACCGTGCCGGACCCGTCAAAGGTCAGAATGCTGTTGTAGACCTTGTTGTCTTCGCCATCGCCTGTCGCGTTGATGTCGCGCCGCAAGGCGCCGGTCACCAATATCTTGTTCCCGCCAAGCAACTGCGCCAGCTCGGTCTTTGCAACAGCGCTCTCGTCAATCAGGAAGGACACCGCCGTTTCCGGCCAGATGATATGGGTGGCGGGCATGCCATCCGGTGCAGCCCGGGCCGACATCTCGAGCAATTGATCAAAGATCGCCCGTGCGTTTTCATCCCGCCATTTGGAGTCCTGCGAAATATTGGGCTGCACTATTCTGATGCGTATCCCATCCACATCCGCGACAGCGCCATTCTGCAGCCGGTAGCTTCCCCACGCCCAGCACAAGGGCAACGCTGCGATAATCAGCACGGCGGTGAAGCGGTGCAGCCGCGGCCCGCTAAAAATGAAGGGCCAGGTCGCCGCCCACAGCGCAATCAGCAGCGTCAGCGCCGGCATGCCCCACAGTGAGGCCGTCTGGGCAACCGCCCCCATGCCATCGCTTGCAAGCCCCGGTGCAGCCCAGGGGAAGCCAGTAAACAATGTGCCGCGCAGCCATTCAAACGCGGCGAGTGATGCGGCAAGCACCAGCGCCGCGGGAAGCCGTCGGCGCCCGCTTAAAGTTACGCAGAGAGAAGCCAGCCCCCAGTAAACCGCCATGGCAGCGGCAAGCCCGCCCACCGCAAAGGGCATCATCCAGAGATAGGCTTCCGCATCGACAAAAAAAGCAAAGCCAATCCAATGCAAGGCCACAATGAAATAGCCAAAGCCAAAGCCCCATCCGAGCAGGAAGGATTGCAGCCGCTGCTTCTTTTCAATCCCCTCCAGCATCAGCAGCACCACGGGAAACGCAACGAACAGCAGGGGCCAGAAATCAAGCGGTGGCATGGCAAGGGCCGCGATGATGCCGGAGGCCAACGCAAGCCCGGCACGCCGCCAGCCCCTCACTCCCCGCAGAAAATCAATCACGCCAACGTCGCCATATCGGACAGGCCATCAAACCGGAATTGATCATCACCCCCTCCGTTGCTTCGCCGCCGTCTCCGCCATTGAACACAGGATTTCAAACATCATCACAACCCCCGCATAGGCCGTCATGCCGGACGCATCGAAGGGCGGCGATACTTCAACCACGTCGGCCCCCGCCAGATTGAGTCCGCGCAGGCCCCGCAGCATCTGCTGCGCCTGGAAAGTCGTGAACCCGCCAACTTCCGGCGTGCCCGTGCCCGGCGCATAAACCGGGTCGAGCATGTCGATGTCGAAACTCACATAAGTTTCAGCCTCGCCCACAACGCCGCGCGCAATCCCCATCACCTTCTGCGGCCCCAGTTCCATCGCCTCTTCGATGCGCATCAGGCGAACCCCCATCTTCTCGCCATACTTGAAATCATCGAGGTCATACATGGAGCCGCGCAGCCCTATCTGGATGGTGCGCTTGGGATCAAGCACGCCTTCTTCAATGGCGCGCCGGAACGGCGTGCCATGGGTATATTTGAAGCCGCCGAAATAGCTGTCGTAAAGATCCGTATGGGCGTCAAAATGGATCATCCCAACCGGCTTCTTTTCACCGACGGCCCGCAAAATCGGCAACGAGCACAAATGATCACCGCCCGCCGATAGCGGGCGAATGCCCTTGGCCACCAGCTTCTTGAAATATCCTTCGACCCGCGCCAGCGCATCATCAACGCTTGCGGGGTTAACCGGGCAATCGCCGAGGTCCGCAATGTTGGCAAGGTCATAGGGAACGATGTGCGATGTCTGGTGCATGCGCCGCACCATGGAGGATTGGTCGCGCATCTGCCGCGGGCCATGGCGCGGGCCCGGGCGGTTGGTGGTGCCGCCGTCCCAGGGAATGCCGACCAGCCCGATGTCGATATCT
>CADEEO010000077.1:3404-15093 GCA_902826365.1 uncultured Hyphomicrobiales bacterium | reverse complement strand
CAGCGCGGCGTAACGGGATTTAACCCGGGCAAAACTTGTGAGCGTTTGCGCTTCGGAGAAGCCGCCAGCAATAACCACGCCCCAGGGTTTCGCCGGGCTGCGCTGTGATTTGGGAGTGGGCGGAAGCATTTCCCGGAGGACCAGTCTAGTGCAGTTTTCGGTAAAGCTGCTGCCGCCGCCAAGCCCCGGAATGTCGAGTGCTGCCGCGGGGGATCGCCACTCCGCCGCCGCGTGTCCGGTGATGGCCAGCACATAGTCTTCGGTTTCAGCGGGCAGGTTCCGGCGCTTTGCCAGCCAGGCGCTGGTGCCATCCTCGCCAAAATTATAGGCGGCGGCAGCGAGGCCGAGATTGCCGAATTTTTCGGTGAGGAAAGCCAGATACTCCGCGGCGGCGGCAAGCGCCTCGCGGTGATCGAATGAATTTTTCAGGCCGCGCAGTTTTGCTGTTCCCGGCATGAACTGGGCGATGCCTTCGGCGCCAACGGGGCTTACCGCCTGCGCGTCAAAAACGCTTTCCTTCCAGATCAGCCGGGTGAAGAAATCAACGGGCAGGTTGTTGCGCCGGGCATGAAGGCTGAGGAGATCGCAGACCTCGGCGGCATAGGCCGTTTTATCTGTTTGCGGCTGAACCGCAGCGCGCGGCTGCGGGCATAAAACAAGAGCAAGGATGAGACTGAGAACCACACGCCGCATCACAGAGGCTTAAGCCTATCGTGAGGCGAAAATAAAGCCCGGCGGTTTAGCCGCGGGCCACTTTCAGCATGGAGGCCAGACGGTCGATCTGGTCGTTGACCGGGCTGGGCATGGACTGGGCCGCGGAGGTTTGGGCGCTGATCATGCTGTCCAGTTTCTGGATGCGCTGATGCAGGGTGAGCGAACGCTCCACCAGGGCCTTCAGGGCATCGGGCAGGTCCTGTGCGCCGGCAAGGTCGTGGCCCTTGCCGATGTCATTAAGGCTAATGCGGTGGTTTTCCTTGCGGGCATCTTCGACGGTCAGTTCACCGGCGCCAATGGCGCGCTGCAAGAGCAGCCAGGAGGCAAGCTGCATGAGGCGGGTGGTGAGGCGCATGCTTTCAGTGGCATAGGCAATGGCGCCGTGGCGCTCAAGAACGCGGGCATCAAGGCGGCCGGGGCCATCGAGGTAATTGGCGGTTTCCTCAACCAGCGACATGCCTTCCCGGAACACTTTCTCGAATTGCTCCGAGGAAGTGAATTTGGTGAAGAAGTTAACAGTAGCCACGTTACTGGACGAACCCTGCATGCCTAATGACCCCTTACTCAAATCGTGAAAATTTTACCCACCAGGCGAACCGATCATGGCGCGTGCGCCATTTCCGGTCAATATCCAGCATGCAAATAGTTTACAGTTTGGGGAAGCAATATCGGGGCCAAAAAAAAGCCACGTAAAAACGTGGCTTTGAGTTCTAACAGGGAGGCGTCAAACAGAGTGGAAAAGTGCCACTCGGAGAATCCAAAAGACTGGATTGCAGTCTTTATATGTAAACAATATTCCTTACTAAATAGTTAACGCCGTTAACCTAGTTTCTAAAGAAAGCGTCGGCGGCGCTGCGGCTAGCCTGTTTCCTGGCGATTTCGGCCTTGAGACGCAATATCTCGGAGTCCAAAGCCTGAATGCGCTGTTCCAATTCGGCTACGGAAATGGCATCGAGATTTTCGCCGATAACCATATTGGCGGGCTTTTTTGGTGCGTCGTCGAGGTCCATGGGTCTGGCTCCCTGTGTTGCCGCCACATTTTGCCATTGCACCGGCGGGGAGTGCAACCCATTGTGGGATAAAAAGGGATGAGGGGCATGAAAGCCATCGAGATTCGGGAGCCGGGTGGGCCGGAAGTTTTGCAGATTGGCGAGTTGCCAAAGCCAGAGCCCATTGCGGGGCAAGTGCTGGTCAAGGTTCATGCGGCGGGGGTGAACCGCCCGGACATCCTGCAGCGCCAGGGCGGCTATCCGCCACCGCCGGGAGCGCCCTTGACGCCGGGGCTTGAGATTGCGGGCGAGGTGATGACGGCGGGAACGCGCTACAGAATTGGCGACAAGGTTTGCGCGCTGGTTCCGGGCGGGGGCTATGCGGAATATGCCGTGGTGGCGGAAGATAATGCGCTGCCCGCGCCGGCGGGTTTTTCGATGGTTGAAGCGGCGGCCATTCCGGAAACCTATTTTACGGTGTGGACCAATGTGTTTGACCGGGGCCGCCTGCAGGCGGCTGAGACCATTTTGATACATGGCGGCTCGAGCGGAATTGGCACAACGGCGATCCAGCTTGCCAAGGTTTTTGGTTCGAAGGTTGTAGTTACTGCGGGGAGCGACGCGAAATGCGCCGAGTGCCTCACCTTGGGCGCCGATGCGGCGATCAATTACAAAACCCAGGATTTTGTTGAAGAGTTGAAAGCGCGGGCCATTGCGCCGGATGTGATCCTTGACATGGTGGGCGGCGATTATGTTGCGCGCAACCTGCGCTGCGTTGCCATGCACGGACGCATTGTGAACATCGCGTTTCAAAAAGGTTCAAAGGTCGAGGTCGACCTGCTGCCCATCATGCTCAAGCGCCTGACCCTTACGGGATCAACGCTGCGCCCGCGCTCGGTGGCGGAAAAGGCGGAGATTGCCCGGTCCCTGGAGGCCAGGGTCTGGCCGCTGCTTGCAGCGGGCCGCTGCAAACCGGCGATTTTCAAAACCTTCCCGCTGGCGGATGCCGCCGGGGCGCACCGCCTGATGGAGAGCAGCCAGCATGTGGGCAAGATTGTTCTGACCGCTTAAAACGCGTTGCATCTTCAGGAGGCAGCGCCTATATAGCTGGCATTCCCAAGCGTATTTACACTGATGTTACGGAACCCCAGACGGTTCCGAAGGAGCGAAAAAATTATGTCGAATGCCCCGTTGATGCCGAAAGCGACCGCCGTCTGGCTGGTTGAAAACACCGCGCTGACGTTCCGCCAGATTGCCGATTACTGCAATCTGCACGAGCTTGAAGTGAAGGGCATTGCCGATGGCGACGTGGCCACGGGCATCAAGGGCCTTGACCCGGTGACCGGCGGCCAGCTTACCCGGGACGAGATCCAGAAGGGCGAGGCTGATCCGGCCTATGCTTTGAAAATCCTGGTGTCGAAGGTGAACATTCCGGTGCAGAAATCAACCGGCGGCCCGCGCTACACGCCGGTGTCGCGCCGGGGCGAGCGCCCCGATGCCATCATGTGGCTGCTGCGCAACCATCCGGAATTGCCGGAATCAGCCATCATGAAACTGGTGGGCACGACGAAGACAACGATTGCCGCCATCCGTGACCGGACCCATTGGAACGCCAGCAATATCAAGCCGGTTGATCCGGTTTCGCTGGGCCTGTGCTCGCAGCTGGAGCTGGACTTCGCGGTGCAGAAGGCTGCGCGCAAGGCAGGCAAGGGGCAGGTTGCAGACGCAGCGCCGGTCCGCACGCTTATTCCGGCGGCTGAAGTTCTGGGAACTGTCGCGAATGTGGCGGCAGTTGCCGCAGCCGCAGCGGAGGCTGAAAAGGCCGTGTCGGCGGAGTCCGCAAAGAATGACGGAAAACAGTACAGCGCTGACTCAGTATTTGCGAAGCTGAAGGGCCTGAAGCTGGAGACCACTGAAGAAAGCACCAAAGAATAATGCGCATCCTTGTTGTTGGCACGGCAGGCAATGTGGGCAAGGCGGCGCTAGCCGAACTTAAGCCACGCCATGAGGTGATCACTGCCGGACGGTCTTCCGGCGATGTGCGGGTTGATCTCCTCGATGCGTCTTCGATCAGCGCCATGTATGAAAAGCTTGGCAAGCTGGATGCGGTCGTCGCTTGTGCCGGCCACGCCCACTACGGGCCATTGGCCAGCATGACCGAAACGCAATTCATGGTCGGGTTGAAGGACAAGCTCATGGGGCAGGTGAACTTGGTCCTGCTGGGCACGCCTTATATCAATGACCGCGGCTCGTTCACGCTGACCAGCGGCATGGTGGACCGCGATCCGGTCGTCAAGGCAGCCAATGCGGCAACGGTGAATGCGGCCTTGAAGGGCTTCGTGACATCGGCGGCGATCGAGCTGGAGCGGGGCATCCGCATCAATGTCGTGAGCCCCGGCGTGCTTGAGGAGTCGGCCAAGAAATACGAAGGGCTGTTCCCCGGGCATGAAGCCGTCTCATCGGCGCGGGTGGGCCTTGCTTACGCCAAGAGCGTTGAAGGCGCGCTGACCGGGCAGGTCATCATCGTTGGTTGAGCAGCATTATCCCTTCACCGGCATGGTGTAGTTCAGCGGCATGCGGCCGCCGTCGGCGTAGATGGTCTGGCCGGTGACGTAGCTTGATTCATCGCTCGCCAAAAATACTGCAATTGATGCAATCTCCGATGGCTCGCCGATGCGGCCCATGGGGGTGCGCGACATGACGCGCGCCATGGCGGCGCTGTCGCTCACAACACTTTGCAGCATGCCGGTCATGATGGACCCGGGGCCAATGGCGTTCACGCGAATGCCATGCGGGGCGAGCGATATGGAGGTTGCGCGGGTGAGCTGCGAGACGCCGCCCTTGGCGATGCAGTAGCTGACGATTGCCGGAATGGCGAGCGTGTCATTGACCGAGGACATGTTGATGATGGCGCCTGGCGGTTTTCCTGCTGCCACCTGTTTCACCATTTCCCGGGCGCAGGCCTGCAGCATGAGAAACGAACCCTTGAGGTTGATATCGACAACCTTGTCATAATCGGCTTCGCTCATCTCGAGGAAATCACCTGGAATGCTGATTCCGGCATTGTTCATGAGAATGTCCACGCCACCAAACTGCTTTACGACCGCAGCAACGGTGGCTTGGACATCGCTGGAACTTGAAACGTCGCAATGCAGGTAGGCCGCGCCAAGCCGCTTGGCTTCGGCGTTGCCAACATCGTCCAGAATGTCAGCGATGACGACATTGGCGCCTTCAGCGCAGAAGCGTTCGGCACAGCTCAGGCCAATGCCACGGGCCGCGCCAGTGATGATGGCGGTGCGGTTCTTGAGTTTCACGCGTGTCTCCTAATCGGTATGGAAATTTCCGCTGTCTGATTCCAGCATGAGGGAGGCTATCGTCAGATGGCGCGGCCGGCTCAGGGCAAAGAGCGCTGATTCAACAATGTCGCGGTTGGTTGGCCATGAGGTATCGGGCGGCGCTGCGTTCCAGGCGGCGGCGTCGAGCGGTGAAATGTCCCTGATGTTGGGCGGGTAAATACCGGTTACGCGCACAGGCCTTCCACGCAACTCCTGGCGCAGGGCGTCGGTTATCCCGGCCTGGCCATGCTTGGAGGCGATGTAGGCAACGGAGGCTCCCTGCAGCGGCACATTGTGGATGCCGCTGGTCGAAACGATATTCAGGATGTCACCAGCGCCCGACTTTTCGAGAAGCGGCAGAAGTCCGCGGGTAAACAGCAGGGTGCCGGTCACATTGCCAGTGACGGTGTTGGCGATGGCATAGGCATCATGGCTGTCCATGGGGCCTGGAAGCCATTGGGCCCCGTTGTTGATGAGGATATCGAGAGGCGTGCCGTTGTCGCGCATTTTCTTGGCGGCAAGGGTGGTCTGGCTGATGTCGGCCAAATCAATGTGCAGTGTTTCAGGCCGTTTGCCGGTGCGCAGCTTGATCGATTCGGCCAGGGATGTGAGATTTTCCATGTTGCGGCCGGTCATGATCACTTCGGCTCCGGCATCGGCCAGCACCACAGCGAAAGCCGCGCCGAGGCCGCGCCCGGCGCCGGTCACTATCACGCGTTTTCCCTTGAAGCTCATGGTGCGACCCTAACTTAAATCCTGCGGCTTAGTAAGTGTCCGCCGAGCGGGCCATGTTGCCAAAGGCGGCGATGACAAGGGCCGACAAAACAACCAGCCAGAAAGCGTGGCCGAGGCTGGTGACTTCGGCGGCAAAACCAATCAGGGGCGGGCCGGCCAGGAAGCCCGCGTAACCAAGCGTGGTGACGGCGGCAATGCCGCGCCCCGGCGCCTCCGGCTCCAGCCTTCCGCCGCCGGCAAACAATACAGGCGCGATATTGCCGATGCCAATTCCTGCGAACGTGAAGGCTATGACCGCCGTCAAGAATGACGAAACGCTCACGGCGAGCGCCACGCTCATGGCGGTGAGAAGGGCGCTGGCTACCACCATGTGCACCGCGCCGAATTTCAAGCGTATCCAGTCACCGGTGAAACGCGATGCGGCCATGCCGCCGGAAAAGAAGGCGTAGGCCAGCCCTGCGGTTCCGGCATCGACCTTGAATTCCGAGGTAAAGTAGATGGCGCTCCAATCGAGCACGGAGCCTTCAGCCATGAGAGCCAGAAAACAGAGGAGACCCAAACCGATGGTCGCCCTGGTGGGCCAGCCGAAATGGGTATCGGACAGGCCCTTGTCGATGGAGCGGGGCAAGAGGAACTGGACAGCGATGAAAAGCAAAATGAGGCAAGCAGCACTGGAAAGCGCGATGTGGGTGAATTCGCTGACATGTTTCATGGCCCAGGCGCCGGCAAAGGCGCCCAGCATGCCGCCGACGCTGAAGCCGCCGTGGAGCATGGACATGATCGGGCGCTTCAGCGCCTTTTCAACGGCGATGCCGTGGGCATTCATGGCGACATCCATGCTGCCGATCATGGCGCCTAGGAGAAAGCCCATGATGGCAAAGGGAATGAGCGCCGGCGCTGTGACCGGGCCGGCGAAGGCAAGGCAGAACAGGGCGCCGGTGACGAGGGCCACGCGGGAGCTGCCGTAACGATTGATCATGGCGCCGGTCAGCGGCATTGCCGTTACCGCACCGGCGGCAATTGCCAAGAGCGCCAGGCCAAATACGCCAGGGCCGACGTCGAGCCTTTCCTTGGCCAGGGGAATGTGCGGCACCCAGGAGCCCACCATGATTCCATGCAGCAAAAAGAGCGTGAACGTGGCCCAGCTTGCCTGGGCCGGCGCATTGGTTTTCATGATGATCCCCGGTTTTTCGAGCCTGAATAGCGCTGCACGCGGCAATAACCAATGCCTGTTCGCGCAGGGGCAGGGGTGCACGGGCCGAATGCTCTTAATGCGCCATTTACCATAGCAGGGCCAAGGACTTAACCAAATGTAAGGGCGTTCTGGACATATTGGCCGCCAACAAAATTCAGGGTGGTGAGAGATGGACATGCCTGCCGCGGCAGCAAGCTTTGGAACTGAAGCCTTATCTGCGAACAGATTTCTCAGCCTGCTGCGGAAAAGTTTTTCCGCCCATGCCATTTTTATTGCAATTGTTGGCAGCTATTTCACGGCGTTCTGCTTTTTGCTGCGCCTGCGCCCCGATGTGCCGGTTTCGGACTTGCTGGTAACCTCGCTTGGCTTCCTTGTCATTGCAGGCATTTTTGTTCCATTGAGCGTCTTCTTCATACGGTTCTACCATACAGCAAGATACGTAAAGCCAGAGCGGCCGATCCCGGCTCTGCTGAAGGACATGAAGCAATTTCTGATCAACCGAAAAAGAATGGCCAACGGCCTTCCCATCGTCTTGATCATGATGATCTGCATGTATGTGTTTTCGAACATCAAGTCATCTATTCCGATGTTGAATCCCTATTCCTGGGACGTGTATTTTTCCGATCTGGACAGGACTTTGCATTTTGGCGCCCAACCTTGGGAGTGGCTGCAACCCCTGCTGGGCTATGGCCCCATCACGCTTCTCCTCAACTTCAATTATAACCTGTGGTTTTTGGTCACCTGGCTGGTGTGGGTGTATTTCGCCTTTGCGGACAAGCCAAGCGAGCTTCGGACGCGCTTCTTCCTGGGTTTCTTCGCCTTGTGGATTATTGTCGGCAGCCTGCTGGCAGTTGGATTCTCGTCGGTGGGACCATGCTTTTTTGGCAGGCTGGGACTTTCGCCGGATCCCTTTGCCGGCCTTATGGCCTATTTGCACAGCGTCAATGAAGTGCTCCCAATCTGGGCGCTGCCGCTGCAAGACGAGTTGTGGCAGGGCTACATTGATCAGTCGGTCGTCATCAAAGGCATCTCCGCCATGCCTTCCATGCACAATGGTTCGGCTCTTCTCTATGCGCTTGCGGGCTACCAGGTGAGCCGCTTTGCCGGGCGTATTCTTGCCCTTCATGCCTTTCTGGTTTTCATCGGCTCCATTCATCTGGGATGGCATTATGCGGTGGACAGCTATCTGGCCTGGGCGCTTACCCTGGTGATCTGGTTTGCCGTATTGCCGATCGCGCGCTGGTGGCACAGCACGGCGGCGCAGGGCAACTTTGACCGCGCCCTGGCGGCGGGCGCCTAGCAAAGTTTAGCTTCACTTTGGCGGTGAATTTTTACAGTATGAGGCCCTTCTCAGCCTAGGGATTGCCTTCATGTCCATCTACGACGTCGACCTCGACAAGACGCCTGCCAATTACCAGCCGCTTACGCCGCTCTCGTTCCTGTCCCGGTCGGCCTCAGTCTATCCCGAGCACATAGCCATCATCCATGGCACGAGCCGCACGAGCTATGCGGTATTCTATGCGCGGGCGCGGAAGCTGGCTTCGGCCCTGGTGAAGGCCGGGATCAAGAAGGGCGATACGGTTTCGGCAATCCTGGCCAATACGCCGGCGATGCTGGAATGCCATTACGGCGTGCCGATGATGGGGGCGGTTCTCAACACCCTGAACACGCGCCTTGACGCGGCAACAATCGGCTTTTCCCTGGACCATGCGGAAACGAAATTGCTGATTGTTGACAAGGAGTTCTCCGCACTTGCGAAGAATGCGATTCAACTGATGAAGGGCCACAAACCCATTGTCGTTGATTATGTCGATCCGGAATTTCCGGTGGAGGGCGAGCGGCTGGGCTCGATCGAATACGAGCAGTTCCTTGCGGGCGGGGACGCGGAATTCGAGTGGCTTTGGCCTGCGGATGAATGGGAGGCGATTTCGCTGAACTATACCTCGGGCACGACGGGCAACCCCAAGGGCGTGGTCTACCACCACCGCGGCGCCTATCTCATGGGATCGGGCAATGTGCTGGCGGGGAATTTACCCAGGCATCCCGTCTATCTCTGGACGCTGCCGATGTTCCATTGCAATGGCTGGTGTTTCCCCTGGGCGATTTCGATGGTGGCGGGAACCCACGTGACGCTGCGCTGGGTGCGCTCGAACCTGATCTGGAACGCGCTGGCGGAACACAATGTCACCCATCTCTGCGGCGCGCCGATTGTGATGTCCACCATCCTGAATGCACCCGAGACGGAAAAACGTAAGCTGAAGCACACAGTGCAGTTCATGACGGCTGCCGCGCCGCCGCCGGAAGCAGTGCTTTCGGCCATGGCGGAGCAGGGCTTCGATGTCACGCACCTCTATGGCCTCACCGAAACCTATGGCCCCGCCACGGTGAATGACTGGAAGGCGGAGTGGGATGCGTTTGATGGCGCTGGGCGGGCCAAGAAAAAAGCGCGGCAGGGCGTGCGCTATCATCCCCTGGAGGATTTGACCGTGATGGATCCCGAAACCATGGAGCGGGTTCCGGCTGATGGGGAGACCCTGGGCGAAGTGATGTTCCGCGGCAATGTGGTGATGAAGGGCTATCTCAAGAATCCCAAGGCCACGGCGGAAGCCTTCAAGGGCGGCTGGTTCCATTCCGGAGATCTCGGCGTGATGCACAAGGACCATTACATCCAGCTCAAGGACCGCTCGAAGGACATCATCATTTCGGGGGGCGAGAATATTTCCTCCATCGAAGTGGAGGACTGCCTCTACAAGCATCCCGCCATTCAGGCGGCGGCAGTGGTGGCCAAGCCCGACGAAAAATGGGGCGAGACGCCCTGCGCCTTCGTGGAATTGAAACCGGGAAAGGCGGCGAGTGCCGAAGACATTCTGGAGTGGTGCCGCACGGGCCTGGCGAAATTCAAAGTGCCAAAATATGTGGTGTTCACGGAGCTGCCGAAGACCAGCACGGGGAAGATTCAGAAGTTCAAGTTAAGAGAGAAGGCGAAAGAGGTATAAAATATCGCGATGGTAGATTTTACCACAAAAACTGATGATGAAATCGATAGCTGGATCGCAAATCACGAGCGGCATAAGAAAACGGATTCAGATCTCTATCGAAATCTCATTCTGGAGAGAGATCGACGATTCGGACGTGGCCTGAACATCCATGTGTCAATGCGTGCAATGGTTGATGCCGCTAAAGCGGGACGATTTATCAGTTATGGTGAGCTGGCCGAAGCCAATGGTATTGCGTGGTCAAAGGCGCGACATCTGATGAACGGCAAGCATGGTCATTTGGATAACCTTTTGGCCCATTGCCAAGCGCAAGGCCTTCCCTTGTTTACAGCCATAGTCGTTCAAAAAGGAAAATTGAATACGGGCGAAATGGATGACTTCACTTTGGATGGATTTGTAGAAGGTGCCCAGCGAATTGGTAGAAATGTTACTGACGCCAAAAGTTTCCTTAAGCAATGCCAAGAGGAATGTTTTGCGTGGACTGGACCAAATGCGAATACTCCTACTGGCCAATCAAACTAGATGACCGCCTCGGAGGGCGGCCATGGAGAGATTTAAAGATATGCAATCACCACCTCAACAGAAAGGCGAGAGCCTTCCCGCGTCACCAAAATTTAAATTTAACGTATGTCAGGCGGCGTGGGGTTGGCTTTCGAGCCTGGTGATTTCGTCCTTTATCTTGAGTTTCCGGCGCTTGATTTCGGCGATTTCCTGGTCGGTGGAGGCCGGATGGGCGATGGCTTCGGCCAATTCCGTCTCTAACGCTCTATGCTTGGAGATCAATTCACTCAAGTGGGCCTGAAGGGTCATTAATATCCTCCGCTAGTGCTCAAGTTAACGACAGCATGATGACATAGACTTGGGGGCTTGTCGAACGCCTTTCAAGAGCATAGTTGAATGGGTTTGAAATCAAGGCTTTGGGAGCGGGTTGGAGCCTATGGACACGTTGCAGGAGGTAGCACTTCGGTCAAAGCTGCAGAATTTGCTGCAGCAGCACCGCGATCTCGACACGGCCATTTCCCTGCTGGAAGACAGCGGAACGGGCGACCAGCTGCAGCTGCGGCGGCTGAAAAAAATGAAGCTCGACCTGAAAGACCAGATACAAAAGATCGAGAATATGCTTATTCCGAATATTATCGCGTGAAAGGCTGGGCATTTTGAAAGCACCTGTTGCCATTGTCATGGGGAGCCAGTCGGACTGGGCCACGATGAAGCATGCGGCGGAGATTCTCGATGTGCTGGGCGTGGCCCACGACTCGCGCATCGTTTCGGCGCATCGCACGCCCAAGCGGCTTTATGATTTTGCCGGGAGCGCCAAGGCCGAGGGAATCAAGGTGATCATTGCAGGCGCAGGAGGCGCTGCGCATTTGCCGGGAATGGTTGCGGCCCTGACGGTGCTTCCGGTGTTTGGCGTTCCGGTGGAATCGAAGGCGCTGTCGGGGCAGGACTCGCTGCTCTCCATTGTGCAGATGCCGGCCGGCATTCCGGTGGGCACGCTCGCCATTGGCAAGGCGGGCGCCATCAATGCCGGGCTGCTTGCGGCCAGCGTTCTGGCGCTGGGCGACAAGGCCCTGGCCAAGCGGCTGGAGGCGTGGCGCGAGAAGCAGACGGCAGGGGTTGCCACGACGCCCAAGGACGATGCTTGATGCGGCTTGCGAAACCTTTAGCGCCGGGTTCAATGATTGGCATTCTGGGCGGCGGGCAACTGGGGCGCATGCTGGCGCT
>CADEEO010000077.1:0-3304 GCA_902826365.1 uncultured Hyphomicrobiales bacterium | reverse complement strand
GCCATTGCCCGCATTGGCAGGCCTGCGGTGCTGAAGACACGGCGCTTCGGTTATGACGGCAAGGGCCAGACCAGGATTTCCGCCGATACATCGACCGGCGTGGCCTGGGCTGAAATCGGCAAGGCTCCCGCCATTCTTGAAGGCTTCATTTCCTTCAACAAGGAAATCTCGGTGATTGCGGCGCGGGGCTGGGGCGGGGTGATCGCGGTTTATGACGTTCCGGAGAATCATCACGAAAATCACATCCTCAAGACCTCGACGGTTCCGGCGGGCATTTCCCGGGCCACGGCGGAAGAGGCGCGCGAGGTGGCGCGGACGATCATCGGGGCGCTGGACTATGTGGGGGTGATGGGCATTGAGATGTTCGTTTCAGGCTCGAAACTCATTGTTAACGAGATTGCGCCGCGGGTGCACAATTCCGGCCATTGGACCCAGGATGCCTGTTTGGTTTCGCAATTCGAGCAGCATATCAGGGCCATTTGCGGCTGGCCGCTGGGCTCCACCGAGCGCCATTCCAACGTGGTCATGCACAATATTTTGGGCGGGGAAGCCGCCAGATGGGCGGAATATGGGGCTTCGGCCCATGCAGGCGTGCATTTCTACGGCAAGGCGGAAGCTCGGCGGGGGCGGAAAATGGGCCATATAAACGTGCTGACCCCTCGACAGGGATGACAGGCTGTGGTACGCCACGCCCACTTTTGGGAACTCCCAATAGGGATTCCGTTTTAAACCAATTCAACTTTGACCAAATTCGAGGTAGCACTTGCAAGTCGTAGTCCGTGACAACAATGTCGACCAGGCCCTGAAAGTTCTCAAGAAAAAGATGCAGCGCGAGGGCATTTTCCGCGAGATGAAGCTGCGCGGGCATTTTGAAAAGCCATCGGAGAAGAAGGCCCGCGAGAAGGCGGAAGCGGTGCGCCGCACCCGCAAGCTGGCCCGCAAGAAGCTGCAGCGCGAAGGCCTGCTGCCGATGCCCAAGAAGATCGAGAAGCCCAAGCGCTTTGGCGCAGGCGGCGGAGCCGGTGCTGGCGGCGCGTTCTAAGCCAGTTCAAATTTCGAATTTTAAAGGCCGTGGAAAATCCCCACGGCTTTTTTCTTGCCTGACCGGCGGCACATCCGCCAAGAATAGGCATGGTCACGCTGCATGAAAGCTGGAAGGCGCCGCTTCAGGCGGAGTTCGATGCGCCCTACATGGCGGCGCTGAAGGAATTTCTGGTCGCCGAGCGGGACAGGGGCAAACGGATTTTTCCCAAGGGTTCCGAGTGGTTCCACGCACTTGATGTGACGCCGCTTGAACAGGTGCGGGTGGTGATCCTGGGGCAGGATCCCTATCACGGGGAGGGGCAGGCCCATGGGCTTTGCTTTTCGGTGAAGCCGGGGGTGCGGCCACCGCCGTCGCTCATCAATATCTACAAGGAAATGAAAAGCGATCTTGCCCTTGAGCCGCCATCCCATGGAAACCTTGAGGCCTGGGCAAAGCAGGGCGTGCTGCTGCTCAATGCGGTTCTCACGGTGGAGGCGGGGCTGGCGGCTTCGCATCAGGGCAAGGGCTGGGAACGCTTCACGGATGCGGTGATCCGGTTGGTGAATGACCAGCCGCGGCCCGTAGTCTTCATCCTGTGGGGTTCGTATGCCCAACGGAAGGCGGCTTTCGTTGACCGCCAGCGGCATCTGGTGCTGGCCTCGGCGCATCCATCGCCGCTGTCGGCGCATAATGGCTTTTTCGGTTCGCGGCCGTTTTCCAAAGCTAATGAATTTCTGATTGCCAATGGCCAGGATCCCATTGATTGGGATTTGCGGAAATAATTTACGCGCCAGTGGTTTTTTTGGCGGCGGCGAGTTCTTTTTTGAGTTGGGGGAGCAGGTCGGCATTGGCGGCGATGATGTTGCCGGTTTGAAGCGGGCTTGCTTCGCCATCGCAATCGCTGGTGAAGCCGCCGGCTTCGCGGACGAGCAGGATTCCGGCAGCCAAGTCCCACGGTTTCAGATTGCGCTCCCAGAAGGCGTCGAGGCGGCCCGCCGCAATGTATCCCAGCTCGAGAGTTACGGAGCCGAGCCTGCGAATGCCGATGGCCTTGGCCTGGACCAGGGCGATTTCGGCCCGGTTATCAGCCTGGCCCTCGCTGCCGCGGTGGGGAATGCCGCAGCCGATGAGGGCTTCATGAATGTCAGTGCGGCTGGCAACGCGCAGGCGCTTGTTGTTGAGGAAGGCGCCTGCACCTTTTTCGGCGGTGAAGAGTTCATCGGAGATCGGATTGTAAGTGACGGCGGCGACGATTTCGCCCTTGCGCTCGAGCGCCACGGAGATGGCGAAAAACGGCAGCGAATGCATGAAGTTGGTGGTGCCATCGATGGGATCAATGATGAAGCGGTGGTCCGGGTCGGTGCCGATCACGGTTCCGGACTCCTCCATGAGGAAGCCATAGCCGGGGCGGGCTTTTTCCAGTTCGGCGCGCAGCACTTTTTCGCAGCGTTTGTCGGCGGCGGTCACGTAATCGCCGGGTCCCTTGACGGAGACTTGCAGATTGCTGAGTTCGCCGAAGTCGCGCTGGACGCCGCGGGCGGCCTTGCGGACGGCGGCGATCATGACGGTCATGGAGGGGGAAGCGGCCACGGAAAAATCCTTAATTGTGTGTGCGCGGGAGTTAGCAAACCTCAACCGGGAAGGCTAGGGCGGTGAATTTCTGCGAGAGAGGGCTTGACAATCTGATATTAAGATATATCTTAAGTACGAACTTAAGATATTATTTAAAGGAGTAACGAATGTTTAGAGGAAATCATATGTTTGGCCGCGGTGGCCGGTCGGCGATGCAGCATGACTGCGGCCCACGTGAGCGCGGCGGCGGTTTTGGCCGGGGGCCGGGCGGCTTTGGCCGTGGTGGATCAGGCGGGTTTGGCGGGCGCGGGGCGCGCATGTTCGGGCATGGCGACTTGCGCCTTGTGCTGCTTGCGCTCATAGCGGAGAAGCCGCGCCATGGCTATGACCTGATCCGCGCCATTGAAGAGAAATTTGGCGGCGCCTATGCGCCGAGCCCGGGCGTCATCTATCCGTTGCTGACCATGCTCGAAGATATGGGCCTGGCGGAACTGCGAGCGAGCGACGGTTCGAAGAAGCTCTACGCCGCAACCGCTGACGGCGCGGCGGACCTCGCGACCAACAAAGCGGCGGTGGATGCGCTGTTCGCGCGCATCGCGGAAACCGGCCAAAGCTTCGGCAGCGCGCGGTCGCCACAGATCGTACGCGCAACGGAGAACTTGAGGTTAGCGTTGCGGTTGCGCATGCACAGGGGCCCACTGAGCGAGG
>CADEEO010000076.1:4332-15196 GCA_902826365.1 uncultured Hyphomicrobiales bacterium | reverse complement strand
ACCAGGCGCAGGATCTCCTCAGCCAGACAAACCTCGACGGTCCCGCCCCGCATCTGGACGGCCTGCGAAAATTGGCAGGGCCGCTGAAGGATTGGGGTCATCAGCGCAAGCAGATTGCGGGAAACACGAAGAATGACGGGGTGCTGCTGCACAAGGGGCCGGACGGCCAGCCGGAAGTGGGCCTGTGGCAATGCACGGAGGGCACCTGGCCGCTGGAAATCCCCCGCGATGAACTCTGCCATTTCGTTTCGGGCCGCGCCACCTACACTCACGAAAGCGGCGACGTTATCGAGGTGACCGCCGGAACCATGGTGCTGTTTCCGGCGGGCTGGAAAGGCACCTGCACCGTTCACCAGACCATGCGCAATGTTTACATGTTGAGATAAAATGAACCTGACATCTTCCGCACCGCACCTGAATAATCCCGCCACCTATAACGGTCCGTTCAAGGACTGGGGGGTGATTCCCACCATGATCGAGGGGGAATCGCGCACCAGCGGCGTGGTGATCTTCAAGGGCCCCAACGGGCAAAGCGAAAGCGGCATCTGGATTTGCACGCCGGGCTACTGGAACTGCCATGTGACCAGCGACGAGTTCTGCCATTTCCTGCTGGGGCGTTGCACCTATACCCATGAGTCGGGCGAGGTGATCGAGATCGTGCCGGACACCGTTGCCTTTTTCCCGAAGGACTGGCGCGGCACCTGCAAGGTGCATGAAACCATCCGCAAGGTTTACATGATCAGGTAGATGGCTCCGGGCCATCGGCCACCAGCCTGAAACCCAGATGCGCCGGCGGTGCTCCCGTGGCGCAACCACCGGAAGCCGGATCACGCACGAATATCGAGACCGCCGCCTCGTGTTCGCCCGCGGCCACATAGGCGGGGCACAGCTCGCCGAACCCGGGCTTGGCGCAGCTTGAGGTCCATTCCCAGACATTGCCATCGAGGTCTGCAATGCCTTCGGGCGTTGTCGAGAATGAGCCAACGGCACGCGGCGGGCCGGATGGCGCGGCCTTCCGCCCATAGTCCGCAGCCCAGGCAAGCCGCGGATCGGTGAACAATGGCGCAGATGTTTCATGGGCGAGCGAGCGGGCAATCACCCGCCATTCCTCAAGTGTCGGCAGGCGCAAGCCTCCGCCCCCGTCAGCATTGGCCCAGCGGAGATACTCGTTCACGTCAAGCCAGTTGATGCCGGTCACGGGCAGCTGGCCTGAAACAGAGGAATTGACCGGCATATGCGAGCAAGCTCCGTCGGTGAAACACTGCCGCCAGGACTCGACGGTGACTTCATGACGTGAAACCTGCAGGGTTTGCCCGGCAACCGCGACGGGCACCATTTGCATCCCAGGGCCAACCTCGCGGGCCGCGCCTGGCCAGTTCAGCGCCAACGCCATAACAACAAACGCCGTGGCGGACCTGATCATTTCCGTTGGCTACCCGCTGATTGGCCCTGGCTTGGAGACCTGCATCATCAGGTCGTCATCCCATTCGCCATCGACAACCACATGGGCCGTTGCCCCCAGCATCACCGCCTCGATAAGGTTGTGGTTGACGTAGGCATAGATGCCGGGCTGGCGGAACCTGTACATTGCGGCACCTGCCGATCCGCCGCAGACAAACCAGGTCTCACGCCCGGTCACCGGCGCATCGGCAAAGGAGCCGGTGGTCCAGACATAGTCGCCATGGCCGCCAATAAGATGGGGCCGCGTATCGCGATTGGCTTGGGCATGGATGAAGAGAACATTGTCCCCGACCTTGGCCTTCATTGCCCCGTCGCCGGTCAACGCACCGGCTGCGCCGTTAAAGACCACGTGGGTCGGCGTCAGGGTCCGCATCACATCAAGGCTTTCAGACAGATCTTCGCCTGCCGTTTCGTATTTCTTGAAGGCGCCCTGCTCATCGCGCGGAATATAATAGTCCTGCTCGCCAATGTAGTAGGCCAAGTCATATTTGAGCGGGTTGCCCTTGCCGTCATTGAGGCCGCCCCGCGGCAGCACCATGACGGCGCCATTCATGCCATGCACCACATGGTAGGGAATCATGATGCCCTCCGGCGCGCAGTGATAGACGAACACGCCGGGCCTGACCGCCTTCCAGCGCAATACCGCCTGTTCACCTGGCAGGACCCTGGTCAGCGCGGCGCCGCCAAGGGCTCCCGTCGAGGCATGGAAATCGATGTTGTGCTCCATCAGGTTGGTTTCGGGATTCTTGAGCGTGAGCTCGACATAATCGCCCTCGTGCACGACGATCATCGGGCCAGGCACCGAGCCATTGAAGGTCAGGGCCCAGACTTCCGTGCCATCCTCGTCAATGACCATCTTTTTTTCTTCGATCGTGAAGGTAACCTCAACAATCTTCGGCCCGCCCACCGCAACCTGTTCATGCTCGGGCAGAAACGGCGGCGCAACCATGGCCTGCTTGACGCGCGGCAGGGACGAAATGTCAACTTTTTCGGCCGGGGCTTCCTGGGCAGAGGCCTTGGCGGCGCCCACCGCGGCCACTGCCGTTGCAGCCAGTAGAACGCGGCGTGACAATGTGGGGATGCTAAGCGATTGAAGACCAGCCATGATTTTTTCCTTGGTTTATGGATTACCGTGCGTGTTGGAATTTTCCGCTTGGCGGCAGCCGGTGGCGGCCGGCTACTTCACCTCGATCACCGTCCACATGCCCGCCATGTAATGGCCAGCATAGTTGCAATAAAGAAGGTATTTTCCCGGCTTCAACTCCAGCGTGAACGACGCTGACTTGCTGGGGGCTATTTCGGCGACTTGCGCCAGGGTCTGGATGGTTTCCTCGTCCACCATGTTCTTAGCCAAGTCATAAGCCAGCAGTTCATTCTCATCATTCACCTCGGCCAGAATTATTTCGTGCAACAACGCGCTGCCCAGATTGGTGACATTGAATTTCACCGTGCCACGGGGCACCAGCTTTGGATTGACGTTGACGCCCATCAGGGCTTTCTTCATGTCGCCGTGCATGCCCATGCCGAAGTTCAGGGATTTGCTGAAATCCATCGTGCCGGCCTTGCCGATCAAGGTGACCTGCACCACTGCTTCGGCGCTGGCCGCGGTTGCCATCCCGGCGGCAATGACCGCCGTTCCGCATATGGACCTGAACAACTTCAGCATGTGTTTCTCCTCTTGTGACCAACGAACTGCGATTTCACTTTCACGGATTTGCCGCGCGCCATGTCAACGCCCGGACTTTCGGGGCCGGTGAATTGATCACATCTTGCTTTTCAGGAAAGCAATCAGATCGGCGCGTTCATCTTCCTTTTTGATTCCTGCAAAGGCCATCTTCGTCTTGGCGACAACGGCCTTGGGATTTTCAAGGTACGCCGCCAGCGCAGCCTCGTCCCAGACAGCGCCAGTCGCGGCATATTCCATCATGGCGTCCGAATATTTGAAACCCTCAACGGCTGCGACCTTGCGGCCAACGACACCCACCAGGTGCGGCCCAACCTTATTGGTTGTTCCGGTCACGGTGTGGCAAGCCATGCACTTCTTGAAGGCCTTCTCGCCCTTGGCAATATCGCCGTCGGCGAGCGCCGTTCCGGCCAAAATGCCCATGCTTAAAGCTGCGAAAACAAACAATTTCATGGCTTAAACCCCTTGCTTTTGATGGCTGGCCCTGTCGGCCTCGATACATTGAACCTAACAAGCTCTATAATAATCGCCATCAAATGTATTTCAAGTACATCTTTATAAAAAGCCGCCGGGTGCGTCAGTTTGGCAGGCCTGCGGGGACTTCAGGCTTTGGTGCGGTAAAGCGTTGCAAGGCTTCGCGGGTCATTTACCAGGTCGGCCAAGGTGGTTTTCTCCAGCGACCTGAAAAAAGCTTCCAGCGCATCGTGCAGGACATGCCTCAGCTTGCAAGCCGGCGTGATCACACAGCGATTGGTTGCCGGATCGAAGCATTCCACCAATGCCGAGCCCGTTTCCGTGAGACGCACGACGTGACCCACATTGATCTCCCTGGCGGGCCTGGCGAGGCGCAGGCCGCCATTGCGGCCCCTCAAAGTATCGAGGTAGCCGGCGAGCGCCAGCTCGTGGGTTATTTTCATCAGGTGGTTCTTCGAAATGCCGTAGGCCTTCGATACTTCGGCGATCGTGACATAAGCGGGGTGCTTGACCGCCGCGTACATCAAGAGGCGAAGCGCAAAATCGCTGTAAGATGCAATCCGCATAGGGAGAAAACTCCAAAACCTGCCGAGACTATATGATATATAGACAATACATCAAATTAGTTTTTGAAGTTCGGCAGGACGCCTCTCAGCCGGCGATCAATTCCCAAGCAGCCAGGCGCTCGTCGTAAACATGAAGCTCGCCCAGGCTGACATCGAACCAACTGCCATGCAGCGAAAGCTCCTTGCGGGTTTCCTTCATGCGGATCCACGGGAAAGTGCGGAGATTGGCAATGGAATGCTCGATGGAGGCGCGCTCGATATGGCGTTCATGCAGGGCAGCATCACCGCTGTGGGGAACGGCGCGGGCCACGTCCTTGATCGGGCGCATCCAGCTTCCGATAAAGTCCGTATGGCTCAACGGCCCGGCTTCGCTCACCGTGGCGCGGATGCCGCCGCAGCGGCCATGGCCCATGACGACGAGATGCTGAACGCCGAGCGAGAGAACGGCAAATTCCAGCGCCGCGCTGGTGGAATGGTGTCCGCCATCGGGGGTATAGGGCGGCACGAGATTGGCGACATTGCGCACCACGAACATTTCGCCGGGGCCGGCATCAAAAATGGTTTCAGGGGCGGCGCGGGAATCGCAGCAGGCGATCATCATGATCGTGGGTTTCTGCTGGCCCTCGCCCAATTTGAGATAGCGCTCCGATTCGGACGCGTAGCGACCTTTGCGAAAATTCGCATAGCCATCGAGAAGCCGTTTTGGCAGGGACATTGATCACTCCGGAACCAGTGCCCCGTCATGAACGAGGCGGTTTAGCCTGTCAATTGCCGCTGCCCCAGGGGCCGTGGAAATCGCCTTCCGCGTCCAGGCGCTTGAAGCCGTGGGCGCCGAAGAAATCGCGCTGGGCCTGGATGAGATTCGCGGTGCCGCGCGCCTGGCGGTAGCTGTCGAAATAAGCGAGCGCCGACGAGAGAGCCGGAAGCGGCAAGCCTTCCTGGGCGCCGCGGGCCACGATATGGCGGAGCGCGGGGGTGGCGCCCTGCATCATGGTGACGAAATCGGGGGCGAGCAGAAGATTGCTGAGGCCCTTGTTCTGTTCGAAAGCTGAAGCGATGGTATCAAGGAATTGCGAGCGGATGATGCAGCCGGCACGCCAGATGCGGGCAATGGTGGCCATGGGCAGGTTCCAGGAGAATTCCTTTGAGGCCGCTTCCATCACCGCAAAGCCCTGGGCATAGGCGGCGATCTTTCCGGCAAAGAGGGCAAGCTCCAGTTTGTCGATCAGGGAATTGGGATCGCCCAATGAATTCGAGCCAGCCTTTGTAAATACGGCCGAGGCGGTCACCCGCTCCTTTTTCATGGCGGAGAGGCTGCGCGCCGCAACGGCCGCTTCAATGGCGGTAGCTGGCACGCCCATCATCTGCGCCTCGATCACGGCCCAGCGGCCGGTGCCTTTCTGGCCGGCGGAGTCCAAGATCACATCGACAATCGGCGCACCGGTTTTGGGATCATTGGCGGCCAGCACGGCGGCGGTGATTTCGATGAGGTAGGAATTGAGCCGGCCCTTGTTCCATTTGGCGAAGACCTCGCCGATGGCCTTGGGTTTCATGCCCAGCCCGTCACGCAGCACGCCGTAGATTTCGGCAATCATTTGCATGTCGGCATATTCAATGCCGTTGTGGATGGTTTTCACAAAATGGCCGGCGCCATTGGGGCCAAGCCAGGCACAGCAAGGATCGCCCTTGAATTTCGCTGAGATGGCGATGAGAACTTTTTCAACCCGCGCATAGGACTCAGGCGTTCCGCCCACCATGATGGAAGGACCATGACGCGCGCCCTCTTCGCCGCCCGATACGCCCATGCCGATAAAGGTCAGGCCGATTCCTTCAAGTTCCCGGAAGCGGCGCATGGTATCCCTGAAATTGGCGTTGCCCGCGTCGATAATAATGTCATTTTTGGCCATGAGTTTTTTCAACACGGCAATCTGTTCATCCACGGGCTCACCGGCCTTCACCATGATGATCACCGGACGCGGCGGGCGGATGCTGGCAATGAAGTCTTCCATGGTTTTCGCCGGAACGAGTTCGGCGGCAAGATTTCCTGCCGAAGCCATGAAAGCATCGGTCCTGGTGGTGGTGCGGTTGAACACCGCGATACGGTTTCCCTTTTCCGCAATGTTGAGCGCAAGGTTGGAGCCCATGACGCCAAGGCCAATGAGGCCGATTTCCGCTTGTGACATGTTCAGATCCTCAATCCTTGTTACTGGTCAAATAGGCTTTAGAGCGTCTCACCAACTCGTCAACCGGCAGGATCACGTCGAGATGGAGCGCTGTCTCGCCGGGTCCTGGAACTTCAATGGTCGCAAGCTGGCTGTCCAGCAATGATGTCGGCATGAAATGGCCCTTGCGCTCCGCCATGCGCGCCTCCAGCAGGTCGCGGCTGCCATATAAATGGATGAAGGTAATTGGCTGTTCCACGGCTTCGGCTAGTTTTTGCCGGTAGACTTTCTTCAGCGCCGAGCAGGAGGCGACAACGCCGTGCCCCTTATCGCATTCGGCTTTCATGGCCTTGCCGATGATCTCCAGCCAAGGCCAGCGGTCAGAGTCAGTCAATGGTGTCCCGGCTGACATTTTTGTAATGTTGGAGTCGGGATGAAGCTTGTCGCCTTCGATGAAGGGACAGTTCAATGCCGCAGCCAGGCCTTCGCCCACGCTGGTCTTGCCGCAACTCGTCACCCCCATGACAATGACCGCGCCTTTGAGCATCTCAGAAAACCGAGGTGGAAGGCCTTGGCGGCATTGGACTTAAAACTCCATGGTGCATGTCGCGTTTGTTGCCACAACTTTGGCGTGGGCGCCATGGGCACGGAGAGGCAGCATTCCCGCCAGCCCGGCCCTTTCGCTTCCGAACTTTGTTTGTTATCAATTATGTAAGACAAATAAAAAATCAAATGGGAGTAGCAGATGTTCTATGGGGAGCCGGAAGGCACGGGCTTTGAAGCTATCGATCCGCGTTTCAATGAATGCCTGACCGGGCATGGGCGGGTCGAGCGTCTTTGGACTGGGGCGCGCTGGGCAGAGGGGCCGGTCTGGTTCGCGGCCGGCCGCTATCTCGTTTTTTCGGACATTCCGAACAACCGCATGATGCGTTACGACGAAACCGATGGCTCGATGTCGGTTTTCCGCAACCCGGCAAATAATTCCAATGGCAATACGGTGGACCGGGAAGGCCGCCTGGTCTCCTGCGAGCACCTGGCGCGGCGCGTGACGCGCACGGAGCATAATGGCTCGATCACCATTCTTGCCGACAATTATGAGGGCAATCGATTCAATTCTCCCAATGACGTGGTGGTGAAATCGGATGGCTCGATCTGGTTCACGGATCCGCCCTATGGCCACCTCACGGACTATGAAGGCGAGCAGGGCGAAAGTGAAATCGGCAACAACAATGTTTACCGGATTGATCCGATGAGCGGCGAAGTGACCCCTGTCTGCGTTGATTTTGACAAGCCAAACGGCCTGGCCTTTTCACCGGACGAGAAATATCTCTACATCGCCGACACGGGCGCCAGCCATAAACATAACGGCAACAAACATATCCGCCGCTTTGACGTGAAGGAAAGCGGCCAGGCCCTGGGCAAGTCCAAAGTCTTTGCCGATTGCACGTCAGGCCTGTTCGATGGTTTCCGGGTGGACCGGGATGGGCGCATCTGGACCAGCGCCGGCGACGGGGTGCACTGCTACCTTCCCGACGGCACGTTGATTGGCAAGATTCTCATTCCCGAACTGGTGGCGAATGTCTGTTTCGGCGGCGCCAGGCTGAACCGCCTCTTCATCTGCGGGACCACTTCGCTGTACTCGGCGTACCTCGCCGTTAACGGCATTTCACCCTGCTAGACAAGCCTTGATAGACGCCTATCAGGAATTGACAAAATTCCGGCGCGGAGTCCATATGGGCCATGGCTAGAGTTACCATTGAAGACGTGGCCCTCGAGGCAGGCCTCAGTGTTGCAACGGTTGACCGGGTGTTGAACGGGCGCGCGGCGGTGCGGCCGCAAACCGCGCTTCGCGTCGAAAAAGCCATCCGCCTCCTCAACTATCAACCCGACAGGCTGGCGGCGCGCCTGGCCAAGGGCCAGGAATACCGCTTCTGCTTCGTGCTGCCGGAAGGCAACAACAGCTTCATGATCGAACTTGGCGAGGAGGTGCGCGCCAACGCCTCCCGCATGGTTTCGGAACGCGTCCACATTGATCTCCGGCTCACCGATGTGTTTGACGCAGCAACGCTGGCCGCAACCTTGGACAGCATCGGCGATATTTATGATGGCGTCGCCGTGGTGGCCCTCGATCATCCCCGGGTGCGGGAAGCCATCAATGGCTTGGTGGAGCGTGGCGTTGCAGTGGTCACGCTGGTGTCCGACGTACCGAGTTCAAAGCGTTCCCATTATGCAGGGATAGATAATTCGAGCGCGGGGCGGACCGCCGCGACCCTGATGGGGCGGTATCTCGGCAACAAGAACGGCAAGGTTGGGCTGATCGCGGGCTCACTTTCTCTCCGGGACCACATTGAGCGGCGCTTTGGCTTTGAACAGGTGATGCTGCATGAATTTCCGCATCTCATCATTCTCCCCGTTCTGGAATCGCGCGATGACTGGCAACGGGTCGAAAAAGTCACTGCCCAAATGCTTGCCGACCATCCCGATCTTGTTGGCATCTACAATGTGGGGGCTGGGGCGCGCGGCATCGTCACGGCGCTGGAAAATGCCGGGCGGCAAAATCAGGTCACCTACATTGCCCATGAACTCACGGACCACACGCGCCGCGCCCTGGTTGACGGCACCATCGACGTGATCATCAACCAGAACGCGGGCCATGAGGTGCGCAGCGCGGTGCGCGTGCTGATGGCCAAGGCCGACCGGACTCCCCTCATCGAAGCGATGGAGCACATCCGCATCGATATCTTCGTGCGCGACAATCTTCCCTAGAAAGCAACCCCCATGTATCTCGGTCTTGATTTTGGAACTTCTTCCGTCAAAGGCGTGCTGATTGACGACAGGCAAAAGATTATCGGCACGGCCAGTTCGCCGCTGAAAGTTTCGCGGCCGCACGACGGCTGGTCCGAGCAGAAGCCGGAAGACTGGTGGAAGGCGGCCCATGCGGTGGTCAAAACCCTGCGCAAGTCAAAGCCCAAGGCCATTGCCGCCGTCGATGGCATTGGCCTGTCCGGCCAGCAGCATGGCGCCACGCTGATTGACAAGGCTGGCCATGTGCTGCGCCCTTGCATCCTGTGGAACGACGCGCGCTCGTTCCAGGAGTGCAAGGACATTCTGGCGCGGGAGCCCAGGGCGCTTGCGATATCCGGCAACATTCCGCTGGCAGGCTTCACCGCGCCCAAGCTGGTCTGGGTCAAGAAACATGAGCCCCGGGTTTTTGACGCGGTCGACAAGGTTCTGCTGCCCAAGGACTATATCCGCTACCGCATGACGGGTGAATTTGCCTCCGACATGTCGGACTCGTCGGGCACCTATTGGCTCGACGTGGCAAAGCGCCAATGGTCGGATGACCTGCTGCGGGCGACCGACATGCGGCGGGACCAGATGCCCCGCCTCTGCGAAGGCACTGACGCGACTGGCAGGCTCACAGCCGCGGTGGCCAAGGCCTGGGGCATGCCGAAGCGCCCGGTGGTGGCGGGGGGCGGCGGCGACAACGCGGCTTCGGCCTGCGGCATTGGCGCGGTCACCGACGGGGCAGCCTTTGTGTCGATCGGCACGTCGGGCGTCATGTTCGTTTCCAACGACAGGTTCAGCCCCAATGCGGCCCGGGCGGTTCATGCCTTTTGCCATGCGGTTCCCGACACGTGGCACCAGATGGGAGTTATCCTTTCGGCAACGGCCAGCCTGGAATGGCTGGCGGGCGTGCTCAGAACGCCTGCGCCGCAGCTCACCAAAGCCTTGGGCACAAAACTTTCCGGGCCTTCATCGGCGCTGTTCCTGCCCTATCTTTCGGGCGAGCGCACGCCGGTGGGTGACGCCCAAGTGCGCGGCCTGATGATGGGGCTTGGCCATGAGACGGATGCCAGGACCATGACCCATGCGGTGCTTGATGGCGTGGCCTTTGCCTTCCGCGACAGCCTTGTGGCCCTGCAGGATGCGGGCACGAGTGTAAAGCGCGTGATGGCAGTGGGCGGCGGCACGAAGTCCGAGCTCTGGCTCCGGATCATTGCCACGGCGCTGGGTGTTCCGGTCGATCTGCCGGCGTCCGGCGATGTGGGCGGGGCGTTTGGCGCCGCCCGTCTGGGGCTGATGGCGGCAACAGGCGCTTCCTACAGGTCGGTCTGCACGCCGCCCAAAATTGCCAGAACCATCCGGCCCGAGGCGAAGGCCAGGGCCGCTTATGAAGATGCCTACGGGCGCTACCAGAGAATTTATCCAGCGATAAAGGAGATCAACCGGCCATGACCAAGTTTTATTCGATCACCGATCCCATCAAATATGAGGGGCCGGAGTCCAAGAATGCCCTGGCCTATCGCTGGTACAACCCGAAACAGAAAGTGCTGGGCAAGAGCATGGCGGAGCACCTGCGCTTTGCGGTGTGCTATTGGCACACCCTGTGCTGGCCGGGAACCGATCCGTTTGGCGGCGAGACCTTCAACCGCCAGTGGCATCATATGGCGGACCCGATGGCGGCGGCGGCGATGAAAGCCGATGTGATGTTCGAAACGCTGCGGCTGCTCGGC
>CADEEO010000076.1:0-4232 GCA_902826365.1 uncultured Hyphomicrobiales bacterium | reverse complement strand
GGCGGCGGCGGCGATGAAAGCCGATGTGATGTTCGAAACGCTGCGGCTGCTCGGCGTCGACTTTTTCACCTTCCATGATCTCGACATTGCGCCGGAAGGCAAATCGCTGAAAGAGTTCAACAGCAATGTAACGGCAATCGCCAATATCCTTGAAGGCAAGATGGCCAAGGCCAACAAGAAATTGCTCTGGGGCACCGCCAACATGTTCTCCAACCGGCGCTTCATGGCGGGTGCCGCCACAAATCCGGACCCGGATATCTTCGCCTATTGCGCGGCGCAGGTGAAGCATTGCCTTGATGTGACCAAGGGTTTGGGCGGCGAGAATTATGTGATGTGGGGCGGGCGCGAAGGCTATGAAACGCTGATCAACACCAATATCGGGCAGGAACTGAAACAGGCGGGACGCTTCCTCTCGCTCGTTGTCGAGTACAAGCACAAGATTGGCTTCAAGGGGCCGATCCTCATCGAGCCCAAGCCGAAGGAACCCACCAAGCACCAGTATGATTACGACACGGCCTCGATCTATGGCCTGCTCAAATCCTACGGGCTTGAGAATGATGTGAAGCTCAATCTTGAGCAGAACCATGCCATTCTGGCGGGCCATACCTTTGAGCATGAAATTGCGTTGGCGGCAGCACTTGGCGTGTTTGGCTCGCTTGACATCAACCGTGGCGATTATCTGCTGGGCTGGGATACGGACCAGTTCGCCATGAACATTCCAGAAGTGGCGCTCACCATGTTCGAAATCCTGAAGGCCGGCGGCTTCACCACCGGGGGCATGAATTTCGATGCCAAGATCAGGCGCCAGTCGATTGACCCGGACGACCTGCTCCATGCCCATGTGACATCCATGGATGCCTGCGCCCGTGGGCTTCTCATCGCGGCGCAGATGGTGAAGGACGGCAAGATGGAAAAGGCGGTGGCCAAGCGTTATGGCAAATGGGAGGAGCCTGCGAACCAGGCGATGCTTGCGGGCAAGGAAAGTTTGGATAAGATCGCGGCGCGGGTGCACAAGTCCGGGCTTGATCCACAGCCGAAATCCGGGCGCCAGGAATATCTCGAAGGCGTATTGAACTCTTACATCTAGGGGAAGCTGTTACATGGCAACCAATATCAAAGGCCCGGCGATTTTCCTGGCGCAATTCGCGGGCGACGCGGCGCCGTTCAATTCTTGGGACTCAATTACCAAATGGGCGGCTTCGCTGGGTTACAAGGGGGTGCAGATTCCAACCTGGAATGGCCGGCTTTTCGATCTCAAGAAGGCGGCGGAATCCAAGACCTATTGCGACGAGGTGAAGGGCGTGGCCCACGCGAATGGCGTGGAGATCACCGAACTCTCAACGCATTTGCAGGGCCAGCTTGTGGCGGTCAATCCGGGCTATGACGAGGCCTTTGACGCATTCGCGCCGGCGGCGGTTCACGGCAAGCCCAAGGAGCGGCAGAAATGGGCGGTCGAGCAATTGATACTGGCCGCCAAGGCTTCAAAAAATCTTGGGCTCAAGGCTTCAGTGACATTTTCCGGGGCGCTCGCCTGGCCCTATGTCTATCCCTGGCCGCAGCGCCCACAGGGCCTGATTGAAACTACCTTCGGCGAATTGGCCAAGCGCTGGAAGCCGATTCTTGATGCTTATGACGAGGCAGGCGTTGACGTGGGCTATGAAATCCATCCCGGTGAGGATGTGTTTGATGGCGCCACCTTTGAAATGTTCCTCGATGCCCTCAAGGGCCACAAGCGCTGCCAGATCAATTATGATCCCTCGCATTTCGTGCTGATGCATCTCGACTATCTCTCGTTCATCGACATCTATCACGAGCGCATTTGCGCCTTCCACGTGAAGGATGCGGAATTGAACCCCACGGGGCGGCAAGGCGTTTATTCGGGCTATCAACCGTGGATCAACCGCGCCGGACGATTCCGTTCGCTGGGCGACGGGCAGGTTGATTTCGGCGCGATTTTCTCCAAGCTCTCGCAATACGGATATGCCTCATGGGCAGTGCTGGAATGGGAATGCTGCATCAAGCATCCGGAACAGGGCGCGGCGGAAGGTGCGCCCTTCATCGACAGCCACCTCATCCGCGTCACGGAAAAAGCCTTCGATGATTTCGCCGGCGGCAAGACCGATCAGGCGCAGGTCAACCGGTTGCTGGGACTGTAGGCCCTTCGAGGCCCGCCTTTCAGGCAGGCGCCTCAGGGTGAGGAAACAAAATAAACCTCGTCCTGAGGTGCGACGCGTAGCGGAGCCTCGAAGGACAAAACAAGTTGGAGACAGGGCATGTCAATCACCGGAACAAGTGAAAAGAAAACGGGCCGCATTCGCCTAGGCATGGTGGGCGGTGGGCAAGGTGCTTTTATCGGCGCGGTGCATCGCCTGGCGGCGCGCATGGATGATCATTATGAATTTGTTGCAGGGGCTCTTTCCTCGGATGCGGCGCGCTCAAAGGCCTCCGGCGAGGAACTGGGGCTGGCGCCGGACCGTATCTACGGGGATTTCCGCGAGATGGCGAAGGCTGAGGCCAAGCGGGCCGATGGCATCGAAGCGGTTTCCATCGTCACGCCGAACCACATGCATTTTCCGGCGGCGAAGGCCTTTATCGAAGCGGGCATTCATGTGATCTGCGACAAGCCCCTGTCGCTCAATCTCAAGGAAGCCTTGGCGCTGGAAAAGCTTCTGGCGAAAAACAGACACGTGATTTTCGCCCTCACCCATAATTATTCCGGCTATCCGATGATCCGCCAGGCGCGGGCCATGGTGGCCGCCGGCGAGCTTGGCGACATCCGCGTGGTGCAGGGTGAATATCCGCAGGACTGGCTCACCACGGATCTGGAAAAATCCGGGCAGAAGCAGGCGGCCTGGCGCACCGACCCGGCACGGACGGGGGCGGGCGGTTGCGTCGGCGACATCGGCACGCACACCTACCAACTCGGCTGCTTCGTGTCGGGCCTGAAGCTCGACGAACTTTCCGCCGACCTCACGACATTCGTGAAGGGCCGCAGGGTGGACGACAATGTGCATGTGATGATGCGCTACAAGGGCGGGGCCAAGGGCATGATCTGGGCCAGCCAGGTGGCGCCGGGCCATGAGAACGGTTTGAAAATCCGGGTCTATGGCACCAAGGGCGGGCTGGAATGGGTGCAGGCCGATCCGAACTATCTTTGGTGCTCGCCGTTCGGTGAACCGAAGCGGCTGATCACCCGGGGCGGGGCGGGTTCAAACGCGGCGGCGGCGCGGGTTACGCGCGTGCCGCCCGGACATCCGGAAGGCTATCTCGAAGGATTCGCCAATATCTACACGGAGGTGGCGCGCGCCATCAAAGCCAGGCGCGCCGGCAAAAAACCGGACAAGGACGTGCAGTTCCCCGGCATTGAAGACGGCGTGGCCGGCATGGCTTTCATTGAGGCCTGCGTGAAATCCTCGGCCAAGAATGGGAAGTGGGTGAAGGTTTGAATGCGGAAGACTATCGAGCATTCAATAAATTTTGCGATTTGATCTTTGAACAACACAGGTTTGCGGGAACTTTCAGAATGGGTCCAATCCAACACGGTTGTTCGGCACGTCAAAGCGGCGCAGCGCTTCCAGAAATGATGTGAGCAGAAAAACGTAACGCTGATCGTTGTAGATTACCTCACTGGTGTTCCAAGTCATTGACAGGCAAAAAACCTCCCCGTCGAGGCGCTTCACCCATAGGGTGTCATTGCGGGAGGTCTCATCACCCCCAGCCTTGGACATCACACGGCTCCATTCCGGGTATTCAACAAAAGCGCTTTCAAGATCAAATAATTCCGAATCGGAAAGGCCCGAAGCGAGTTCGCAAAGCTTTCGGGTGGAAAGGTGCCAGCCTGCTTCAGGTGTGGCATGGCCATAGGAATCACTAAACTTCAGAGGGACTACAGGCACCGTTTGCTGCAACAGGGACTTGCGCGATTCGCCATCGCTATTGCGGTAATTGTCGTAGAACGCACTGTCGCTCTTCATCATGAACCATTGATGGAATGTCATGATGAAGGGCAAGCCAAGCGTAGCAGCCACGCGGTCAGCGCCGAGGCGGTTGATCAGCATGTCGGAAGCAGTGTTGTCACTGTCCCTCATCATGATCGAGGCCAGCGAATTCAAGGTGAAACTTGTTCCATTTGGCAATTGGTGCAGTGTGCCGGAAGGCAGTGCTTTCAATTCGGGTTTGATTTCCACGGTCTCGTCAATTTTGAGGCGCCCTGCTGTCACGTCGTCCAGCAA
>CADEEO010000075.1:3394-15410 GCA_902826365.1 uncultured Hyphomicrobiales bacterium | reverse complement strand
ATAGAATGTGATCTAGGACGCCACACAGTCGAATTGGCGGATCGCGGCTATGAGGGTGATGGGTTTTATCTTGGGTTCCGCCCGAGCGGTGCCAGGCTCGAAGCCAAGGGATCGAAGGCCGCTTCGCTGCCGGCAAAGGTCGAGAAGGCCACCTAGCTCGGATCGCACTGGGAATACACAATCTCCACGGCCAACAGTTCGATGTTCGTGGTCCAGCCAACCCACAAGATATTCAAGCCGGGTGCACGGGTCTTTGCCACGCTTGATCCGGACCATGTCACGGTTGTCCGGCGCGGCTGATTGCCCGGCCGATTAACGGCTTGTTTCCTTTGATCCACGGCAGATAGCCGCGTTTACCCGGGCGCAGGCATTTAAGGTTAACTGGCATGGGGCTTGCCTTGTTAAGGCCAAGCGGCCGCCTCCGGGGGCCGCCCCGTTTCACCTGTTTGGGGCCCAGAACTGTGCAAAATCCGTCTTACTCCCATACGCTGCGGCGACCCATTGGCCTTCCGGCGCTCAGATCGGCCGTTACCCCCGCGGCGCGGGCGCCGGTTGAGGTTTTGACCCAATTCGGGAAGGCTGAGCCCCTGTGGCGCGAAATGGTACAGCATGGGGCAATCTGCAGCCGCTACCAGCATTATTCCTGGATGTCGGGCTGGTGGGATCACATCGGAAGCATTTCAAAGGCTTCGCCCCATATCGCGGTGCTGCGCGACGATGCGGGCATGCCCGTTCTTCTGCTGCCATTGGTTCGTAAGCGGGTCGGCCCGCTCCAAGTCGGGTTTTTGATGGGTGGCAAGCATACGAATTTCAACCTGCCGGTCTGGCGTCCGGAATATTTGAAGCAACCCGCCGCCGGATTGAATGCGCTGCTCCACGGCCTGCGCCACAACGGGCCGCGCCTCGATCTTCTCGTTCTGCTGAACCAGCCCGCCACCTGGGAAGGCGTGGAAAACCCGATGCTTCGCGCTCCGCACGCGGCGTCCGCCAGCCGCGCCTATTCCGGCGACCTGCAAAGTGATTTTGAAGCGCTGCTCAAGGAGTGCATGGGCGGCAACTCGCGCAAGAAGCTCCGGCAAAAGGAGCGGCAGCTTGCGGCGCTTGGGCCCGTCGCCTTTCAGCGTGCGCGGACTCCTGCCGAGATTGACCGGGTGCTTGCGGCCTTCTTCCAGCAGAAGGCTGCGCGCATGCGCGAACAGGGCCTGAGCAATGCCTTCGATGCTGCGGGCGTGAAAGAATTCACCAGGGCCGCAGCCCATGACATTGATCCCGATACGGGCGAAACAATCATCGAACTCTACGCCGCCTCGGTGGGCGGCACGATCATTGCCACCTTCGGCGGCATCGCGGCTGACGGGCGTTTCAGCGGCATGTTCAACTCCATCGCCGGAGCGGAGTTCAGAAATTACAGCCCGGGCGAATTGCTGCTCGCCAATGTCATCCGGATGTGCTGCGAGCGCGGCTTCAACAAATTTGACCTCGGCGTCGGCGATGCGTCCTATAAGCAGGTCTATTGCAAGGACGCCGAGGCGCTTTATGACTCGGTCATTCCGATTACGGCAGCGGGCCAAGTGGCGGCGCCCCTCTGGCGAGCGGGCCTTGCGCTAAAGGGCAAAGTCAAAAAGTCGGATATATTGCTGCGGGCGGCCCGATCCATCACGCAAATTGCGTCTCGAAAAGCTGAGACATGAGCAATTTGTCGACAGATGTGGCCATCATTGGCGGCGGGCTTGCGGGAGCCACAGCGGCGGCCATGCTCGGCCGGGCCGGGCATGATGCGATGCTCATTGACCCGCACATGGCACAGCGCCCGGAATTCCGTGTCGAGAAGCTTGATGAATCCCAATTGGCGCTGCTGCGTCTCACGGGACTCGCTGACGACGTGTTGCCGCAGGCTTGCGTCGATGGCCAAGTCTGGGTGGTGCGTTATGGCCGGCTGGTTGACCGCAAGCCAAGCGGTCGCGCCGGCATCATGTATCATGATCTGGTGAATGCGGTGCGGCAGCAGATCCCGGCAAATGTCCGCCATGCTGCAACGAAGGTCACGGGGATTGCGGGCGATGCCCGGCCGCGTATCACGCTTGCCACGGGCGATGAGATTGAGGCCAAGCTGGTGATCATGGCCACCGGATTGAATCCGGGCTTGCGCGATTTTCTTGAGATCAAGCGCGAGGTGCTCAGCCCCTGCCATTCGATCAGCATTGGTTTTGACATGAAACCCGAAGATGGCCATCCCTTTACATTTCCGGCGCTTACGGTTTTTCCGGAAAAACCGGACCAGTCCATGGCCTATCTCACGGTGTTCCCGGTGCAGGGCGGCATGCGCGC
The DNA here is from genome assembly GCA_902826365.1 of uncultured Hyphomicrobiales bacterium. GTDB lineage: Bacteria > Pseudomonadota > Alphaproteobacteria > Rhizobiales > Aestuariivirgaceae > Aestuariivirga. The sequence continues at coordinate 13,082 of CADEEO010000075.1, read as the reverse complement.
AAACCTCTTTGTCTATTGGGGCATGGAAGACACGCGCTTGCGGAAATTCCGCCATCAGCCCAAGGAGGCACTGCTGGAACTCATCCCAGGGCTTGCACAGTTTACCGGACCGTTCACCATTGAAGGGCACGTCGGCATTCGGCCTATTGATCTCGTCCGCATGAACGCGCCGGAGAGGCCGGGCATCGTGCTGGTGGGCGATGCCTATTCAACTTCGTGCCCGGCAGCCGGAACAGGAGCCAACAAGGTTCTCACCGACGTTCAGCGCCTGTGCTCCACCTATGTGCCGACGTGGCTCGGCAAGGAGACAATCGAAGCCGCCGATGTGGCGGATTATTATGCCGATCCGGTGAAGCTCCAATGCGAGGCGGATTCCCTGCAAAAGGCCCTATGGTTGCACCGGGTTTCGACAGGCACGTCAATGGGTCTGCGCACATGGCGCGGCGCACGTTTCGTGGCGCAATCGATGCTTGGGCGGATGCGTGGCCTCAAGCATCTGGACGTCGCCGGCAAGGCTTCGACCGACGTTCTGCGCGAGGCTTGATCCAACCCATTTTGCGGACTTGACGGCAAGGCGCGACGCAGACACTGTCCGCCGCCATGGTCACATTTGCGGTGCTGAAGTTCCCGAATATTGATCCCGTGCTCTTTTCCATCGGGCCATTCGCCGTACGCTGGTATGCGCTGGCCTATATCGTGGGGCTCCTCTTCGGCATCTGGTACATGAAGCGGCTGGTTTCCAACCCCAAGCTCTGGGCCGGAACCACGCCATCGGCCACGCCAAAGCAGATCGATGATTTCTTTCTCCTGGCCATGCTCGGCGTGGTGCTGGGCGGGCGGGTCGGCTACCTGCTATTCTACGGCTGGACGCAGATACAGTCGGATCCGCTTTATATTTTCCGCGTCTGGGAAGGCGGCATGTCGTTCCACGGCGGATTTTTTGGCGTGATCATCGCGTCCTACATTTATGCCAGGCGCAACGGCATCGGGCTTGACCGGCTGCTGGATCTGGGGGCTGCGGCAACCCCCGTTGGCCTTGGCCTCGGGCGGCTGGCCAACTTCATCAATGGCGAACTTTATGGCCGGGAAACATATCTGCCCTGGGCCTTTGTGTTCCCCAATGATCTGACAGGGCTGCCGCGCCATCCCAGCCAGCTTTATGAATTCCTGCTTGAAGGCGTGTTGCTGTTCGCGGTCATCAACTACGCGGTTTACCGCTACAAGATTTTAACGAGACCCGGACGCGCGGCGGGCCTGTATGCGCTGATCTACGGGGTCTCGCGGATCGTGGTTGAATTTGTGCGCGAGCCTGATGCGCAACTGGGATATTTCGGCGGCTTTGTCACCATGGGCATGATCCTGTCGGTGCCGCTTCTGGCCATCGGCATCTGGCTGCTGTTGCGCTCACGACGTTCCACATGACGCCGCTGGAAAAAATCATCGGCGAGATCATTGCCGCGGAAGGCCCGATGCCGATTGACCGTTACGTGGGGCTGTGCCTCGGCCATCCGGTGCATGGCTATTACATGAGCAGGGATCCCTTTGGCGAGCATGGGGATTTCATGACGGCGCCGGAAATTTCGCAAATCTTTGGCGAATTGATCGGCGTGTGGTGCGCGGCGGCGTGGGATGCCGTGGGCAGGCCAACGCAGTTCAATCTTGTGGAGCTGGGGCCGGGCCGGGGAACCCTGATGGCCGATATCCTGAAAGCCGCGAAAGTCATGCCGGGCTTTCGTGAGGCGGCGCGCATTCACCTGGTTGAAATGAGTCCGACCTTGCGCAAGCTGCAGAAGGAAAAACTTGGGAATGCGACATGGCACGAGTCCATCGCCAGCATTCCCGGTGGCCCCATGCTTCTCATCGCCAATGAATTCTTTGATGCCATTCCCGTCCGGCAGTTTGAAAAGCGCCATGACAAGTGGCTTGAGCGCTGCGTGGGGGCGGAAGGCATGGGCTTCATGCCCGCCGCTCTGGATAATGCGCTAGGGGCCAATGGCGACGTGATTGAATTTGCCCCGCAGCGTATCGACATTGCCCGAGAAATCGGCCAGCGTCTTGCTAAGTATAAAGGCTGCGCCCTCGTTATCGATTATGGCCATCTGCAAACGGCCCCCGGCGACACGTTGCAGGCGGTGCGGGCCCATGAATATGTTGATGTCACCGACCAGCCGGGAGAGAGCGACATTACCTCGCACGTGGATTTCGAGGCGCTTGCCAAGGCTTTCAGCCAGGGTGGTGCGGCGGTCCCACTCGCCATTACACAGCGGGCTTTTCTTCTGGCCATGGGATTGGAGCAGCGGGCTGCCATTCTTTCGTCAAAAGCCGATGCGAACAGCAGGGAGATCCTGGCCCGGGCCGTTGCAAGGCTGGCAGGCGAAACGGAAATGGGCAATCTCTTCAAAGTCATGGTAGCAACATCGGCAGACCTTCCAATGCCCTATCCTTTCGGGACACCATGATAGTCACCCGCGAACTCAAGCAACCCGGCATCGCCCATGGCTTCTTCGGAAGACAGGGCGGCCATTCTACTGGCATCTTCGCCTCGCTCAATTGCGGGCTGGGGTCGGGCGACGACCGCGCCACCGTGGTGCGAAACCGCAGCGTGGTCGCCAAGGCCCTGGGCGGAAGCGAGCCGCAGATCGCCACCACATTCCAGGTGCACAGCGCCGAAGCCATGATCGTTAAAAAGCCCTGGCCCCATGATGATCGCCCGAAGGTTGACGGCATGGTGACCAATGTTCCGGGCCTGATTCTGGGAACGCTCACCGCCGATTGCGGGCCGGTTCTTTTTGCCGATGAAAGGGCGGGCGTCATTGGCTGCGCCCATGCGGGCTGGAAGGGTGCGCTCACCGGCATCACCGATGCCACAGTCCTGAAAATGGAGGAGCTGGGCGCCAAGCGGGCAAATATCGTTGCGGTGCTTGGCCCCACCATATCAAAGGCCGCCTATGAGGTCGGGCCGGAATTCATCGCGCGTTTTATTGAAGTCTCGGCGGGCAACAGAATCCACTTCACAGAATCAGTGAAGAGGGAACACTATATGTTTGATCTGCCAGCATACTTGATAGCCCGCATGAAAAGCTTCGGCATCGGCACGGTCATCGACAGCGGGCTTTGCACGTACAAGCGCGAGGCGGAGTATTTCTCCTACCGCCGCGCCACGCATGCACGCGAAAAGGATTACGGGCGGCAGATCGCCGCCATCACGCTTACCTAGGGGCATTCATGGCACTGCATTTTGAACTTTCCGAATACCAGCAGCGCATCGCCGCGGCGGTTGCCGCCATGCAGAAGGCCAATCTCGACGGCCTGCTGATGTTCCAGCAGGAGAGCATGTATTACCTCACGGGCTATGACACCTTCGGGTTCTGCTTCTTCCAGTGCCTTTATCTGGGGGCCGATGGCAAGCTGGCGCTGCTCACCCGCTCGGCGGATTTGCGCCAGGCCCAGCACACCTCCACCATCGAGGACATCCGCATCTGGACCGATCAGGCAGGCGCGCAGCCAGCCACGCAATTGCGCGACATGCTGGACAGCCTTGGGGCGCGCGGCAAGCGGCTTGGCATTGAAACCAATTCCTACGGCCTAACGCATCTCAATGGCAAAGCGGTGGATGCCGCCATGGATGGTTTCTGCGCCTTGGTTGAATCCACCAATCTTGTGAATCGCCTGCGCCTGATCAAATCGCCTGCCGAGCTCAAATATGTGCGCAAGGCCGGAAAGCTTGGTGATGAGGCTTTGAAGGCCGGGATCAAGAAAACCAAGGCGGGAGCCGACGAGGGAGATATTCTTGCCGCGCAGCATTCGGCGATTTTTTCGGGCGGCGGTGATTATCCCGGCAATGAATTCATCATCGGCTCGGACCGTGACGCATTGCTTTGCCGCTACAAGTCTGGCCGCCGCAAACTCTCGAAGCGCGATCAGCTCACGCTGGAGTTCGCGGGAGTCTACCGCCACTATCATGCGGCTTTCATGCGCACGCTGATCATCGGCAAGCCCAGCAAGGATCACCTGAAAATGGATGAGGCCTGCCGCGCGGCGCTCAGCGAAGTTGAAAGCGCCTTGCGGCCGGGGAAAACGGCCGGCGAAGTGTTCGATGCCCATGCCCGGGTGATGGATGCCCACGGAATGCGTGAGCACCGGCTCAACGCCTGCGGCTATTCGCTGGGGGCAAAATTCACACCGAGCTGGATGGATTTTCCCATGTTCTTTCGCGGCAATGAGGTGGAACTTTCCGAAGGCATGGTGTTCTTCGCCCACATGATCCTGATGAACTCCGATGCGGGGGCTGCCTATTGCCTGGGGCGCACCTATATCATCGGAGCCAGGAAGCCTGAACCTGTTTCAAAATATCCCCTCACCATGATTGTAAGATGACACGGCTACTGCCCATTCTCTTTTTGCTTCTGCTCGCGGCCTGCGGGGGTGGCAGCCAGCCCTTTGGCAAGCTTCAGCCGGCGGAGCGGACGCCAGCCATTATCTCCCCGCCATGGGAGACGATGATAGCGGCGGGTCCGGGGGCTTCCAAGGAGATCGATCTCGAAACCCTCAATGGCCCCGGCAAGCAGCAGGCGGCAGCGCCCACACCGGAGGAAATCGCCGCTGACGCCAAGAGCGGGCGGCTGGTCATCAGGGCGGTAGCGGTCATTCCGGTGAAAGGGGCCAAGGGCAAGGGCAACGACGAACTGACCCGCGCCATGCGCCAGACCCTGACGACGGCGGGCTGGACGGTGCTTCATGCGCCCGCCAAAAATGCGCTGACCATTTCAGGCCGGGTGGAGATGGCGGAGGCTTCAGGCAACATGCAGATGGTGGCGCTGAAATGGGCGGTGCAGGCGCCCGATGGCGGGAAGCTTGGCGACGTGAACCAGGCTAATAATGTGCCCGCCGGTTCGCTCGATGCGGGCTGGGGCGATATCGCCGGTGCGGCGGTGGAAGCGGCTGCCAGCGGGATATTCGAGCTGATCAACAAGTTCAGGTGAATTAAGAGTGTCCACAGGCGGCATTTGCGCTTGTGTCACACCCTTGTTATAGAGCGCCCACAGGCAGCGCGGGGACGAGGGAAAAGCATGATGAAAATTGTGGCGGGTAACAGCAACCGGCCCCTGGCGGAAGCCATCTGCTCCTATCTCCACCTCCCGCAGACCAAGGCCGTGGTTAAGCGTTTCAACGACATGGAAGTGTTCGTCGAAATCCAGGAAAACGTCCGCGGCCAGGACATGTTCGTGGTGCAGTCCACCAGCTTTCCGGCCAACGACCATTTGATGGAACTGCTGATCATCATTGACGCCCTGAAGCGGGCTTCAGCCAAGCGCATCACTGCCGTAATTCCCTATTTCGGCTACGCCCGGCAAGACCGCAAGTCGGGGTCGCGCACCCCCATTTCAGCCAAGCTCGTGGCCAATCTCATCACCAGGGCGGGGGCCGACCGGGTGTTGACCATGGATCTCCATGCCGACCAGATCCAGGGCTTCTTCGATATCCCGACCGACAATCTTTTCGCAGGGCCGGTCATGGTGCGCGACATCAAGCAGCACATGGATGTGGCCAACACCGTGGTGGTGTCCCCGGATGTGGGCGGCGTGGTGCGGGCCCGGGCCCTTGCCAAGCGCCTGGCCACGCCGCTCGCCATCGTCGACAAGCGCCGTGAAAAGGCGGGCGAGTCGGAAGTCATGAACATCATTGGCGACGTGGCGGGCAAGTCCTGCATCCTGATCGACGATATCGTCGATTCCGGCGGCACGCTATGCAACGCCGCCGAGGCGCTGGTGGCGCAGGGCGCAAAGGATGTGAGCGCCTATATAACCCACGGCGTTTTGTCCGGCGGGGCCGTGGCGCGGGTCACCTCGTCAAAACTCAAGCATCTGGTGATCACCGACTCGATCCAGGCCACGGAAGCGGTGAAGGTGGCGCGCAATATCCGGGTGATCGGCATTGCCTCGCTGATCGGCGAAGCCATCGGCCGCACCAGCCGCGAAGAGTCGGTGTCGAGCCTGTTTGAGTAAGCCGCCTCTTATCTATCGGCGCGCGCCAGCACGTCCATGATTTCAGCAACCTTCTTGCGCTGGTCGGTTTTGTTGCCGCTGGCAATGGCGTGCTCGACGCAGTGGCCCACATGATCCCTCAGGATTTCCTCTTCGGCGCGGCGGAGCGCGGCGCGCACCGCTGAAATCTGGGTGACGACATCGATGCAGTAGCGGTCCTCCTCGACCATGCGGACGATGCCCCGGACCTGGCCCTCGATGCGGCCCAGTCTTTTCAGGACAGGCGTTTTTGTTTCCTTTTGCATTCTTGACTAATACCCTACAGGGGTATATCTGTCAATCGGATATATACCCCCTCGGGGTTTAAGACGATTGGAAAAAGATGAACATGGAACATCACGGACATGGCGCCATTGATCCGGTCTGCGGCATGACGGTTGATCCCGCGACCGCTAAACACAAGGCCTCTCACAAGGGCCACGGCTATTATTTCTGCTCGGCGGGCTGCAAGGCAAAATTTGTAGCCACGCCGGAAAAATATCTGGACAAGGTTGCGGAACCCGCCGTTGCCGGTGCCATCTACACCTGCCCGATGCATCCGGAAATCCGCCAGGAGGGCCCCGGATCCTGCCCGATCTGCGGCATGGCGCTTGAGCCCTTGATGGTCACCGCCGAGGGCGCCCCCAATCACGAACTTGCGGATATGACACGGCGCTTTTGGATTGGGTTTGTGCTGACCATTCCGGTTGTCGTTCTGGAAATGGGCGGGCATTTGACGGGCCTTACCATGCAGCTGGGGCAACAGCTTTCCAACTGGCTGCAGTTCCTGTTCGCAACTCCCGTTGTCCTTTGGGCGGGGTGGCCGTTTTTCGTGCGCGGATGGCGGTCGCTGCTCACGCGCAATCTCAACATGTTCACGCTTATCGCGCTCGGCACCGGCGTTGCCTGGAGCTACAGCGTTATCGCCACTTTCTTCCCGCAGATATTCCCCGCCGCCTTCCACCAGATGGATGGCTCGGTTTCGGTTTATTTCGAAGCGGCGGCGGTCATCACAGTCTTGGTTCTGCTGGGGCAGGTGCTCGAGCTTGGGGCCCGTGACCGGACCTCGGGGGCGATCAAGGCGCTTCTCGGCCTTGCGCCCAAATCGGCGCGGCGGGTGCGCGCCGATGGCAATGATGAGGACGTGGCCCTTGAGCATATCGCCGTTGGCGATCTCTTACGGGTGCGCCCCGGCGAGAAAGTGCCGGTTGACGGCGAGATTACCGAGGGCCGCTCGTCGCTCGATGAATCCATGGTGACGGGCGAATCCATGCCGGTCACCAAGGAGGCGGGCGCCAAGGTGATTGGCGGCACGCTGAACGCCAGCGGCGGCTTTGTCATGCGGGCGGAAAAGATCGGCAGCGAAACCATGCTGGCACGTATCGTGCAGATGGTCGCTGAGGCGCAACGGAGCAGGGCGCCCATCCAGCGGCTGGCGGACCAGGTTTCCGGCTGGTTTGTTCCTGCCGTTATTGTCATTGCGGTTCTGGCCTTTGCCGCCTGGTCGATGTGGGGGCCAGAGCCGCGCCTTGCCTATGGGCTGGTGGCTGCCGTGGCTGTTCTCATCATCGCCTGTCCCTGTGCGCTGGGGCTGGCAACACCCATGTCAATCATGGTGGGAGTGGGCCGCGGCGCGCAAGCCGGAGTTCTCATCCGTGACGCGGAAGCGCTGGAGCGGATGGAGAAGATCGACACGCTCGTTGTCGACAAGACCGGCACGCTCACGGAAGGCAAGCCCTTGGTCACCGCCATCGCCACGGTCAAGGGCGGGGATGAAAATGAACTGCTGGCCCTGGCGGCCTCAGTTGAAAAGGCGAGCGAGCATCCACTGGCCGCGGCAATCGTCGCCGCGGCGGAAAAGCGCGGTCTGGCTTTGGCCAAGGTCATGGGCTTTGATTCGCCATCGGGCAAGGGCGCCATCGGCATGGTGGACAGGAAGCGCATTGTCATCGGCAATGCCAATTACCTGGGTGAATTGAAAATCGCCGCCGATGTGCTTGCAGGCCAAGCCGATGGCATGCGGCGGGATGGGGCCACTGCGGTGTTTGTAGCCGTCGATGGCAAGGTCGCAGGAGTCATCGGCATTGCGGATGCGGTGAAAGCTTCGACGCCGCAAGCACTGGCAGCACTTCGCGATGCCGACCTGCGCATTGTGATGCTTACGGGCGACAACAAGATCACGGCGGAAGCGGTGGCCAGGCGGCTTGGCATTGCCGAAATCGAGGCTGATGTGCTGCCTGACAAGAAGGCCGATGTGGTTGCCAGGCTCAAGGCTGAGGGGCGGGTGGTGGCCATGGCGGGCGATGGCGTCAATGACGCGCCGGCCCTTGCCGCGGCGGATGTCGGCATCGCCATGGGAACAGGAACCGACGTCGCCATGGAAAGTGCGGGCGTCACCCTGCTCAAGGGCGATTTGATGGGCATTGTCCGGGCCCGGCTGTTGTCCAAAGCCGTGATGAACAATATCCGGCAGAACCTGTTCTTCGCCTTCATCTATAATGCGGCGGGCGTTCCCATCGCGGCGGGTGTGCTCTACCCGGCGTTCGGCATCCTGCTGTCGCCAATGATTGCGGCGGCGGCCATGGCGCTTTCCTCGGTCAGCGTCATCGGAAATGCCCTTCGGTTGCGGGCGGCAAAGGTATAGGATCAATAGCAATAGTTCGGGAGATGGCCCATGAATCGCCGCGCCACATTACTTTCCTTCATTGCCTCGGCTTCCACCCTGATGGTTCCACAAGCGGGCAGGGCGGCGTCATTTCCTCCGGTCGCGGTCTACCGCAATCCGGGATGCGGATGCTGCGAAGGCTGGGTGAAGCACATGATCGCCGCGGGTTTCAAGGTGACCATTGAAGACGACCCGGACCTCAATGCGCGCCGGGCCAGTTTGAAGATTCCCGCCGACCTGGCGAGCTGCCACATCGCCCTTGCGGATGGCTATGCCTTCGAGGGCCACATACCGGTGGAAGAGGTCGTGAAGTTTCTCAAGGAGCGGCCGGCAGGCGCCATTGCGCTCGTCGTGCCCGGCATGCCGATGGAATCTCCTGGCATGGAAATGGGCGGCAGCAGGGAAGCCTATGATGTGCTCATGATTTCAGCGAATGCGGCGCCCGCCGTGTACGCCAGTCACTAGGGAGACGCAGCATCTGTCACATTTCCGCCGGGTTATTTTCATAGACACATGAACGGGGCCGCATCTGAATCGTGGAAGGAAAAGCTATGATCAAGTCATTACTCGCAGCAGGGACAATTCTGGTGGCGCTCGCCGGCCCGACCTTTGCCCATCAATGCCCATCGCTTGCCGCAAAAGCCGAGGAAGCCCTGAAGACGACGACGGTGGATGACGCCACCAAGGCCAAGGTGACCGAACTGATCGCCACCGGCCTGTCCCAGCACGCGGCTGGCCAGCATGATGAATCCGAAGCCACACTCGGTGAAGCGCTGAAGCTTCTCGGCGTTTAGTTCAGCTTAATAGCATTTCGCGGCCCGGGCATGTGTCCGGGCCGCTTTGTTTTGAAATTATATTTCTATATTTCTAGAAATATGGTTGACAGGCGGAATTCGCTGCCATAAGGTTCTCGCCATGCTTAGAGGAATCACAGTTGCCACCCGTATTGAGGACGCCGCCGCAAGGCTTGAGGCCTTGGGGAATCCCACGCGGCTTGCGG
>CADEEO010000075.1:0-3384 GCA_902826365.1 uncultured Hyphomicrobiales bacterium | reverse complement strand
GCGGTGTTCCGGCTTCTGGTGCGGGCGGGCGATGATGGCCTGGCCGTTGGGCAATTGCAGAAGCGCTTGAAGATCGCCGGCTCCACCCTGTCGCATCATTTGCGGGCGCTGATCACCGTCGATCTGGTGACGCAGGAGCGGCAGGGAACAACGCTCACCTGCCGGGCCAACTACAAAATCATGGAAACGCTGGTTTCATTTCTCGTCGACGAATGCTGCGCCGATGCGGCTTGCGCACCGGCGGAACAGGTTGCTTGAATTTTTTGCCCATTTAATTCGATATTTCTGGAAGGACTAAAACAATGACAGTTGCGGTAATTGGGGCAGGCCCGGTGGGCCTCGCGGCAGCGGCGCACTTGGCCGAGCGCGGCGTGCCCTTTGTGGTTTTCGAGACGGGTGCGGGCGCTGCGGCGGCGATGCGGCAATGGGGCCATGTGACCTTCTTTTCGCCGTGGCGCTTCAATGTGGACAGCGCTGCCGAGCGGCTGTTGAAGCAGGCCGGATGGGTCATGCCTGATCCGGACCACGATCCCACCGGACAGCAATTGATCGATGATTATCTCCTGCCGCTGGCGAAGCTGCCAGCCATTGCACCCAACATCCGTTACGGCGCGCGGGTGACCGCGGTAACGCGGCAGGGCATGGACCGGGTGCCTTCGAAGGGGCGCGAGCAAAGGCCCTTTGAAATTTCGGTGAGCCATGCGGATGGCACGACCGAGCGGGTGCTGGCCAGCGTGGTGATCGATGCGTCCGGTACCTGGTCGGCGCCAAATCCCGCCGGGGCGAACGGAATTCCTGCGCTGGGCGAAAAGGAGAGCGCAGCCCGCATCTCCACCGGAATTCCCGATGTATTCGGGACAGAGCGTAAACGTTACGCGGGAAAGCGCGTGGTGGTGATTGGCTCGGGCCATTCCGCGATGGATTCAATTTTGAATCTTGTGCGGCTCAAGAAAGAGGGGCCGGCGACGGAAATCATCTGGGCCATGCGTTCGCGGCCCACGGACAAGACCTTTGGCGGCGGCGCCGGGGATCAGCTTGCAAATCGCGGGGCGCTTGGCGCGCGGGCCAAGGCAGCAATTTCCGCCGGTAATGTTTCCGTGGAGGCGTCATTTCGCGTGCAGGGTTTTGCGCTCACAGAAAATGCAATCGAGATCATCGATGAGACTGGTAATAAACTTGTCGCCCATGAGGTGATCGTCGCCACGGGCTTCCGCCCGGATTTTTCCATGCTCAGCGAAATCCGGCTTGACCTGCATCCGTGGCTGGAATGCACCCGAACTTTGGGGCCACTGATTGATCCCAATGAACATAGCTGTGGGGATGTTCCGCCCCATGGCGTGAAAGAGTTGACGCAGCCTGAAAACAACTTCTTTATTGTGGGCATGAAAAGCTATGGCCGCGCCCCCACCTTCCTCATGGCGACGGGCTACGAGCAGGTGCGTTCGGTTGTAGCTGCCTTGGCTGGCGACATGGAAGCAGCGCTCGATACGAAACTTGTCCTGCCGCAGACCGGGGTTTGCGAAGGCCCAGGCTTTGCGGAGGAGGGCGGTTGTTGCGGCGGGCCTTCGCTGACGCGGGCCGATGCCTGCTGCACGATTGATGCCATCGCCAAGGACGCGGGCAAGTCCGGCTGCGGTTGCCAAGCGGCGGGCCGCTGCTGATGACATTCCGCTGGGGCTTTGTCTTGCCCCTGGCATTTGCCCAACTCGTGTCCTGGGGTTCGCTCTATTATGCCTTCGCGGTCATCGCCGGGCCGATGGCAACCGAGATGGGATGGTCCAGCCCGGCGATCAATGGGGCGCTTTCCGCCGGGCTTGCGGCCACAGGCTTTGCCTCGTTCTTCGCGGGCCGCGCCATTGATGTCTATGGCGGGCGGGTGCTGATGACGGCGGGATCGGCCGCCGCCGCCCTGCTGCTGCTGGCCTGGTCGCAGGTCACTGAGCTCTGGCAGCTCTATGCCGTGTGGATTGCCATGGGCGCCACTTTCTCCTGCGTGCTCTATGAGCCGGTTTTCGCCGTGATGGCGCGGGAACTGAAGGATGACTACCGGCGCGGCATCATCACCATCACCCTGCTGGGCGGGCTTGCGAGCACCGCCTTCATTCCGCTTACGCAGTTTCTGGTCAATGTTTCGGACTGGCGGCAAGCCCTCATGGTCCTTGCGGCAATCCAAATCCCCTTTGGCATTATTCTTCATTGGTTTGTACTCGGGCAAACCGGCGTGCCAACCGTCATCGCCAAGGCAGCATTGCCCAAGGGCCGGGTGCGCAAGGCGATTGCCACGCCGGTGTTCTGGTTTCTGGCGCTGAGTTACGGGGCGCATGCCTTCATGTTCACCGGCCTTACCTTCCACATTATCCCATTGCTGACCGAGCGCGGCTTTGCCCTGCCCATGATCATTGCAGCCTATACGCTGGTGGGGCCGTTTCAGGTCATCGGGCGCATCGTGGTTTTCGCGCTTGAGAAACGCATCGATGTCAGGCTTGCCGGCTTGGTGGGAACGTCGCTGCCGGTGGTCGGGCTTGTGCTGCTCATCCTGGCAACGCCCAGTTCGCCGCTGGTCTATCTCTTCGCCATTTTTTACGGCGGCGGCATGGGCATCAAAACCATTGTGCAGGCGACAGCAGGGCCGGAATTCCTGGGGCGGGAAGGCTATGGTGCGTTGCAGGGCACTTTCGCCGGCATCAATTTCGCAATCCAGGCGGCAACGCCCTTCGCGCTGGCTGTGCTGTGGTCGCTGATGGGCGGCTATGACCAGGTGATCTGGATTCTTTTCGCAGGAGCGACCCTGTCGGCCTTGGCCTTTATCGGGGCACTTATGGTTCGGCCTAAAGCGCCTGATTCATCCCGTTGACTTCACCTAGCCAATCGTCTCCATTTACGGGATGAACTTATGGAGACAGCATGGCGGCGTATGATCTGGTGTTGAAGGGCGGGCATGTTGTCGATCCTGGGCAAAGCCTCGACGCGAAGATGGATGTGGCCTTTCAGGCGGGCAAGGTGGCGGCCATTGCGAAAACGATTGCGGTTCCGGCCGGCGTCGAGGCGCGGGATGTTTCAGGCTTCATCGTCACCCCCGGCCTTATTGTCATGCACACGCATGTGTATTGTGGCGGCACCTCGCTTGGCATTGATGCGGAGGAGTTCTGCCGCAAGAGTGCGGTCACCACGGCCATTGACACGGGCTCGGCAGGGCCGGGAAATTTCGCGGGTTTCCGCAAGCATGTGATCGAGCCGTCAGCGGTCAGGATCCTGGCCTATCTCCATATTTCGCATGCCGGGATTTTCGGCTTTTCCAATCGCATCATGGTGGGCGAAAGCGAAGAGCTGCGCCTGATGGACCCGGAAACGGCGGTTGAGGTGGCCACGGCCAACCGGGACCTG
>CADEEO010000074.1:7544-15835 GCA_902826365.1 uncultured Hyphomicrobiales bacterium | reverse complement strand
CGCCGAAGCCTCCGCCGAGCGCGCCGCCCACTATCTGAAGCTTGGCTTCACCGCCATCAAGTTCGATCCCGCAGCACCTTACTCAAGTTTCGATCCGCGCCAGCCTTCGCTCGAATCCATGGAACTCTGCGCCAAATTCTGCAAACTCATCCGTGAGGTTGTGGGAACCAAGGCCGATCTCCTGTTCGGCACTCACGGCCAGTTCACCGCCGCCGGCGCCATCCGCTTTGCCAAGCACATCGAACCCTATGATCCCCTGTGGTTCGAGGAGCCAACGCCCCCCGAGAAGCCGGAAGAAATGGCCCTCGTTGCGCGCGGTACTTCTATACCCATCGCCACCGGTGAACGCCTCACCACAAAGTATGAATTCGGCCGCGTGCTGGAATGCCGCGCCGCCTCCATTCTGCAAATGGCCCTGGGCCGGGTCGGCGGCATCTGGGAAGCCAAGAAAATCGCCGGCATGGCTGAAACCTATTACGCGCAGATTGCCCCCCACCTCTACGCCGGCCCCGTTGAAGCCGCAGCTAACATTCACTTCGGCACCTCGCTTCCCAACTTCCTTATTCTCGAAAGCATCGAAACTTTCGGCGGCTTCTATGCCAAACTGCTGAAGAAGCCCATCCGCTGGGAGCAAGGCTATGTGATCCCGCCCACCGAGCCAGGCCTCGGCATTGAACTGAATGAGGAAGTGGCGCTGGCGCATCCCTATAGCGGTGACAAACTGCATCTCGAAATGACCAACCATCCGGTCAACGTATGAGGTACGGCTACATCGGCCTGGGCAATCTCGGCGGCCATCTCGCCGCCAGCCTCCTGCGTAGTGGCTTCGACGTCACGGTCAATGACATCGACAAAAACTTGGCTGCTCGCCATCTGAAAGCTGGCGGCAAATGGGCGGATACGCCAAAGGCGCTCGCAGAAAAAGTGGACTGCGTCATCACCTGCCTGCCATCTCCTGCCATATCTGAAAAAGTCCTCGCCCAGATCCTCGAAAGCCTGAAGCCCGGATCAACCTGGATTGAAATGTCCACCCTGGGCCGCGATGAAATCCAGCGCCTAGCAAAACTCGCCGCGGCAAAAGGCGTGCGCACCATGGAAGCCCCCGTCACCGGCGGTGTCCACCTCGCTGCGCAAGGCAAAATCACCGTTCTTGCTGGCGGCGAAACGGACCTCTTCGAACTGCACAAACCCGCCCTGCAGGCCATGGGCGGCCAGCTCTTTCACATGGGGCCACTGGGCTCAGCCGCCATCATCAAGGTCATCACCAACATGCTGGCTTTCATCCATCTCGTGGCCGATGGCGAAGCCCTGATGCTGGCCAGGCGCGGCGGGCTCGATCTGGCCCAGAGCTGGGCCGCCATCAAGGCCAGCAGCGGCACCAGTTTTGTACATGAAACCGAAGGCCAGCTCATCCTTAATGGCAGCTATGATATCGCCTTCACCATGGACCTCGCCCTGAAGGATTTGGGCTTCGCCATGAATTTTGGCCGCGAATTCGGCGTGCCGCTTGATCTTGCCACCTTGACCAATGAGACCTTCATCAAGGGCAAGGAAGCCTACGGCGGCAGCGCCCAATCGACCCAGATTGTCAAGCTGCTGGAAGATGCGCTCACCACCGATTTGCGTGCTCCGGGCTTTCCCGCAAGGCTCGAGTAACGACAAATAGCCTGCAAATCCCTTACTTTCGCCACAACACAAGAGTCTCTATACTCCACCTAGCGCAGGAGGGGGCTCCTGAGTCCAAAGAAGGAATAAGATAATGATTCGAAGCAAAGTTTTCGCTGCCGCTCTTGTTGCAATCATGGCGTCCGGCACGATTGCGACAGAGTCCCAAGCGGCCAGCAAGCGCTATTGCCGGGAAGTTGCGCACGACTATGCAAACCGCAAGGCCGGCGCCCCGCAAGTGGTGGGCGGTTTGGTCGGCGGCGCCATCGCCGGTGGTCTTATAGGCGCGGTGGTTGGCGGCAAGAAAGCCGTCCGCACCGGTGTCGTAGTTGGCGGCGCAACAGGAGCAGTCGTTGGCGCAGGCCACGTGAACCAGAAATGGGACAAGTACTACTGGAGAAAATACAACGAGTGCCGCTCCTGGTAGGATTTGAACTTCGAAACAAAAAAAGGCCGGAAGCTCCCTTCCGGCCTTTAAGTTTGGCGGGGAGACGCCCGCCTGAGCTGCCTAACCCTAGCAGCTGTAATACATGTCGAACTCAACCGGATGCGGCGTCATGCGGTAGCGGTCCTGTTCTTCCTGCTTGAGGTCGATATAGGCCTCGATCTGGTCCTTGCTGTAGACGCCGCCCTTGGTGAGGAAGTCGTGATCGGCCTTCAGACTGTCGATGGCCTCCTGCAATGAGCCGCATACCGTAGGGATTTGCGACAGTTCCTGCGGCGGCAGGTCATAGAGGTTCTTGTCCAGGGCAGGGCCAGGGTGCAACTTGTTGGCAATGCCGTCCAAGCCGGCCATGACGACGGCCGAGAAGCAGAGATAAGGGTTCGCCGTCGGATCCGGGAAGCGTACCTCCACGCGCTTGGCCTTCGGGTTGCTGGTGTGCGGGATGCGGCACGAAGCCGAGCGGTTGCGCGACGAATAGGCCAGAAGGACCGGCGCCTCATAGCCCGGAACCAGCCGCTTGTAGCTGTTGGTCGAAGGGTTGGTGAAGGCGTTCAGCGCCTTGGCATGCTTGATCACGCCGCCAATGAAGAACAGGCACAGCTCCGAAAGATCGGCATACTGGTTGCCCGCCATCATCGGCTTGCCTTCCTTCCAGATAGAGAAGTGGCAATGCATGCCCGAGCCGTTGTCGCCGAACACCGGCTTTGGCATGAAGGTCGCCGTCTTGCCATAGGCATGGGCCACGTTGTGGATCACATACTTGTAGATCTGCATGTGGTCAGCGGCCATGGTGAGCGGCTGGAACTTGGTGCCAAGCTCGTGCTGGGCCGAGGCCACCTCATGGTGGTGCTTCTCGATGTTCAGCCCCATCTCGCCCATGACTGACAGCATCTCGGAGCGCATGTCCTGCGCCGAGTCCATCGGGTTCATAGGGAAATAGCCGCCTTTGGTGCGCATCCGGTGGCCCATGTTGCCGGTCTCGTAATCGCGGTCCGAGTTCTTCGGGAACTCGATGGAGTCCAGTTCAAAGCCGGTCTTGTAGGGGTTGGTTGAGAATTTCACGTCGTCGAAAATGAAGAACTCGGCTTCCGGCCCCACGAAAACCGTGTCACCGACTTTTGTCTGCTTGAGATAGGCCTCGGCCCGCTTGGCAATCATCCGCGGATCGCGGGAATAGCCTTCCCCGGTGGAAGGCTCGAGGATATCGCAGAAAACCGCCATGGTGGTCTGGGCATAGAACGGGTCCATGTGAACCGTTGATGCGTCGGGCATGAGCACCATGTCGGACTCGTTGATGGCTTTCCAGCCGGCAATCGACGAGCCGTCGAACATCAGGCCGTCGGCCCAGGCGTCTTCGCCCATCTGCGACACATCCATGGTGAGATGCTGCATCTTGCCGCGCGGGTCGGTGAAGCGCAGGTCGACGAATTTCACCTCCTTGTCCTTGATCATCTTCAAGGCGGCTGCGACGTCTTTTGTCTCTTTGGCCATTATATTTTCCTCTTGTGCTTATGGCGTGAATTACAATGCGTCCGAGCCGGATTCACCGGTGCGGATGCGGATGGCTTGTTCAATGGTGGAAATGAAAATCTTGCCGTCGCCGATGCGCCCGGTGCGGGCCGCGGTCTGGATGGCCTCTACGGCGCGGTCGACGAATTCATCGGCAATGACGATCTCGATTTTGACCTTGGGCAGGAAATCCACCACATATTCGGCTCCCCGGTAAAGCTCCGTGTGGCCCTTCTGGCGCCCAAAGCCCTTGGCCTCGGTCACCGTAATCCCCAAAAGGCCGACTTCCTGCAGCGCCTCCTTCACCTCATCAAGCTTAAAAGGCTTGATGATTGCCTCGATTTTTTTCATGAGTGTTTGAGCCTTTTCTTAATGTCCCTTAACGATTGCACGACCTGTGCCATAGATCAGGCGCAGTAATTTCAAAGGGTTAGACGATTTTTTTGAACGGCGCAAAAATCAAATGACTAAAATATAGGCAGAATGATCATTTTTTAGGCGATGCGTTCTTGCTCTTCGCCACATGCTTCAAAAGCTCGGCAATGTCCTTGGCGCGGATTTCGTCTAGCTTTTCGTGCAGTGCCATGATTTCTATTTCAGCCTTGAGGTTCACCTCATAATCATGCGCCGCCGCCAGCCGGTCCTTGGCCGCCTGTCGGTTTTGCGACATCAGGATGACGGGGGCTTGAATGGAAGCCAGCAAAGATAGGAAAAGATTGAGCAGAATATAGGGGTAGGGATCAAAAGCCTGCGCCAGCATGGCGGCATTGACGCCAACCCACGCCACGATGAGCACGCCAAAGATAATTAGAAAAGTCCAGGAGCCGCCAAAGCTTGCCACCTGGTCCGCCAGGCGCCCGCCCAGTTTCGAGTCCTGGTCATATTCTTGGTTGATGTCGCGCGAAACCGCCACCCGTTTGGCCACCCGCTCAATCACCCGTTGCTCGCGGGCCGACATCTCCTTCGCTCCGATGTCGAGAATGCGTTTTGCCAGAAGCTGCACGGCTTCGCTGTTAGGTGATTTCATGGGGATCTCCTGCCATTGCCCAAGCCGCACTATAGGGCAAACGCCATGGCTGGCATCGCCATTGTTTGTCTTGTAGAAAGATGATGGAACTTGGAGTTGTTTGTGCTTCAGGCCATGAATCAGTCTGGAAGAGCGCATGTATAAGAATACTTCGATGATGGAAGGCTTTTACAAGGCCCATCGCTCGGAAAAGCTGTTTTGGGCGGAGGATTTGGGCGCTTGGGTAGTAATGAACTCTGAGTATGTGGGGCAGATCCTGCGCTCAAGGTCTTTTGATGTTGTCGAGCATAAGAAAAACGTCGAGACCTATGCGAGCGAGCTTGGTTTGGACTTGAGCCAGCTTGCATCCATCTTGGATTTCGTCCCCCTCGCACATAATGGCCAGGCGCATTCCGACGTCAGGCGGAAAGCGGCTGTGCGAATCCAGGAACGGTCTGCCAAAACTATTGAGGCTTTCCAGGCTGCGGCGTCCAGCTTGCTGGACAAGGCCTTGCTGCCAAATTCTTCTTTCGATATTTGCAGAGACGTCTTTAACCCGCTGACCGTTAAATTGGTCTCGGCTCTCAGTGATATTCCCGAGGAAACGGTGAACGCCAATTTTCCTGCGCCTGTTTCCGCCATTCAGGTTTTCGGGATTCGCCAGCCGATCAGCAGCAGGCGTCTGGCCCAAATGAACGCTCAAGTCGTCAATGTCGGCGGCTGCCCAAGGCATGCAAGTGAGAGTGAGGCAATGTCGGTAGGCACGGCAGTCCTTGGGGCCGAACCCCTTCATAGCTCGCTGGTTCTCTCCTTTGTGAATCAGGTCCTGAAAAACCCCGGAACGCCGCTCAGCAGAATTGATTTTCCGGAGCACTTGCCGACCAGCTCCCTGCCTTTCGTCGAGCGGATGGCGACGGAAGACTGCATGATCGAT
The DNA here is from genome assembly GCA_902826365.1 of uncultured Hyphomicrobiales bacterium. Lineage (GTDB taxonomy): Bacteria > Pseudomonadota > Alphaproteobacteria > Rhizobiales > Aestuariivirgaceae > Aestuariivirga. Next base: position 10,276 of record CADEEO010000074.1, on the reverse strand, counting down.
GATCTGCAGATTAAAAAAGGCAGCAAATGGGTCTTGTACCTCGGCACATTTGAAAATGAGCGGCGTGAGACATTTTTTGGCGCGGGCAGGCATTTGTGCCTGGGAAAACCTCTCAGCGAAAGAGCCTGGAAGGTGTTGACATCGGAATTGCAGCGTCATGACAGGATCATTGATATTCTGGAGGTCAGCTTCCGGGATTTTGACTTTGTGCTTTCTTTCCCGTTGCAAGTTCAGGTGAGTGTCAGAAGTGGATAAAATCTCGCAGGCCGTCCTGGTGGTGGTGAACGGCATACTGGTGAAGAACAACAAGGCGGAACTGACACCCGCCGACCTGGCCGCAAGGAATATTGACGATCTTGGGTTTGACAGCATGGACAAGCTGGACTTGGTCATGGAGCTTGAAGATCAGCTCGATGTGCTTTTTGCCAATAGTGATTTTTTGAAATGCCGGACCCTTGCGGAACTGGTCCAATTCATTGGCGAGATTCGGTGAGCGGCGGAATTGACCAGGCTGATGCTGACGAAAAGCTCCGCCAGGGCTATTTGATCCTGGAAGCGTTTCTGAAGGAAAACCGGAACCTGCCAACGCCGGATCTGTTTCGCCAATGCTGGAAGCTGATGCTCCGGAACGAACGCTTGTTCGTTGGGGCGGCGAAGGGGCGCAACCGGTTCAAAATAAACGAAAAAAATCTCGTCTATGCAAGGTTTGCGCTGTTCTACAAGCTCCTGAGGAAGGAGTTTGTCCCGCCGGTAAGGCTTGCGGACGAAAGCGCGGGTCTTGAGGTGCATCCGGGGTCGATCTTTGTGTCATTCCATTCCCGCCTGGAGTTGGCCATCGCCAAATTGCTGCAGGATAATTCCCACCACGTCACGATGATCAGCGCCGGGCCGCGGCGGCCGCAGTTGCTCGAATTGTTCGCGCTGTCTCCCGCCCCAACGTTCATCCGAAGAAGCAATGATTGCCTTGTGTTGGCGCGCGATGCCCTGCGGGCGTCAAGCTCATTGATTATTGATGTCGACTATACGGTATTTGATGAGGCGCAGCAGCGGAATGTGCACAAGATCGGCATCTCGGCATTTGCGTTTGCCAGGAAGATGGCAAGGCCGTTGTATTTCGTGAAGCCTGAAGTCAACGCCGATGGCGAAATCATCTGCACCTTCCGGCTGTCGCAAACCGTAGCGCCGGCAGATGAAATTGCCGGAAATTTTAAGTCTTTCATAAGCGACGCATCAGTTCCAGGTAATGAGTTTTCAATTGGCGACTGGTTCTCCGACACCAACGGAGAAGTGCGCACCGGAACCGGCCGCCCCGGTCCCCAGCGCTGATCCCGGCGCTCGCCGGGCAGCGGCTGGCATCGCAGTTGTTTGTCTTGTAGGAAGGGCGCGGAATTTGGAGTCGCTTATGCCAAAACAGAAAATTGCCATGCTCACCTCGGGTGGTCTCGCTCCCTGCCTCTCCGCCGCCGTGGGCTGCCTGATCATGGAATACACCAAGCTCGTCCCCAAGGCCGAAATCATTGGCTACCGTTCGGGCTATGCGGGGCTCCTCAAAGGCGTGTCCATACGGGTGACGCCCAAGGCCCGCGCCAAGGCCCCGGTGCTGCTGCAGCATGGCGGCTCGCCGCTGGGCAACAGCCGCGTGAAGCTCACCAACGTGAAGGATTGCGTGAAGCGCGGCCTGGTGAAGGAAGGCGAAGACCCATTGAAGGTTGCCGCCGAACAACTGGTGCGGGATGGCATCACCATCCTCCACACCATCGGCGGCGACGACACCAACACCACGGCAGCCGATCTCGCCGCCTATCTCGCCAGGCACAACTACAAGCTCACCGTCGTGGGCCTCCCCAAAACTATCGACAATGACGTGGTGCCTATAAAGCAAACTCTGGGCGCGCTGACGGCGGCGGAGCAGGGCGCGATCTTCTTTGAAAACGTCATCAATGAGCAGAGCACTAGCCCCCGCATGCTGCTCATCCATGAAGTCATGGGCCGCAACTGCGGCTGGCTCACTGCGGCAACGGCCGAGGCCTACCGCAAGCGCCTCAAAAAACACCGCTTCGTTCCAGAATTCAATCTCGGGCATGATCACAAGGAACTCGACGCGGTCTACGTGCCGGAGCTCGCCATTGATCTCGAAGCCGAAGCCGTCCGCCTGACGAAATCCATGGACACCTATGACTGTGTCTCGATCTTCTTGTCGGAAGGGGCTGGCGTGAACGACATCGTGGCCGAGATGCGGGCCCGCGGCGAGGAGCCGGAGCGTGATGCCTTCGGCCATGTGAAGATCGACAAGATCAATCCCGGCGAATGGTTCGCCAGGCGCTTTGCCAAAATGCTCGGCGCTGAAAAAGTCCTGGTGCAGAAGTCGGGCTACTTCGCCAGGTCCGCCGCCGCCAACAAGGAAGATCTCGCCCTCATCAAGGCCATGGTGAAGCATGCCGTGAAAAGCGGCCTCAAAGGTGAAAGCGGCGTTGTGGGCCAGGATGAAGGACGAAATGGTCTTCTCCGAACCATCGAATTCCCCCGCATCAAGGGCGGCAAGGCTTTTGATACGGAAGCAAAATGGTTCACCAAATTGCTGAAGGAGTTGGAGCAGCCGAAAGGCAAACCTGTTGCCGTAAGCCATGGCGGCGATGACTGAACTTCTCACCCCGGCCCAAATGTACCAGGCCGATGCGCTGGCCATTGCCTCGGGCATCTACGAAGCGCAGCTCATCGAAAATGCCGGGCGC
>CADEEO010000074.1:0-7534 GCA_902826365.1 uncultured Hyphomicrobiales bacterium | reverse complement strand
GTCCCGGCAATAATGGCGCGGATGGAAAAGTCGCCGTCCGTTATCTCAAGCAATGGGGCTGGCCCGTCACCATCGCCGATGATTTCGCAGGCACGGAACTCATCATCGATGCGCTCTATGGCGCGGGCCTCAATCGTGATTTTCCCGCGGCGCTGGCCAGCAAAATAAACAACGCCGGCGTCCCCATCATCGCAATTGATGTTCCCTCCGGCCTCGACGGCCTGACCGGACAGCCACGCGGCGCCAGTGTGAAAGCCGATCTCACCATCACCTTCTTCCGCAAGAAGCCGGCGCATCTCCTGCTGCCCGGCCGCATGCTTTGCGGCGAAGTCGTGGCCGCTGACATCGGCATTGCTGCAGGCGTTCTCGCCGAAATCCATCCGCAACTCTGGGAAAACACCAAACCCGTTCTCCCCGGCTTCGAGTCCTCCACCCACAAGTACAAGCGCGGCCACGCCGTCATCGTCTCCGGCGCAAAGTTCAGCACCGGCGCATCACGCCTCGCAGCCCAGGCGGCTTTGAAAATCGGGGCAGGGCTTGTCACTATCGCTGGCCATGTTGATGAACTCCACGTCCACGCCGCTCACGCCACCGCCCTCATGCTGGCGCAAACCGATAATGCCCTGGCGCTTGCCATGATCCTCAACGACAAGCGACGCAATGCTGTCTGCATTGGCCCTGCCGCCGGCATCGGCTCGGAAACCTGCGCCAAGGTGCGGGCCGTACTCGCCAGCGCCGCCGCAACCGTCCTTGATGCCGATGCTTTGACCTCCTTCGCCCAAAACCCGGCCGAACTCTTCGCCGCGATCGCCGAATACCCCGAACGATCCGTCATCCTTACTCCCCATGAAGGAGAATTCGCCCGCCTTTTCAGTGATCTGATCAATGTTTCGGAAGCGAAACATGAGCGCGCCCTGCAAGCCGCAAAGCGCTCCGGTGCGACCATCATTCTCAAAGGCGCCGACACCGTTATCGCCAGCCCCGATGGCCGTGCCACCATCAACAGCAACGCGCCACCATCGCTCGCCACCGCCGGCTCCGGAGATGTGCTGGCGGGCCTCGCCACCGGCTTGCTGGCTCAGGGAATGCCCGCTTTCGAAGCCGCCTGCGCCGCCGTCTGGCTGCATGGCGATGCAGCCACGCGGGGGTCCTCGTCATTTACCGCTGAAGACCTCGTGCAACTTATAGGCGCATCATGACTTTTGAGGTTGAATCCGCCGAATATTCCTTGATGGATTGCATCCACCTGACCTCGGCTAACTTCCAGGCGGCCCGTCCCGGATTCCAGGTTGATGAACGGCCTGACTTTCCTGAATTCCTCGATAAGGCGCGCAACGGCGCCGTCTCCTATCCGCTGCGCCGGCTCATCGTCGATATCAGCAGCCTTCTGCGCTCCTGGAACCTGACTGGCGTCGGACGGGTCGAGCTCGAACTCGCCCGCCAGTTCGTGGCCATGGCAGAAACGACCGGCGATGCCGTGGTTCTTACGGGTTTCAACGGCAGGTTTTTCCAGGAATATGCCATGGCCGACATGGAGATGATGGCGCCAACCTACGGCCTCAAGAGCACCGGAGCCCCCGTCAATTTCGGCCCCGGGGACCAGTTTCTGCTGATCGAGATGCACTTCGCCGAAATGGAAAAGTTCTTTACCGCGATCTACCAGGCCCGCCGGGCCGGCGCCGTCATCACCTATATGATCCATGATCTCATCCCGATCTCCAACACCCTCATGGTGGATGAAAGTTTTACCCGTGGTTTTTTTATTGGCTGGTCGCAGATCCTGCGTTTTGCCGATCGCCTCGTCACCGTCTCGCGCAAGGTCTCGCGTGATGTTGCCTGCTATGTGGCCGAAACCTCCATGGCCGGATTGGTGCCGACGCGCCCCTTGCCGGTGGCTTATTTTGCGCTGGGCTGCGATGTCCTGCAGCGCAGCCGGAAAGCCGATGTCAGCCTGGCTCATCCGGTTGACCGCAACACCTTGGTGGCGGCCGGAACACTCATGCGCCACAAGCGGATCACCGAACTCGTCACCGCCATGGGAACCCTGTGGGCCGAAGGCTGCGAGATGCAGCTTTTGCTGCCGGGCGGCGATGTGGGCAAGGGCAATGCGAGGGCTTATCTGTCGTCGCTGCCCGCCTTTGGCAGCAAGCTGTTCCTCCCCGGTTATGTCTCCGATGCGGAAATGGCCGAAACAATGAGCCGCTGCGGCGCCCTGGTCTGCGCCTCCAGCGATGAAGGCTTCGGCCTGCCGCTGGTGGAAGCGGCAAGCCTCGGCTGCCCCATCATTGCCCGCGATATCGAGATATTCCGCGAAACCTCCGGCGGCGAGGCATTCTTTTTCGAGAATGGCGATGCCGGAAAAATCGCTGAAGGCCTGCGCAATTGGTTTGCACTCAGCCGCAGGCAGCAGCTCAAGTTCGTGCCCGGAAAGACCCTGGTGACATGGCGGCAGTCCGCCGAAATGCTCAAAGCCATCATGTTCAACGGCGCCGCCAGTTTTTCCGTCGAAGTCGGCCTCAAGGCCACCGTGAACTTGGCCGTCCCCTGCCGCACCGCAGGAGCCGTTTAACCGCATGAACCGTCCGCTTCTCCTTCTTCTCGGCACCGGCGCCGCCCTTGGCCTCAACTTCCCCCTTGGAAAGCTCGCCATGGCGGCAGGCATTTCACCTGGCCTTTGGGCCGCGCTGATTTCAGCGGGCGCGGGGCTTGTCATGCTGCTCATCGTTGCCGTGACGGAGCGGAGAGATCTGTCGCGCACCTCCACGCTCTGGTTTGCGATTGTCTCCGGCTTCCTCTCCTATGTGGTGCCGAGCGCTCTCACCTACACGGTCATCCCGAAAATCGGCAGCGGCCTTGCTGCCATCATGTTCGCCCTCTCGCCGGTGGTGACGGCGCTGCTCTCGGTAATTTTCCGTGTGCGCCCGCCAAACCTGATCAGCATTTTCGGAATTGTTATAGGTCTCGCCGGTGCTGGGATCATCATCTTCACCCGCAACACGGATTTCTCTGGCGGCGCTGCCTCGTGGATTCTCCTGGCCTTGCTCATTCCGCTGTTTCTCGGCGCAGGCAATGTCTACCGCACCGTGGCCTGGCCCTTTGGCGCCAGCCCACGCAAGCTTGCTGCCCACACCAATCTCGCCGCCGTGCCATTCCTGGCGCTTCTGGTTTATGCCCAGACCGGAACCATTGACGTGATGCCTTTGGCCAGCATCCCCGCATTAGTCGCCCTGCAGCTCGTGGTCTCCACCATCATGTTCCTCATGTTCTTCCGCCTCCAGCAAGTGGGCGGCCCAACCTACTTGAGCCAGATCGGCTATGTCGCCGCCGCCGTGGGCGTCGTCGTCGGCGTATTCTATTTCGGCGAAACCTATCCCAAAAGCGTCTGGGTGGGTGCAGGAATCATTGCAATCGGAATTGCCTTTTCGACCTTTGGCCAGGCCAAAAAGGACTAGGCCTTTTTCTTGCCCGCATGCCGGCTGGCAATCAGGCTCACCAGTTCAAACATCATCACCATGGCAACCTGCGCCGTGATCTGGTTCGGGCTGTCCTTGGTCGGCATCAGGCACACCACATCGGCCCCGATGATGTCGAGCCCGCGCAAGCCTTGCAGAAGCCGCGTCGCCTCGCGGATGGAAAATCCGCCAAAGCCCGGCTCAAGGTTCGAAACGCCGGGCGCCACCGACGGGTCAAGGCAATCCAGATCAAACGTGATGTAGGCCGGCCCATCGCCCACCCGTTCACGGATAAGCGCCACGGATGTCTCGATGCCAAGCGTCTCAAACTCCGCCATTTGCACCACGCGGTAGCCCAGCACCTCGCTGGCGCTGCCGACCTTCCCGCCATGGATCAGGCTCGAGGGATGCCCGCGCATGCCGATTTGCACGCTGCGCGCGGGATCAACCGAACCTTCGCGCGCCGTATAGGCCGCCCAATGCGCCGCCGAGCGCTTGGCCCCCAGCCAATGCGGCATGTTTTCATAGGAATCCGTGTGGGCGTCAAAATGGATAAGCGCGCAAGGCGCTCCCTTCGTCGTCTTGCGCGAAGGCCCCGCCAGGGCCTTGATGATCGGCCCGGTGATCGAATGATCCCCGCCAATCGAAACCGGCCGCGTGCCCGCAGCATCGAGCCGTTCGAAATAGCTTTCGATGTCGCGCACGCAGGCCTCATTGTTCATGGCCTCGGGCAGGGGAACATCGCCCAGGTCATGAACGCGCGCCACCTCGAACGGCGCAAAGTTGTGGATCGCATGGGCCCGCCGGTAGAAGCCCGAAACATTGCGCACCGCACGCGGGCCGAGATGCTGGTCGCGTTCGGTGGAGCCATTGCCCGAACTGTGCGGAACGCCGACAAGGGCGATGTCGCAGGCCGCCGGATCCTCATTCCAGTCACAGCGGAAGAACGTGGGGATCCCCCACCAGTACCAGCTCCTGGCGCTTTGCTTGTCGTTCTCCAGTTTGTCGCCGGTCATGGGGGCCCCCTTGTGAAGCGTGAAGCGGCAAGTCTGCCCATCCGGCGGGAAAATCGCAATCACTGTCTGAAGCAATTTCCCGGTTTGGGCCATGGCCATTGCGCCGAAAGCCCTGACGGGCAATCATGCGGCCGGGGGGTGAGCAGATGGACAGTCTTCCATATATTTTCATTATTGGCTTCAACAAGACAGCCACGCGCTCGCTGCATCATTTCTTCAAGGGCAACGGCTTCCCCGGCGTTCATTGGGACTGGGGGAAGCTTGCGCTCGCAATGCAGCAAAACCTGATTGAGGAAAAAAAGATTTTTGCCGGTTATGATGACAGGTACCGGGTCTTCTCCGACATGACCTTTGCCAACTACAGCATCCATATCGAGGCAAACGAGCACTTCCGGATCATGGACCGCGACTATCCCGGAAGCTATTTCATTTACAACACCAGGAACATGGAGAATTGGCTGGCAAGCCGGATCAACCACAATGCCGGCGAGGAGCATTCGCTGGCCGCCAGAAGCCGCTCGATCTACAATGCGGATGATGAAGCCAGGCTGAAGGATATCTGGCGCGCCCGGCGGCAGCGCTTTGAGCAGGATGTCCGGGACTATTTTTCCGGCCGCGGCAGGTTTCTGGAAATCGACGTTGAAAAGGATGATGTGTGCCTGGCCATAGGCAATCTGCTTGGCATGAAGCTGGATTGCGCCCACTGGAAAGTTCACGGCAAAACTGAATGAAAATGCTCTTATTGCGCCAGCGCCACCAGCTCCAGGCCCATGCAGGCGACGATGACATAGCCCAGGAATGTGTAGGCGCTGGCAAAGCCGCGCCAAGCCTGCGCGTCGCAACTGAGACGCCGTTTATAGGTGAAGGCGAGGAGCAAACACAAAACAAGGAAGATCAACAGGGATGTCATTGCTCGCCGCTCCATGCAACGCGTGACTGGCCACGCCTCATGGGAGAACAATGGCCGCCGGGCTGGTTGGTTCCCGGCGGCGCAAGATGTTTCAGTCAATCGGCGCGGTCATCGCCTCGAGAAGGTATTTTTCGATGTGGTAGCCTTCAAGGTTCATCTCCGCGACGGTGATGCCTTTCACCGCCGCGTCCGCGACCAGGCGCTTGGCCAGCCTGGCTTAGATCCAGAACCAGATAAAGTGCCAGTAGGGCACGCGCCGGCAGCGGCGGCGCCGGATGCCATTGCGCCAGTAGGTCCGGCAGCGGCGGCGCCAGCGGCGCACCCGGCGGCGGCGGTGGCGGCGCCTGTGGTAGGCAAGCTGGACGCCTTCATCCAGTTCGCCCAGCTCATCCAGTTCTTCCGGCTCAAACGCCTCGTCGGCCGGAGCGCTCAGGTCGGGAAGAACGGAATCAGGCTGCGGCTTGGGCCCCATGGGCACGGCGGCAAGCGCCTCGCGGGGCAGGGCGGCGGCGATCCCGGCTGTGCCGATGACACCCAGCAGTCCCGTCAGAAACAATCTTCTTTCCATTGCTATGTCCTTTCCTTCTGTTCAAATTCCCTCTGCAAGCACGTTAATAGGAAGCCACCCTCCAGCGCTGCCCTTTCGAGCCGCTGCGGGCGTCGATCATCCGCTTGCCGCAAGCCGTCATGACCTGCACGATCATGTCGCGGCCGCTGCGCTGGGCCCGGAACTGGTGATAGTTTCCGCCGCACCGGATTGTTTTGACGATGCGGTAGCCGTCCTTTTTGAGGAGGACGCGGGCTTGCCCGCAGCTGATGTCGTAACGGGGCGGGATGTAGATGTAATGGTCGGGATTGGAGTGCGTCGCGCGCGCCTGCGCAATCGGAGCCAAGGCCAGCAATCCGAGCAGCAAAGCCGCGGGCGCGAGGATTTTCAGCATGTCAGCCATCTCCATCCGATGGATTCTTAACCTCGGACGGCTGGATTGGTTCCATTCCGTCGGCCTCCTGCAAAAAATTTTCCCGAAATCCGCCCCGGCGCCTGGCTGCGGCGGGAACGAATGTCCCGCTTGGCAGTTGGAATGCCCAATCGGGTCAAGGGAGTTTCGCAATGGCCAGCCACACCGCGCAGCGCAATGCGGAACACCTCGCCGAACCTCTGGCCCGCAACGGCGGGAACGCCAGAGCCGTTGAATTTTTGTCGCTCGCCGGCTTCACGCTGCACGGCACTGACTGGATTGTGTCCCTCGCCGGCGAACTGGCCGATCAAAAACTGATGCTTTGGCAATTTCCCTTGCAGGCTGTCTCCTGCGCCTCGTCCGTCAGGGTGCAGGAACTCTCCGTAAACGCGGCATCCCTCACTGAAAGAAGAATGAGAATGCCGTCAAACCAGGCCCGCGGCGGCGCGCCCGCGGCTGCCGGCAGGCGCACTCTGGCAAGGACTGCCTTCCGGCTGGCGGAAAATTTCAGCCCCGGGGTGAACGCGCCCGAACTTGGCGCCGCGGAAAGTTTCAGGAGATACGCCGTGCAGAAGCTTTCGCCTTCCCGGGCAGTGAAGCGGTAAACACTGTCTTCGCCGGACACATCCGGCGGCTTTTCTTCTTTTGCGCCAGCGATAAGGCCTGCGCTGCCGCCCGCCTGCAGCAGTTTTTCCGTGAGAATTGTGAGGCAGTGCTCGATGGCGAAACAGTCGGCCACCGTGTAGGCGGGCTTGCCGGGGTCGCGCTTGGGATTGAAGCGCACGACCAGCTGGCTGTAGTCGGTGGCCGGCTGCCCCGCCGCCGCGACAGGGGAGCCGGAGAACGCCAATGAGAGGACTATTGGCAGCGCTGAAATGGACTCAAGCAAACGCCTCATGTTCCGGCCCTCCGCCTGCCGCAGTTCGCAATGCAACCATAGCATGATTTTCCCCGGACGTGAGCCAGGGACAAGGCCAGCCGCCCGGGCTTCGCTTCGCGGGGGAGCCGGGCCGAATTAATCCGTAGACGGATGATTATTTCTGCTTCAGCTTGTGTCAGTCATCGTGGCGCGGAAGGCCAGCCATTGGCATTCGCTGAGCAGTTCATCAACCTCGTGGATTTTCCTCTTCCGGTGGCCGGGAGGATGGCCCGGGCGGATGGGCGACTTGAAGCTGGGGTTTGGGGATTTTTCCTCCC
>CADEEO010000073.1:1333-15881 GCA_902826365.1 uncultured Hyphomicrobiales bacterium | reverse complement strand
TCGCTTGATTTTGACCGCCTCTTTGCCGCCATTACGCCGCGCACCAAGGTCTTGTGCCTGAATTCGCCCTCCAACCCCCTGGGCTGGACCGCCTCGCGTGATGATCTCATTGCCATCCGCGATGTCTGCCGCAAGCACGGCATCTGGATTTTCGCCGATGAAGTCTATTCACGCTTCTATTACGGCGCCAAGAACGAAGCCCGCGCCCCCTCGTTCCTCGATGTCTGCGACGTCGAAGAGCGCCTCCTGCTTGCCAACACATTCTCAAAGAATTGGGCCATGACCGGCTGGCGCGTGGGCTGGCTCCAGGCCCCGCGGGAATTAGGTCCGGTCATTGAACGCATCATCCAGTACAATTCCAGCGGCACCGCCGCCTTCCTGCAGCGCGGTTGTGTTGCCGCCCTCGACGAGGGCGATGATTTTATCGCCATGCAGGTCGCCCGCGCGCGGGCCAACCGTGATCTCGTGGTGAAATTCCTCCGCGAATTCCCCCAGATCCGCTTTGAGGTGCCAACCGGGGCCTTTTACATGTTCTTCAAGATTGAAGGCATGAAGGATTCCGCCGCCACCGCCCGCCGCTTGATCGATGAGGCCGGCGTCGGCTTCGCGCCCGGCTCCGCCTTTGGCGATGATGGCGAAGGCTTCATGCGCATGTGCTATCTGCGCGATCCGGCCCAGCTGCAGGAGGCCATGAACCGCTTCGGCCAATGGCTAAAAACCAACCACCCTGATTAATGTGCTGCTCTTTTATTGCTGCACTGCACATAATTGTTGCTTCTGTACTTGGGCAAATGCTCAGGAGGATTTCTTGAAATTGAAATTATCACACAAAATCAACAAATTAAAAGAATCTTAAACTTGTCCAGCAATCTGGCCCACCTCTTGCAAAATATACTGCAATGCACACGTCTGGTTGGATCCTCCCATTTTCAATTCAGAGTACTCGTGTCGCGGAGTGGCGTTCTTTGAATCCACTTTCGTAAAGGGGTGGGCGGCGAAAGGTTGCTGCCGTTCACCCCTCTTTTTATCCCCAGAGCCAAGAATACGCGCTTTCCGTGTGGGGTTTAGATTTTAATACCTAAAATAGAAATTAATCCTAGGGTATCTGACAGGCCTGTACGCGGGAATCTGCCTCTTCAGGCCGCTACCCTAGCTCCCCTGCCATAAACCGGCTGTAGAACGCTCCTATTGAGTTTAAAAGCCTATTAAAGACTTATAGTCCCATCACGGGCGCGCCAGTGCAACAACGCCATCGATCACGAACTGCACCGCAAGGGCGGCCAGGATGATGCCCAGCATGCGCGTGATGACGGCGCGGCCCGTAATCCCCATGATATTCGAGATACGCTCGGCCAGCAGGAAGCTCACATAGCAGGCAAGCATCACCAGGGCCGTGACGCCGAAGAGCCCGGCCAGATAATTCATCTGGCCGTCGGATTTCCCGGCAAGCAGGATCATCGCGGTAATGGCGCCGGGCCCGGCAATGAGCGGAATGGCCAGCGGAAACGCCGCGATGTTTTTCACGTGGTCCACGCTCACCGCCGTATCCGCCGTGGCCTGCAGCCTCTGGCCGCGGCGGTCAAACACCATTTCCGCCGCCGCCGAAAGCAGCAATAAGCCGCCCGCGATGCGAAAGGCCGAAAGCGAAATGCCCAGAAGCTCCAGCAGTTTTGCCCCGCCAAGCCCCGCCGCCGCCAGGATGCAAAAGGCGATGATGGAGCCACGCAGGGCAACTTCGCGCCGGTCCTTCGGCGTCAGGTCGCTTGTCAGCCCAAGGAATATGGCGCTGAGAAAAATGGGATCGGCAACCACAAGCAGGGTCGCCAGCGCCGAGGTGAGATAGTCAACCATCGGCGCAGGCTAACACGGGGCAGGGATCAGGTGCCAGAGCGCTTGGCAAGCTGGACGGCATTCTCCAGCCCCTGCAGAAAATTCGACCGGTCTTTCGGCGTGAATACCGGATTATTACCGCGCACCTCGCCCGTTTCGCGCAATTGCGCCATCAGATCGCGCATCGCCAGCGCCATGCCGATGCTGTCCTGGGTGAAGGGCTTTCCCGCATGCGAAATCGCCTTGGCGCTTTTCTTGATCGCCCGCGAAGCCAGCGGAATATCGGCGGTGACCACAATGTCTCCAGCGGCGCATTGCTCCGCAATCCAGTTGTCCGCCGCATCCGCTCCCTCGGCCACGACCACACGTTTGACGTTATCGCCGAATGGCAGTCGCATATGGGAGTTTGAAACATAATGAATGACAAGGCTGTGCCGCGCTGCAACCTTCGCCGCCTCCTCCTTCACCGGGCAGGCATCCGCATCAACAAAGATTTGCAAATCTCTCAACTCACCGTGTTCGGCAGTTCGGTTTCACGTCGCGCGATGAAATCTTTCAGCCCATCGGCAATGCCCTGGTCCATGGCAGGCTCTTCATAAGCCGCAAGCATGGCGGCCGCCTTGTCGCGGCCCCGTGCATCATGGTCCTTTGCCCCTTCGGCGGACCATTGCTCGAAAGGATTGAAGTCCATGACCGAGGGAATGAAGAAGGCATTTTCGAAATGCTCCAGCGTGTGCTTGGTGCCGAGGAAATGCCCGGCCGGCCCCACTTCCCGGATCGCGGCCATCGCTTCCTTGAAATCATCAAAGGAGGGACCTTGCGCATATTTGTACCAGCCCTGGAGCTGCTCCGCATCGGTGACGAATTTTGAGAAGCCGCAGCATAGGCCGGCCTCAAGCCAACCCGCCACATGCCAGATATAGTTGGCGCCGGAAAGAATGGCCGCATGCATCAGCATGTTGGATTCATAGCCGGCTTGCGCGTCATTGAGCTTTGAACCCACATGGAAACCGGAGGTGCGCCAGGGAAGATTATATTTCCGCGCCAGTGCCCCCATCACAAACATCATCTGCGCCGCTTCCGGCGTTCCCCCCATGGGCGCGCCGGTTTTCATGTCCACCGTCACCATGAACTGGCCGTAGATCTGGGGCGATCCGGGGCGGATGAGCTGGGTGAAAGCCACGCCCGCCAGAGCTTCCGCATTCACCTGCGCCACAGCACCGATGGAAGAGGCAGACGTCGAAGCGCCGCACAGCGCAAAGGGTGCCAGGATCAGCGGCTGGTTATGCCGCGCATAAACCTTCATGGCGTCCAGCATCGTCGCATCCCAGACCAGCGGTGAGTTGCAATTGGTGATCGACACCACAACCGTGTTGTTCTTCACATAGTCATCGCCAAACACGATGCCCGCCATTTTCATCACGTCCTCGGCCCGCTCCTTCGATGTCACAATGCCCATGAAGGGCTTGTCGGAATGCTTCAGCGCCGAATGAATGATATGGAGGTGCCGCTTGGGCACCGGGATTTCCATTGGCTCGCAAATGATCGAGCTTGAGGAATGGAGCGCCGGCGACATATAGGCCAGCCGGTGCAGGTTGTTGAGGTCGGCCAGCGAACCATAGCGCCTCTCGCCGTCCAGCCCGCGCACGTAAGGCGCGCCATACATCGGCACGAACACCGTGTTCTTGCCGCCGACCTTTACGGTGCGTTCCGGATTGCGCGCATTCAAGGTGAATTCCGGCGGCACCTTTGCGACTAAGCTCATCAGCAGCGCCCGGTCGATCCGCACCCGCGTGCCCGTAACGCCAGCACCCGCCGCCTTCCACATGGAAATTGCCTCGTCGTCGCGGAATTCGCAGCCGACTTCCTCGAGAATTTTCATCGACTCGTCGTGAATAAGCTCCACCGCCTCATCCGGCACCATCTGGTAGGTCGGGATATTGCGCACCAGCGTCGGGAACGACGCCATGGGAACCGCCCGCAGGGCCCGTCGGCCTTCGCGCCCGCCGCTCCGCCTGCCCGTGGCCGTCACCTGCTTTGCCAGTTCCATCGTATTGATCATCATGCGCTCGCTTCTGTTGCGCTATTGAGCACCTCGTGAGGCCATGAATCAACCTCAGTTCGTCACATGCTATGATTGAGTATAACTCAAGTGACGTGGCTCAGCAGAAAATCCCGCAAAACCAGCGCCTCGCGCGACAATGCCGAATTGCTGTTCCAGCAAATGTAGAAGGAGCCGGGTGCTGCCATCTCCGCACTGGTCACTTGCACAAGTTTACGCCGGTCCAGCAAAGGCTTTATGAGATTGCGCCAGCCCAGAACCAGCCCCTGCCCATCCTGGGCTGCCTGCAAGGCAATCACGTAGCTGTTGAAACGCCGCACGCTGAGGCGCTTGTGCGGGGCCTCGTTGGCGCGCAGGAATTCCGGCCAGGTCGTCCAGGTCCAATCCGTGCCTTCAACCGAGAGCAGGGGGTGAGCGGAGAGATCGCGCGGCAGCTTGACCTTGTGCTGGCTGGCATAGCTCGGGCTTGCCGCCGCAATGATCACATCATCGAAAAGCTTGTGCGTGCTTTCGTTGGGCCAAAGCCCGTTGCCATAACGCACCCGCAGGTCAACATCGGCGCGAAACAGGTCCTGGGCCCGGTCTGAGATCATATGGTCGATGATGATGTCCTGGTGGGCGTTCCAGAAATCGCCCAGCCGCGGCATGAGCCAGTGCTGGGCAAAGGCATTGGTGGTGCCAATGGAAACAATCCGCACCTTGCCCGTCCGGCGGATTTCCTGGAGATTGAGGGCAAGTCGCTCAAAAGTCTCTTTCAGGCTGTGATACAGCGCCTCCCCTTCAAGCGTTAGCTGCAATGCCCGGTGCAGGCGAATGAACAGGGAGCAGCCCAGCTCCTCCTCCAGCGCCTTGACCTGCTTTGAAACCGCGCCAGCCGTAACATTCAGTTCGGTGGAAGCGCGCGTCAGGCTCAAATGCCTGGCGGCAGCCTCAAAAGCCGCAAGCGCGTTGAGTGAAGGGAGCCCGTAAAACCGCCGTACCATGATCAGCGGCAGAAAAGCACACTTGGCACGGTTGAGCAAAGCTCATTCAAAATCGATAACACCGGAATTTCAGGCCACCACGAGATCCGAAAACGATGCCATGGCGAGGAGGGCGCCGCGCTCGCCGATAACCCGGCCCGCAACGCGGTGGCCGAGTTTTGCCGCTTCCACGGGCTCGTGGTTGGACATCCGCGCCGCAAGATAACCCGCGTTGAAGCTGTCACCCGCACCCGTCGTATCGACAATGCCCTGAACCGGTTCCGGTGCCACGGAGAACAATTCCTCATTCACCGACACCACGCAAGCATTGGCGCCGTCTTTCACAACAATTTCCTTGACGCCATAACCTGAAATGCGCTTGGCGCAATCCGCCGGAGTGGCGTCCCCAAACAGGGCCTGGTCATCGCTGAATGTGGGAAGTGCAAGAGTGGAAGCTTTGTACCCCGCGATCATTGCCGACTTCATCGCGCCTTCTGACGGCCAAAGCCTGCGACGGGCGTTTGAATCAAAGGCAACGGTGGCGCCCCGCGATTTCATCTCCTGCAATACGGACAGAAGATTTCGGCGGTGGTCGGGCGAGAGAATGGCGAGGGTGATTCCGGAAAAATAAATGGCATCGGCCTGCGAAAGGGAAGCCCTCAATGCCACTCTATCTTCGGCAAGCAATCGCGCCGCCGAGGCGCTGCGCCAGTAGGTGAAATTCCGTTCGGCCCCGATCAGTGTGATCAGGTACAATCCCACCGTCCGGTCGGAAACTTCTCTTATGAAACGGGTGCCGACGCCATTGGCTTTCAGGAAGGCCAGCATCTTCGACGACAGGGAGTCAGCACCCACTGCCGTGGCGTAATCTACGGCCACGTCCTGACGCTGCGTCAAGGCCCGCATGTACCACGCCGTATTGAGCGTATCGCCGGCAAAACCCAAACGGTAGAGTCCATCATCGGCCGCCTGCAATTCCGCCATGCATTCGCCGATGCTGATGAATGTCTTGCTCATGGACGCCCTCTATAGTTTGCGGACCTGGCTTTTGCATAGGACATTTGCCCATCGGACGAACGCCCCAGAATATTTTGTGCACTGCAACCTTAGTCGTACAACTAAGGTTGACGTGCCCCATGCCCCCCGGCCACAATGTCGACTCAGGGGAAGGCTTGATGCGAAACGACGCGCCGGGGGGCGCAACGCTCAAGATATTTAGGGAAACATTGATGTCCGGATCCCCTCGGATATGAGGGGAGAACGTTCATGGCGCAGGAAACAGGCGTTAAATACACTAAAGCTGATAGTCACTATTTCGAAAAACGTGGCTTGCAACGCTATGCAGGCATATGGTCGCTGTGGGCGCTCGGCGTTGGTGCGGTTATTTCCGGCCACTTTTCCGGCTGGAACTTTGGCTTCGCAACAGGTGGCTGGGGCGGCTTGCTGGTGGCCGGCATCATCATCGCCATCATGTACGGCGGCCTGGTTTTCTGCATCGCCGAAATGAGTCCGGCACTCCCGCATACGGGTGCTGCCTACTCATTTGCCCGCACCTCCATGGGTCCTTGGGGCGGGTTCCTTACCGGCCTCTGCGAAAACGTGGAATATGTCGTGACACCCGCGGTGATCGTGACCTTCATCACCGCATACGTGAACGGCATTTTTGGCTTCGACATAGCCTATTCGCCGATTATCTGGATAGTCACCTATTTGATATTCCTCTATCTGAACGTCTATGGCGTCGCCCTGTCGTTCAGGGTTACGCTTATCATCACACTGCTGTCGCTGGCCGTTCTGGTTGTCTTCTGGATCAGCGCCATTCCCAACATGGACTTCAGCCGCTGGGCTCTCAACATCGCGCCGGACGGCACCGAACTCCCCGAAGGCAACGGCTCCTATTTCCCGTTTGGTTTCACGGGGGTGTTGGCTTCGCTTCCTTTTGCGGTCTGGCTCTTCCTTGCCATTGAGCAGTTGCCTCTGGCCGCCGAAGAATCGGTGGATCCCAAGCGCGACATGCCCAAGGGCATCATCCTTGGCATGCTGACGCTCATCGTCTCGGCCGTCATGATTGTGATTCTGAACCCGTCTGTTGCGGGTGTTGGCTCCCATAAGCTCGGCTCGTCCCTGGAACCGCTGCTTGACGGCTTCAAGGCGGTTTATGGCGACATCGGCGTGACGGTCCTTGGCGTTATGGCCCTCACTGGACTTATTGCCTCGTTCCACACCATCCTGTTCGCGCAGGGGCGGCAAATCTTCTCGCTGTCGCGCGCGGGCTATTTTCCATCCGCGTTGTCCGTCACTCACCCGGTGCATAAAACGCCCCATATTGCCATGATCGCCGGCGCCGTCGTCGGCCTGACAATCATGATCATCATGTGGTTCGCGCTGGGCGGCGAAACGGCAGGGTCTTTGATCGGCAGCGTATTGCTGAACATGGCGGTGTTCGGCGCCATGCTCTCCTATATCGCGCAGGCCGTGTCGTTCATTCTCCTGCGCAAGAACCAGCCGAATATCGAGCGGCCCTACCGGAGCCCGTTCGGCATTCCCGGCGCGGTCGTCACCATCGTGATTGCGGTGGTGACGCTGCTCTATCAGATCCAGGATCCCAACTTCACCAAGGGCGTCGTCTGGGTGATCGTGTGGTTCGCGATCGCGATTGTTTATTTCGCCTTCGTTGGACGCAACAAGCTTATTCTCTCGCCGGAGGAAGAGTTTGCCATGGAACACAAGGCAAAAGCCTGATTCCACTGGATCGCTGCAATGGATAGGGGCGGTCTTCGGGCCGCCCTTTTCTTTTGCGGCACAGGGATGGCTTTTGGCCAGTCCCAGTGCGGTTCAAACCGGGCGGCCCTGCATGAAAAAATAATTCCTCCCTTTCACATTGACAGCCGGTCGATTTTAGGTCGAGACTGCACTTAGCGGGCGCAACAATTCAAGCAAAAGCCCATAAACGGAGAGGAAAAATGAGTTTTACACGGACGTGGAAATCAGCACTATTCGCCGCAGTGGCAGTTGCGGCCCCAATCCTGGCGCCATCATCCGCCGGCGCGGTTGAATCAAGCGACCCCATCAAGATCGTCTTGTTCGACTGGACCAGCGTGAACCTCAACTCCAAAATACTGGGTGGAATTCTCGAAAAGCTGGGATACACCGTCGAATATCCGACCGGTGACTATCTTTCCAGCCTGACCACCAGCCTCACCAACGGCGATGTGACGGTCGGCGTGGAATACTGGGACACAACGGCGGGCGAGGCCATGAAGGCCTCCGAAGCAACCGGCCAGACCGAGCGCCTTGGCCAACTCGGGCCAAAGGCCAAGGAAGAATGGTGGTATCCCCTTTACATGAAGGAGAAATGCCCCGGCCTGCCCAATTGGGAAGCGTTGAAGGACGCGAAATGCGCCGAAGCTTTCTCCACCGCCGAAACCGCCCCCAAGGGCCGCTATGTGGGTGGCCCGGTAACATGGGAAGGCTTTGACGATGAACGCGTTGATGCGCTCGGCCTGCCCTTCACCGTCATCCATGCCGGCACCGATGCTGCGATGTTTGCCGAGCTTGATTCGGCCTATCAGCGCAAAGCCCCGGTCATGCTCTGGGTTTACTCGCCCCATTGGGCGCCCGCAAAATATGAAGGCGAATGGGTTGAGTTTCCGGAATATACGCCGGAATGCTATACTGACCCCAAGTGGGGCTCAAATCCCGACAAGGCCTATGATTGCGGCAAGCCTCATGGCGACATCTGGAAATTCGCCTGGGGCGGCATGAAGGACAAGTGGCCCGTTGCCTACAAGGTGGCCAAGGCTTACCAGATCGATACCAACGAACTGAATGCCATGTCGGGCCAGATTGACCTTGATGGCAAGACGATTGAGGAGGTTGCAGCCGCATGGGTTGCAGCCAACGAAGCGAAATGGAAAGCCTGGGCACAATAAGCCGGTATCTGGGGCAATTCTCATGAAAACGAAAACACCGGACGCTGACATTCAGCGTCCGGTCAAGCTATCGTGCCGCGCACTATGGAAAGTCTTTGGCCCCAATGCGGCCAAATTCATGGCTGAGCGCAACGGCAAGGCGACAGCCGCCGAACTGGACAAGGCCGCGCTGATTGGCGCGGTGCGCAACGCCACGCTCGACGTGCGCGAAGGCGAAATCTTCATCGTCATGGGCCTGTCGGGATCCGGCAAATCGACGCTGGTGCGCTGCCTGTCGCGCCTCATCGAGCCTACCACCGGCGAACTGACCTTCGACGGCAAGGACTTGCTCAAGGCCAATGAGGCCGAACTGATCAACATCCGGCGCCACAAGATGGGCATGGTGTTCCAGCATTTTGCCCTGCTGCCCCATCTCACGGTTCTGGAGAACGTAGCCTTTCCACTGTCAATCCAGGGCATCGGCAAAGCCGAACGCGAGGCCCGCGCCCATCAGATGATCGATCTCGTCAGCCTCAAGGGCCGCGAAAATCATTTTCCGTCGGAACTTTCCGGTGGCCAGCAGCAGCGCGTAGGCATTGCCCGGTCGCTGGCCGTGGAACCGGAGATATGGTTCCTTGACGAACCGTTCTCCGCCCTTGATCCGCTGATCCGCCGCGAGATGCAAACCGAATTGATAAGGCTTCAAAGCGTTCTCAAGAAAACCGTGGTCTTCATCACCCATGACTTCGACGAGGCCATAAGGCTCGCTGACCGCATCGCCATCATGAAGGATGGCGAAATCATCCAGATCGGCACCCCGGAAGATCTGGTCAACAATCCAGCCACCAGTTACGTGGCGGAATTCACCGCCGATGTGAACCGTGCCAAGGTGCTGTCGGCGCGCGCCCTGATGGAGCCCGCTACCGCGAAATCCGGCGGGTTCGAAAAGGTTGCGGCCAAAGCCAAGATCGCAAGCTTCGCGGCGGCCATCGTGGATTCAACCAAGCCTTTTGCGGTTGTCGGCGACGCGGGCGAGGTGATTGGTGAGATTTCGCCGCGCGCCGTCATCAATCTGCTTTCCGGAAAGGACCGGGGAGCAGGCGCATGAGCGACATTGCACATTCAGCCCCTTCGACCGTCAGTGGCAAATGGCTTGGCCTTTGGGTTGTCGCGGGGGCGATTGTCGTAACTGCCATTCTTCTGCCTGTTCCCGAAGCCCTCTCGCCGCTGGCCATCTATCCCGACAGCCTGGTCATACCGTTCAAGGATTGGGTTGGCGGTTTCATGGCCTGGCTCAAGACGAATTTCACCTGGTTCACCCGTTGGCTGGCCGCCCTCATCGAAGCGCCGCTGCGCTTTGCCTTTAACCTGCTTGCCAAGGGATTCAAGTTCGGCACGGGCGAGGCCGCCTGGACCCTGCCGCGCCTGTCATGGCTTGGCGTGACCTTTGTCATGGCCTGGCTCGGCTACATCTTCGGCGGCCGCCGTCTGGCGGCCCTTTCCGGCCTCGGATTCCTCTCGCTCGTTTTGTTCGACGTATGGGACAGTTCCATGCTGACCCTGGCGCTCATCGTGATTTGCGTGCCCTTCTGCATCGTTACCGGATTGGCCGTCGGCATCTGGGGGCATTTTTCACCGCGCGTGAACCGCTGGCTGATCTCGCCCGCCCTTGACCTCATGCAGACCATGCCGACCTTCGCCTTTCTCATCCCCATGCTGCTGCTGTTTGGCGCAAGCCCGGTCTCCGCCCTGCTGGCCACGGCGTTGTTCGCCACGCCCCCCATGGTGCGCGCCACCGTGCTTGGCCTCAACAAGGTGCCCCAGGAGATCAAGGATTTCGCCGACATGGCGGGCTGCACCAAATCGCAGAAACTGTGGCGCGTGCTGCTGCCGTCGGCCAAGCCCTCCCTGCTGATTGGCGTGAACCAGGTGATCATGCTGGCCCTCAACATGGTCATCATCTCGTCGATGATCGGGGCCGGCGGCCTTGGCTATGATGTTCTGCTGGCGCTCCGCGCCCTGAAGATCGGCCAGGCCATGGAAGCGGGCCTCGCCATCGTCATCATCGCGGTCGTGCTCGACAGGTTGAGCCAGGCCATCGCGCTCAAGCGGCCTCAGGCGGTGGATACAAGAGGATTCATTGCCCGCAACACAAACTCGCTTCTGGCCATTGCCGTGCTTCTCATCACCACGGCCCTCAGCCTGGTTTTCCCGGCGCTGAACACGCTGCCCGATTCCCTCACCTTCACCACGGCGCCCTACTGGAACGCGGGCGTTGACTGGATCATCATCAACTTCTTTGACATCATTGAAGCAGGGCGGGTCTTTGTCCTGCTCAATTTCCTGAACCCGTTGCGGGCGGGTTTCGAGGCCCTGCCATGGTTCGGCGTCTTATTGATCCTCACGGCCTTGGGCTGGCGGCTGGGAGGCTGGGGGCTGGCTTTGGTCATCGCTCTCCTCACCGCCTTCTGCGCCACAACCGGGCTCTGGGTTCCGGCCATGCAGACGCTCTATCTCTGCGGTGTTGCCGCCCTTGTTGCCTCGGCGCTTGGCATCCCCATCGGCCTGTGGTGTTCGCGCAGCGACCGGGTATCCGCCATCGTCACGCCGATCATCGACACGCTGCAGACGATCCCGTCATTCTGCTTCATCATTCCCGTTGTCATGCTCTTCCGCGTTGGCGACGTGACAGCCCTGATCGCCACGGTCGCCTTCTCCATCGTGCCGGCGGTGCGCTACACCAATCACGGTATCAGGCAGGTGCCGCATGAATTGCTGGAAGCGGGCATCGTCTCGGGCTGCACCAAATGGCAGCTCTTCCGCCGCGTGCAGCTGCCCGTGGCCATGCCCGAGATCATGCTGGGCATCAATCAGACAATCCTCCTCTCCCTCAGCATGATCATCATCTGCGCCATGGTGGGCACCCGCGACCTGGGCCAGGAAGTGTTCAAGGCGCTTTCCAAGGCCGATGCCGGGCGTGGTATCGTGGCCGGCCTCGTCATCGCCTTCATCGGCATCATCGCCGACCGCCTGATCACCGCCTGGGTCCAAAGGATGCGTGAGCGCCGGGGAATGGCATAACCGCCAGTGAAAACTGGGTGTGAATCCAGAAACCGGGACCCGCAAGCCGCCTAATTTAATTTGTGATAGTGAGAGGGCATGGAGCAGCGATTCGATATTGCGGTGATCGGTGGCGGCGTGGTGGGGCTTGCCTTGCTCCGACGCTTTGCCATTGCCGGGCTGAAATGTGTGCTGCTGGAACGCGGCAGCGACATTCTCTCCGGCGCTTCCAAGGGCAATAGTGCGCTTCTCCATACGGGCTTCGATGCGCCGCCGAAAAGCCTTGAGCTGCGCTGCATGAAAGCGGGCTACGCCGAATATCTCCGCATCCGCCAGAAGCTCAATCTTCCCCTGATCGAGAGCACCGCCATTGTCGTGGCGTGGAATGAAGCGGAACTTACCGCCTTGCCCGGCATTGTCGAAAAAGCCCACAAGAATGGCATTGCCGATGTGCGGGCCATTTCGCAAACCGAATTGCGCCTGAAGGAGCCGGAACTGGCGAAGAATGCACTCGGCGGCGTTTTTGTGCCGGGCGAGCATATCATTGATGCCTGGTCCGCACCCCTGGCCTATGCCCACCAGGCCCTGGCCCATGGCGCGGTTATCCTGCGCAACGCCGAAGTCACTGACGGGGAATTCACTGGGGAAGAATGGACGCTGGCCAGCAAGCAGGGGAAGATCACGGCTTCCGTGGTGATCAACGCCGCAGGAAATTTCGGCGATCTGGTTGAAGCCATGGCGCGCCCGTCGCCCTTCGCCATCAAGCCGCGCAAGGGCCAGGTCGTGGTGTTTGACAAGCCCGCTTACAAATTGCTGCGCGCCATCGTCCTGCCGGTGCCCACCGCCCGCACCAAGGGCGTCGTCCTTTTCCGTACCGCCTTTGGAAACCTGGCCGTTGGCCCGACCGCCGAGGATCAAGACGAACGCGAGATTGCAACCTGCGATCACGATACCCTGGAAAAACTGAAATCACGCGCCGTCGAAATGATTCCGGCTCTCGCCGCTATTGATGTGAATGCCATCTATGCAGGCCTCCGTCCGGCCAGCGACCAGAAAGATTATGTCATTGAAGCCGTGAAGGACCGGAACTGGATCACCGTCGGCGGCATCCGTTCAACCGGCCTCACCGCGGCCCTTGGCATCGCCGACTATGCCAGCCAGCTCTATGAAAAGAATTTTGCCAAGTTGCCGAAGAAGCCGCCCGAGCCGATCTGGACGCCCGTTCCAAACCTCAGCGAAGGCCGCATCCGGCCCTTCATGATGGGCGGTGAAATCGTCTGCCATTGCGAGCATGTCACGCGCGGTGAAATTGCAGCAGCCCTCGAAGGGCCGCTGCCCGCCGGAGACATGGGCGGCCTGAAACGCCGCACCCGCGCCATGATGGGCCGCTGCCAGGGCTTTTATTGCTCGGCCCATATCGCCGACATCACCAAGGGGCGCTTCGATGGAAAGCCATGATGTGATCATCGTGGGCGGCGGCCCCACCGGCCTGAGCGCCGCGCGTCGCCTGACCGATCTTGGCATTCGCAATGTCGTGGTCCTTGAGCGCGAGGCCGAGGCGGGCGGCATTCCCCGCCATTGCGGGCACTTGGGATTTGGCTGGCAAAGCCATAGGCGCCTCTGGAGCGGGCCGCGCTTTGCGGAGGAGCTCAGGAAATCCGCAAAAGGCCTCGATGTCAGAACCGCAACGACCGTGATTGAGTTAAGCAAGGATGGCCAACTGCGTGTCCAGGGCAGCTCCGGGATAAGCGAGATGAAGGCAAGGCATGTGCTGATTGCCACCGGCACCCGCGAAACGCCCCGCTCAGCCCGCTTGGTGGGCGGCTCGCGTCCGCAAGGCGTGATGAACACCGGGGCCTTGCAGCAGCATGTTTACCTCTATCACAACAAGCCCTTCGCGCGCCCGGTTATCATCGGCAGCGAACTTGTGTCCTTCTCGGCACTGCTTACCTGCCGGCACCTCGGCATCAGGCCCGTCGCCATGCTGGAAGAAAACCCCCGCATTTCAGCACAACGGCCCGGCGACCTCATTGCCAGATTTGCCTTCGGCGTGCCGGTGCGCACCTCCGCCAAACTGATATCGATAGAAGGGCGCAAGAATGTCGAGGCGGTTGAAATCGAACGTCGCGGCAAGCGCGAACGCATCGCCTGCGATGGCGTGATCTTCACCGGGCTCTTCCGGCCCGAAACCGCGTTGTTCCCAACGGGATTGCCTTCGGAAAAATTCTCAAGCGCTGGAAATGCTTCAGGCCCGCTCAAGACATCGGGTGAATGCTGGCTGCAAGGCGCAGGCGCGGCCCAGGACATCGCAAGGAGACTGGCATGAAGGTTCTGGCCATTGACCAGGGAACAACGGCCACGAAGTCCTTCACGCTGGATGAGTCCGGCCGCTTTGAATCGGTCTCCGCCTTTGAACACAAGCAAATCTACCCGAATGCCGGCTGGGTTGAGCACGACGCGGAAGAACTGCTGCACAATGTCAGCGCCTGCCTCGAGGCGGCGGGCAAGGTCGATGCCATCGGCATGGACAATCAGGGCGAAACGGTCGTGGCCTGGGATGCGGGCACCGGCAAGCCCATCTACAACGCCATCGTCTGGCAGGACGACCGCACCCAGGGCATTACGGAAAAGCTGAAGGCCGACGGGGCCGAGGAATTGACCCGGGAGCGCGCCGGCCTGCCGCTCGACCCCTATTTTTCAGCCAGCAAACTGCGCTGGTTCAT
>CADEEO010000073.1:0-1233 GCA_902826365.1 uncultured Hyphomicrobiales bacterium | reverse complement strand
GTGGCTTGGAAGATAAAAAATGAAGCGCCGCATCGCGCCATTGAAGGCGGCGTTTACAACGCCGGCTCCGCCGTGAACTGGGCGCGGGGGCTTGGCCTGTTCAAGGAATTTTCCGACATTGCAAGTTTTGATATGCCTTCTGCCCTGTCACGCAATCTTGTTTTCGTGCCCGCACTTTCAGGCCTCGCGTGCCCGCATTGGGATCGCGGTGCTGCCGGATTGTGGATTGGCATGGGGCTGGAAACGACGGCAAAGGATCTGGTTCAGGCGCTGCTCGAAGGCATTGCCCTGCGCGCCGCGGAAGTAATCGATGCCATGGCCGAACTCACGCCGCTTGGAAACATGATTTCAATCGACGGCGGGCTCACCAAGAATTCCTATTTCAACCGCTTTCTCGCCAATGCCCTGCAAAAGACGGTAATCGTTCAGGAATCCCCCGAGCTCACCGGCCTCGGCACGGCCCGCATGGCGATGCGCGGCGCAGGCGTAAGTGAATTGCCACCGCTCCCCGCACCCCGCGCCGAGATCACGCCCGATGCACCGCTGAGCTCGGAGTTGAACCAACGTTTTTCCGAAGCAGTGAAGCGCGCGAGGAATTGGAAATAGCCGGGCGGCGCTCCCGACCGAATGCCTGTATCAGCGATATTTGGCGGCGCTGATGAATTCGCTGAAAGTCTCGCACCACACAACTACTGTCGTGTAAGCTTCGATATCGACTGCTGAAGGCACATCGATCACGAACCCCGCAAACGTCTTGATATCACCCAACAGCTGGGCAGTATCTTTAACCGCAAGGAATTGTTCCTCATCCTCCACGAATTCGGCGGTCAGATAAAGTTTGTAATCGGGACCGGGTGCCAAGCGTCCTTGGTGGATGATCTTGGCTGCCGACACGCTGAACGTTCCCTCGCCCCAGTGCAGGAAATCGCTGCCCTTGAGATCACGCCGAATGTCTGCCCTGTAGGTCGCCAATTTCGCAGTTTCGGCCAGCACTGCTCCGTCAGGCGCTGCGGGCGCTATGAGGATCGGCAACAGATAGATCCCGCCCGCAAAGCCGATCACGAGCATGAGGCCATGAGTTGCCGACAGAATAATCCAGCGCAGCATGGCCCAGCCTCCAATCCAGTGAAACAAGAGGATAAGGCGCTACGCCAAATGCTGTCAATTCACTTCGCCCTGCGACCAGGTCCACCAGACGCCCGCTTCTGGCCCAAAGTGGAAATTCAAACTGGG
>CADEEO010000072.1:2149-15978 GCA_902826365.1 uncultured Hyphomicrobiales bacterium | reverse complement strand
GTTCTGAACGTGGCGGAAACACGGCATGTGTATGTTGGCCTCATAAATAAAAACGGAATGGGGCATCAAATGAACATCAAGACCGCTGTGGGGGCGGCACTTCTGGGAATCTTCTGGAGTTCGTCCATGGCATTCGCTTTCGACACAGCTTCAAAGGCTCCTTTTGGCCAAGCAAAAGAAACTTTCGCCCGTGAATTCGGCAAGACGCTGCCGCCCGTAGGCTTCGTGCAGTTCTGCGCGAGCAATCCGGAGGATTGCAAGGGCAAGGGCGGCAAGGCCTTCAAGCTCGCCATGTCGCCGGACCGCTGGAACCTGATCTACCAGGTGAACGCTTACGTGAACGGCAAGATCGCGCCGATCAGCGACCAGGATCTCTACGGCGAACCCGAGCGCTGGGCCTATCCCACCGATGCGGGCGACTGCGAGGATTATCTGCTGCTGAAAAAGCGCTCGCTGCAGGAGCTTGGCTTTCCGCCTGAGGCGCTGCTCATCACCGTGGTTCTCGACGAGAAAAACGAGGGCCATGCGGTGCTCACCGTCACCACTGACGGCGGCGATTTCATTCTCGATAACCGGCGCAACGACGTGCTGCGTTGGAGCGACACGAATTATACGTTTCTCAAGCGCCAGTCGCACGGCGATCCCGTGCAATGGGTGGCCCTTGTGAAGCAGCCTGCATCAAACAGCGGTTTTGTCTCGGGAGGCACCAGGCACTGAGACAGCCCGCAAAATAACGAGCTAGGCCCGGTCGGCGTCCCCCCAATCCCCCAACCGCCGGGCTTTAAGGAGCCGGCACAGTCCCACCCTGTGCCGGCTCCGCCTTTTTTGGCTAGCCCTTGTTCTTGTAATAGAGGTCGAGGAACACCGCGAGCAAAAGCACGGCGCCCTTGATCACCTGCTGCCAGTCAATGCCAACGCCGATGAGGCCCATGCCGTTGTTCATCACGCCCATGATGAAGGCCCCGATGACCACGCCGGTTATCTTGCCCACGCCGCCCGTCACCGCCGCGCCGCCGATAAAGCAGGCGGCGATCACGTCGAGTTCAAGCCCCTGCCCCGCCTTGGGCTGGGCCGAGTTGAGGCGGGCCGCGTAAACAAGGCCCGCAAGCGCCGACAGCGCCCCCATGATGGCGAAGATCATGATGGTGATGCGCTCGGTGTTGATGCCGGACAGCTTCGCCGCCTTCTCGTTTCCGCCCATGGCATAGACACGGCGGCCGAACGTGGTGCGCGTGGTGATGAACATGAACAGCGCCACCAGCGAGAACATGGTGATCAGCACATTGGGCAGGCCCTTGTGGTTCGCCATGATCCACGAGAAGCCGAGGAAAGCGGCAGCGATGAGCGCGTTGCGGCCAAAGAACAGCGTCATCGGTTCGTCCGCCATGCCGTGCGCCTGCTCAAGCACGCGCGACCGCCAGTTCGACCAGAGAACGAGCCCCGTGACCGCGGCCCCGACAACCAGCGCAAACAGGTTGATGCCCGCGGGCGCCACGAATGCGAAAAGGTCAGGCACATAGCCATTGGAGAGCGCCTGGAAGGAACTTGGGAACGGGCCGAGGTTGCGGCCGGAGAGCATGGCGATCATCAAGCCGCGGTAGATCAGCATGCCGGCGAGCGTGACAATGAAGGCCGGTATCCTGAACCGGGCCACGAACCAGCCCTGCAGTGCGCCAATCGCCGCACCGGCGGCAAGGCAGATCACGACGGTGGGCAACGTGCCCATCCTGAGTTCAGCCGGCCAGAACGGGTTTGTCACCATCAGCACCCCCGCGATGGCGCCCACGAACCCCGACAGGAAGCCGACTGAAAGGTCGATATGGCCCGCCACGATGATGAGCAGCATGCCCAGCGCCATGATGACGATGTAGCTGTTCTGCAGGATGATGTTGGTCATGTTCAACGGCGTGAAAAGAATGCCGTTTGTGGCGATCTGGAAGAACACCATGATGGCAAGCAGCGACAGCAGCAACGCATAGTCCCGGATGTTGGCTTTCACAAAGCGCAGGATATCCGTGCTTTCCACCGCCTTGCTCGATATGTCGGTCATGTCAGCCTTCCCAAGATTTCATGATGGCCCGCATGATCTTTTCCTGCGTGGCCTGTTTGGCCGGCATTTCGGCCACGAAACGCCCTTCGTTCATCACATAGATGCGGTCGGAAATGCCGAGCAGCTCCTGCATTTCGGAGGAGATGACGACAACCGCCTTGCCCGCTTCGGCGAGCTGGTTGATGATGCCGTAAATTTCGTATTTGGCGCCCACGTCAATGCCGCGCGTCGGCTCATCAAGAATGAGCACGCCCGGCCCCGAGAACAGCCATTTGCTCAGCACGACTTTCTGCTGGTTGCCGCCCGACAGGTTCACCGTTGTCTGGAACACGCTGGAACTGCGGATGGCCAAATCCTTGCGGTATTTGTTTGCCACCTTGAGTTCCGCCGCCTCATCCACCACCATGCGCTTCGACACGCCTTCAAGGTTGGCCAGCGTCACATTGTGCTTGATGTGGTCGATCAGCACCAAGCCAAAGGTCTTCCGGTCCTCGGTCACGTAGGCAAGGCCTGCCTCCATGGCGCGCGGAATGGTGCTGACATCCGCAGCCTTGCCGTTGATTTTCACCTCGCCGGAAATCTTCTGGCCATAGGCCCGGCCAAAAATCGACATGGCAAGCTCCGTCCGGCCCGAACCCATGAGGCCCGCGATGCCGACAACCTCGCCCTTCCGCACCACCAGGTCCACGCCCTTGATCACCTGCCGGTCCGCATGCAGGGGATGATGGACGCTCCAGTTCTTCACCTCGAACACCGGCTCGCCGATTGTTGCGGAGCGCGGCGGAAAACGGTCGTTAAGCTCACGGCCCACCATGGCCTTGATGATGCGGTCCTCGCTGACTTCCTGCCTGGTCGCATCGAGTGTGTCGACCGTCATGCCGTCGCGCAAAACCGTGATGCGGTCGGCCACCTTGGAAACTTCATTGAGCTTGTGGGTGATCAGAATGGAGGAAATGCCCTGCGCCTTGAATTCCTTGAGGAGCGCCAGGAGCGCATTTGAGTCCGTTTCGTTGAGGCTGGAGGTGGGCTCGTCGAGGATGAGCAGCTTGACCTTCTTGTTCAGCGCCTTGGCAATCTCCACCAGCTGCTGCTTGCCCGTGCCGATGTTGGTGATGAGCGTATTGGGATGTTCCTTGAGGCCCACCTTGTCCAGCAGCGCCTTGGTGCGCTTGAACGCTTCGAACCAGTTGATGACGCCGTAATGTGCGGTTTCATGGCCAAGGAAAATGTTCTCGGCAATAGACAGCAATGGAACCAGCGCCAACTCCTGGTGGATGATGATGATGCCGGTGCTTTCGCTGTCGGCGATGCTGGCGAATTTCCGCGCTTCGCCCTCAAAAACAATGTCGCCGGAATACGTGCCGTGGGGATAAACCCCCGACAAAACTTTCATGAGGGTGGATTTGCCCGCCCCGTTCTCGCCCACCACCGCATGGATTTCCGCAGGCAGAATCTCAAGATTTACGTTTTCCAGGGCATTCACCCCCGGAAAAGTCTTGGTGATGCCGCGCATTTCCAGGATGGGTTGCATGTCTCCCCTTTGCGATTCCGCCCCCTAACGCCAGACTTGTTTGCCCGGTCTTGTTACTTGGCTACCTTAAAGCAAAAGGCGGAGGCTCCGCAATAACGGAGCCCCCGCCCGGCTAGCTACTAGTTGTCAATCTGGTCCTGGGTGTAATAGCCCGAGTCAACCAGCATCTTCTTGATGTCGTCCTTGCCAACTGAATATGGCGTGAGCAGATAGGACGGAACAACTTTGACACCATTATTATAGGTCTTGGTGTCGTTGATTTCCGGCTCCTTGCCCTGCAGGACGGTGTCCACCATCTTGGCGGTGACCTTGGCAAGTTCGCGCGTGTCCTTGAACACGGTTGAATACTGCTCGCCGGCGATCATGCCCTTGACCGATGGCAGCTCGGCATCCTGCCCGGTGACGATCGGCATTGGCTGGTCTGCACTGCCATAGCCCACGCCCTTGAGCGAGGAGATAATGCCGCGCGACAGGCCATCATATGGCGCCAGCACGCCATTCACCTTCTTGTCGGTGTAGTTGGCCGACAGCAGGTTATCCATGCGGGCCTGTGCAACCGCACCGTCCCAGCGCAATGTGCCGACCTTGTCCATGCCCATCTGGCCGGAAACGACCACGACTTCCTTGGAGTCGATCAGCGGCTGGAGAACCGACATCGCGCCATCATAGAAATAGAAGGCGTTGGTGTCGTCAGGCGAACCGCCAAAGAGTTCCACGTTGTAAGGGCCTGCACCGCTTGCCTTGAGGCCGGCAATGAGCGAATTGCCCTGCAGCACGCCAACGCCGAAATTGTCGAAGGTCGTGTAGTAGTCGACATTTGCCGTCTTGCTGATCAGGCGGTCGTAGGCAAATACCTTGATGCCAGCGTCATGGGCCTTCTGCAAAACATCGGAAAGCGTCGTGCCGTCGATGGCCGCGATGATCAGAACCTTGGCGCCCTTGGTGACCATGTTTTCAATTTGGGCAAGCTGGTTTGGAATGTCGTCTTCGGCATACTGCAAATCCGTTTCGTAACCCAGCGCGGTGAATTCCTTCACCATGGATTCGCCATCGGAAATCCAGCGCGTTGAAGATTTGGTGGGCATCGAAATACCGATAAGGCCCTTGCCCTGGGCCATCGATTGGCCAGTCACCAGAAGCGAGCCGGCGGCTACCGAGGCAGCCAAGAAATTTCTGCGAGTAAACATATTTTCCTCCCATTAAGCAGCATTGCTGCGGTATAGTTTTCCCGGGCAGTTTCACCCAGAAACGTTATTGTTAGGATATTGGATGCAACCGCGCAATCCATATTTGTATGATAATTTGGCCAGATGAGAGACAACATGAATCCCGGAAAATCCTCACAAAAAGCCTCACCTGCCAAATCCGCCGGCAGCAATTTGCACCGCAAAGTGGCGCAAAGTATTGGAAATCAGATACTTAGTGGCGTCTATGCGCCGGGCGCCATTTTGCCCAACGAAGCCGACTGGTGCCGCATCTATGGCGCAAGCCGCACCACCGTGCGCGAAGCCGTAAAAACGCTCACCGCCAAGGGCCTGCTCAAATCCCGCACAAAAATTGGTTCGCGCGTCGAGCCGCGTGAAAACTGGAATATTCTTGATCGCGATGTCCTGGCCTGGCACATGGCCTCCATGGACCCGCGGGCGTTTTTTTCCTCCGTGCAGGAAGTGCGGAAAATCCTTGAGCCGGAAATCGCTGCCCTTGCCGCCCTCAACCGCACCCCCCAGCAATTGCGCGCCATCACCGAGGCCTTCGAGGACATGCGCAAGGCCAAGGCCGGGCTGAATTCCGTGGCCCCCGACGTGCGGTTTCACTTGGCGCTGCTGGCTGCCGCCAACAATGTGTTCCTCACGCCCTTTGGAATCATGATCGAAGCGGCTCTCACCAACATGTTCGAATTCACCTCCACCCACAACCCGGAGCCCGACATGTTCATTCCAAAGCATGAAGGCATTTTGAAAGCAGTGACGCGGGGAAATGCCAAAGCCGCCCGCAAGGCAGCCCTCAGCCTGTTGACCGATACTGACCACACAATCGCCGGTTTTCCTGCGAAGGCAAAAAAACTGAAGAAGGCCAAGGCCTAAACCGCCGTCATGCCCTTCGCATAACGCTGCCAGTTCCGCACGTAGCTTGCAGCCGCAGCGCTCAGCCGCGCAATCGCAGCCGCATCAAGCTCCCGCACCACCTTCCCCGGAGATCCCATCACCAGGGAGTTATCGGGAATGATTTTGCGTTCGGAAACCAGCGAATGCGCCCCGATCAGGCAATTCTTGCCGATCACCGCATTGTTGAGAATGATGGCCCCAATGCCTATCAGGGTGTTTTCGCCGATGGTGCAGCCATGGAGCACGGCCTTGTGGCCGATGGTGCAGTTTGGGCCGATGGTCAGCGGCGAACCCATGTCCGTATGCAGCACGCAGCCGTCCTGAATGTTGCTGCCCTCTCCCACCCAGATTAGTTCGTTGTCGCCGCGCAAGACAGCGTTGAACCAGACGCTGGCATTTCGCGCCAGCCGCACCCGGCCAATGACATCGGCGCTGGCGGCAACCCAATAGGCCCCCTCCTCCGGCAGTTCAGGGGCAATGCCGTCAAGGACATGAAGTGCCATAGGGGATTCCCGTTCAGGTGACGCCAAAGAATTGCGTCAGGATAAATACACCTTGCAGAAAGCTCCAGCCCAAACTTGCAGCAACCAGCAGCATGCCTGCACTGGCATTGCCGACGTAGCGCCACGCCGCAAGCAAAAGCAGGAGCGGCGCGGAGACTACAACTGCCAGCGCCCGCAGCGGCGCAACGGCGCTCGGCTCCAGCAACAGGCCAAACCTTGGCTCTTCCCCCGTAGCCAACGTCCACAGGCTTGCCGTAATTCCAGCCGTGACGATGCCAACGGCTACGGCAAACAGATAGGCCAAATGCACTATATCCATGCTGATCTCCCCTTGGCCTGTATCATTCAGGCACATCCACACGTCCCGCAGGGAACACGCAGCAAGTCATGGACCAGAGGAAAAGCCCGACCTATAGTTTCGCCGCATGGCCAGCCATCACCTTAACTATCTTCTGCAACGCCGGCGCGAACGCTCCCTCGGGATCATTCTTCTGTTCGTGCTCATGACGTTTTTCAGCCTCGCTGGCGTGATGTTGGCGATTTATTTCGTGCCTAATCCGTCGCTGCTTTTTGGCCGCCCTGAAATTGGCGCACCTTCCACCGCGGTTGTGGTCACGACATTGGAGGACACCGAATTTACCCTGCCGGAAACGATCGTGGCAAAAATCGACAAGCCGATCCTGGGCAGCGCCACGCGCATTGATCTAAGACTGCCCTGGCCCTTCGACCGCCAGCAACTTAACATCGTTCACGCCCTGCCGACCGATCTGCAGAACTGGGTGCTGGTCACGCTTGAACCCCGCCTGGGCCGCACCGGACTTGAGGAGCGCATGGAGCCGATCTACAGCGTTTATCTTGATCCTGGCGAAAGCGAGGAGGCGGGACTCGTCCTCCGGAAATTCAAGGCCGATTCACCCTATACGGATTCCGAACTGCTCATGGCGCCGTCGGGCGAAGTGATCCGCTGTGACAAGAAGCCATCCGTGCTGGGGCCAATCATTTGCGAACGCCTGTGGCCGCTCAGCAACGGCGTCATGGCACGGGTGCGCTTTTCGCGTCAAAGACTGGCGGAATGGAAAGACATGGATGAGACCGTGCAAATCCTCCTGAAGGAATTCATGCGCTAGGCTTGGCCCTCCCCTTTTTTTATCATGCCCGCACTTGATGCGGGCAACTCCCGGGTGAAAAAAGATGGCCGCGTCAAGCGCGGCCATGATGGGGCAAGGCGAAGCCCGGCTATTCCAGATCAATATCCAGAATGGCCATGGAGAAATGGTAGGACAGCTCGCCGTCCTCCTCATCCTTGGAAATCACCCCGATGAATTCCTCGCCGATGTAAACTTCGCACGAGTCAGTTTTCTGCGGGCGCTTGCGCACCGTAATCGCCGGCGAGCCAAAGGTGTTGCGGAAATAAGTGGTCAGCTTGGCAAGTTCTTCAGGCTTCAAGGCGCTAGGCTCCTAAGGGTGATTGACCGTGGTCTAACCTTATTCCAGCAGTTCCGCAACGCCTTGAACCTGATGATCCATGGCCCGCGCCGGCTCCTCGCAACCGGCAAAGCCGACGATCTTGGCCGGAACGCCCGCAACAGTGCGGTTTGGCGGAACGTCATGCAGCACGACCGAGCAGGCGGCCACCCGCGAGCAATGGCCAATTTCAATGTTGCCAAGAATCTTGGCGCCAGCGCCGATGAGCACGCCTTGCCTGATTTTCGGATGGCGGTCCCCGGCTACTTTGCCGGTGCCGCCCAGCGTCACGCCCTGCAGGATGGAGACATTGTCTTCAATCACCGAGGTTTCACCGATCACGATGTCATGGCCATGATCAATCATGATGCCCTTGCCGATTTTCGCGGCCGGGTTGATGTCAACGCTGGAAATCATCGAAGACCGGCTCTGCAGGTAGCTGGCAAAGTCCATGCGCCCCATGTGCAAAAGCCGGTGCGCCATGCGGTGGGTTTGCAGGGCCTGGAAGCCCTTGAAATAGAGCAGCGGATCAACATAGCGGTGGCAGGCGGGATCGCGCTCGAAGGTGGCGATGATGTCAGCCCGCGCCGCTAGGCCAATGTCCGGCTCTTCATCCATGGCATCTTCAAAGGCCTGCACCACAAGTTCGGCGCTCAAATCCACATTGCCGAGCCGCTGCGCCAGGCGATGCACGAGGGCGCGTTCAAAGGTATTGTGGTTGAGAACAGCCGAGAAAATGAACCCGCCAAGAACCGGCTCCTTGCGGGCGATTTCTTCCGCTTCCCGCCGCATGCGGTCCCAGACGGGATCAATCGCCTGGACGACTTGCGGTTTGGTGGATTGGCGCATGGTTCGTTCTCCTCAACACCACATATATAACAGATCTGGCTATAGATGGGGAGGCCCCCGGTTAATTGTCAATTCCAAGTAAATGGGCGCGTAAAAACGTTAAAACCGCGTCCTTGTACTGCCTGTCACCAACCGCATTCATATGATTGCGCCGGGGCAAGGTGACCCCGGTTGCCCCCGGAATTGCCGCCAAAAGAGGGCCGATTTCCCCCGCCACAGCATCTTTTTCACCCACCACCACCAGCACCGGGCCCTTGATGGTTGCCAGCATCTCCGCCGTAATCTTCACCCGGGATGACTTGATGCAGGCAGCCAGGGCCTTCAAATCGCCACGGGTCTGTTCGGCAAATACCCGAAATGTCCGGGCAGAAACATCCGTCACATCCAAAAGCGAGGCTGCCTCAAGCGCCCGGGCAATCTCTGCCCCGCCGCCAACCCCCGTAATCATCCGCGAAGCCAGGCCCGCGAATACGGCGGCCCCCACCCTGGAAGGATGGGCTATGGTCAGGAACGCCGCAATCCGCGCCCCCATGGAATAACCCATGAGATGGGCCCGGCGAATTTCGAGATGATCCAGCAAGCGCCGCGCGTCTTCCGCCATTTCCGCTGCCGAATAGAGGTCGGGATTGTACAGCTTCTCGCTTTCACCATGGCCGCGGTTGTCCATGGTAATGACGCGAAAGCCGCCATCTACCAGGGTTTTCACCCAGCCCGTATCGACCCAGTTCACCCGGCCATTGGAGGCAAAGCCATGGATGAGAAGCACGGGCTCGCCCTGCCCCACATCGTCAAAGGCGATTTCCACACTGTCTGAATTGAATTTGTGCATGGCTGGTAAGATATGCTATTTGGCTCCCCTCACAAGGCATTTCGAGGATCCCATGGCAGCTTCATCCACCCCGCATTTCCAGAATGACATGGGGCTTTCCAAGATCGAGATCGGCGCCAGGGAATTCATGTGCGTCGGCGCCAAGCCGCCTTTCGATCACCCCCATGTATTTCTGAACATGGGCGGGGCTGAGGAGATCGTCTGCCCCTATTGCTCAACCCTATTCAAGCACAACGCCAAGCTCAAGCCGGGTGAAGCCAGGCCCGAGGCCGCCGTATGGCACGACGAGGCCGCATAACCCGCCCTTTCACCATCCGCGAATACCGGGACAGCGATGAAGCGCAGGTCGTCGAACTTGCGCGCGAGCTGCAGGCCTTTGAGTCTCCTTTGTACAAGTGGGGGAAGCCGCCCGAAGATTTTGGCCCATGGTATGTGGAAGAAGCCAGGAAATGGTGCGCCAAGGATGAAGGCGTAATTCTTGTGGCCGAACGCGCCAAGGAATTGCTGGGATATGCAACCATCCTTACCAAATGCGAATCCGACGGAACCAGCGACGAGATTGCCTACACTTACGCCCATGTGGCGGATCTCATCGTCACTAAATCGGCGCGGCGGCAGGGAATTGGCGAAGCTCTCCTGAAGGCCTGCGAGAAAGAGGCCCGCGCCAAAGGCCGCAAGATTTTGCGCATCGGCGTTCTCTCCCGGAATGAGGGCGCGATTGCAGCCTATCAGGACTTTGGATTTGCTCCCTATCTCCAGACGCTGGAAAAAATTCTGGAATGAAAACTTCGCTTTCCCTTGCTGAAGCCCGCCGACTGGCGCTTGTCGCGCAGGGCTTCACCTTTCCCAAGCGCGAAGGCAAGGCGAACTGGACAAAGATCAGCAACACCATCAACCAGATCAACCTGCTGCAAATCGACAGCGTGAATGTTCTGGTGCGCTCCCATTACCTGCCGGTGTTTTCAAGGCTCGGCCACTATGACCACGCCACGCTGGATGCCCGCAGCTTCAGCAACAAGAAGCGCACCATGTTTGAATGCTGGTCCCATGAGGCAAGCCTTGTGCCGCTCGAGCTCCATCCCCTGATGCGCTGGCGCATGAACCGCGCGCTCAATGGCAATGGCACCTATGGTTCGATGAACCAGTTTGCCAGGGATGAAAGCGACTATGTGAGGAATGTGCTTGATTTTGTGAGGCGCAACGGCCCGACCGCCGTAAGCGATTTCCCCGACAGCGGCAAAGGCGCCGGCGGCTGGTGGGGCTGGAGCAAGGGCAAAATGGCGCTTGAAACCCTTTTCGATCAAGGCCTTGTGACAACCGCTGCCCGCCCCTCCTTCGAACGCATCTACGATCTCACCGAAAACGTCATTCCTGCCGATGTTTTGCAGAAGCCAACGCCACCGGAATCCGAAACCTTCCGCAAGCTCATGGAGCTTTCCGCCCTGGCGCTTGGCGTAGGCACTGAATTTGACCTCCGCGATTATTTCCGCCTGCCCGTGGCTGAAACCAAGGTGGCACTGGCCGAACTTCTCGAAGCTGGAACGCTCATTCCCGTGTCCGTGCAGGACTGGAAGCAGCAGGCTTACATCCACCGAGACACCAAGCTTCCGCGCAAGGCTGGCGGCACGCGCTTGTCTCGCCTTTCGATCCGCTCGTATGGGAGCGCGCCCGGGCCGAGCGCCTGTTCAATTTCCACTACCGCATCGAGATCTACACGCCCGCTGAGAAGCGCAAATACGGCTATTATGTCCTGCCCTTCCTGATGGGCGACCGATTTGCCGCCCGTGTCTGCCTGAAGGCTGACCGGCAGGCGGGCGTATTGCGCGCCAATACCGCCCACCTCGAACCCCATGCCGATGCCAAGGAAACCGCCGAGGCCCTGAGCAAGGAATTGCTGCTGATGGCGGAATGGTTGGGTCTGGAAGGCGTTGAAGCCGGAGCCAAGGGAAATCTCGCCCGCCATTTGAAGGCCGCCCTGTGATCCACATTGAAACTGATCGCCTCATCCTCAGGCTCGTGCCGCTTGCCGGGCTGGCCAGCACGGCGGCTGG
Organism: uncultured Hyphomicrobiales bacterium; assembly: GCA_902826365.1. Taxonomy (GTDB): domain Bacteria; phylum Pseudomonadota; class Alphaproteobacteria; order Rhizobiales; family Aestuariivirgaceae; genus Aestuariivirga. The sequence goes on along the minus strand of CADEEO010000072.1, from coordinate 4,596 downwards.
AAACATCAAAGCCACGCAAGGCTTGGTGGGAGAAAAACTCCCTGAGGAATGGTTCGATGATTCCTGGGTTTATAAAATGCGTTACGACCAGTGGCTAGCTGATCCAACCTATGCCCCCTGGTCCATCCGCGCCATCGCCTCAAAGGAAACCGGCGATATTGTCGGCAACATGAATTGCCATCACAAGCCCATGCCTTTCCTGCTCAATGGCAAGGAACGCCTGGCAACCGAGGTGGGCTACACTATTTTCGAAGCCTACCGCCGCCAGGGCATCGCCTACGAAGCCATCATTGCTTTTATCGCCTGGGCCAAAACTCAGGGGCTGGAAGGCGTCATACTTTCAATCCAGCCCACCAATAGGCCTTCGCTGGCGCTTGCATTGAAACTGGGCGCAACCCAGATCGGCTCGCAAATCGATGAGCGGGACGGGCCGGAAGACATCTATTATTTCGATATAGCTTAGTCACTCCGGCGAAAGCCGGAGTCCTTCAAACGTCAATGGGATTCCGGCGTACGCCGGAATGACAAAATGGCCTCTCAATTCCCGCCGTGCTGAATTGGCCGCGCGGCGGGCAGCATGCCACCCTTCACAAGGTCATGCGTCACCTCTTCGATTGCCCCATGCAGCGTATCAACGAGGAAATCTGCCTCCACCATGCTCAAGGTCAGGGGTGGCGACATGATATCGAGATGGCCCAGGGGCCGGACCAGAAGCCCACGCTCCTCGCACAGGTTCGAAATGCGCTTTGAAATATTGATCTCATCAGGCAGATGCGCCTTCGTCACCTTGTCCGCCACATATTCCACGCACATCATCAAGCGCTTGCCGCGCACATTGCCCACCAGGCGCAAGCTCTCCAATTCCTTCAGGCGCTTTTCAAAATGGTCGCCCACCACCTTCACATGGTCAAGCAGGCCTTCGCGCTCAATGATCTCGATGTTTTTCAGGCCGACCGCACAGCAGACGGGATGCCCCGAATAGGTAAAGCCATGGGCAAACCAGACGTCCGGCCCGGGCTGGCTGATTGACTCATAAACCGCATCGGAAAAAATCGTGGCGCCCAGCGGCAAGTATCCCGATGTCAGACCTTTGGCCGAAACGATGATATCGGGCTCGACGCCGAACACATCATAGCTCGCAAACCAATGTCCCAGCCTGCCAAAGGCCGTCACCACTTCATCGGCGATGAAGAGGATGCCGTTTTCCTTGGCCACTTCCCACATGCGCTTGAAATAGCCCGGCGGCGGTGTCACCACGCCGCCCGAACCCTGAATGGGCTCCGCAATGAAGGCCGCAATATTCTTCGCACCCACGTCTCGGATTTTCGCCTTGAACTCCTCCACCAGGAAATCCGTGAACTGATCTTCGGTCATGCCCTCCGGCCGCCGGTAAGGGTAAGGCGCTGAAAGATGATGGATGAAATCCGAGAGGTAATGGAAATTCTCAGTGCGGTCGCCATCGCGGTTGCCGATGGAAATCGTAAGGTAGGTCGAACCGTGATAGGAATTGTGCCGCGAGATGATGTGCTTGCGCGTGGGCTCGCCCCGCCGCGCATGGTAGAAATGGGCAAGCCGGATTGCCGTGTCGTTTGAGCACGAGCCGGAGGTTGAAAAGGCCACATGGTTGAGCGAACCCGGCGCCAGCTGCGCCAGCTTGGCCGCAAGCTCCGCTGCAGGCGCGTTGCTCATGTCCACGAAGGCATTGGCATAGGGCAGCAGCAGCGCCTGCTCCGCCATGGCTTCCGCCATTTCCTTGCGGCCATAGCCCACGTTCACGCACCACATGCCGCCAAGGCCGTCGAGGTAGCGCTTGCCATTCACGTCGGTGATATGCCTGCCTTCAGCCTCAACAATGAGCAGGGAGCCTTCCTTCTTGAAGCTGTCAAAATGCGTCCAGGGATGCAGGAAGTGATCGTGATCCTTCTGCCACAGGTCTTTCGCGTTGAAGCGGTTGCTGGCCGTGTTCAGCATTTAGGTCTCCCCTATTGAATTTGCGTTCAATGCATATTAGCCCGCGGTTCAGGCCGAAGCCACCAGCAAATGCCGGTAGCGCTTGATGAAGCTTTCAAGGGCCCCCAAGAGCCGCTGCGTGTCAGCCGCGCCCACCACCAGGGAGAGCGCCATGAAACCGCGTTCGGCGATGTAAATGCCCTGATCTAGAAGATCGAGATAAAGAAGCCTTTTCAAGCGCTTGTCCGCCCTCGCCGCATCTTCTGGTTTAACAATGGACCCTGCGGTGGGATGCAGCGTGATCATCGACCCCACCCCTGTTGCTTGAAGCGCAGCCTGATAGCCCATGCAGAGATCATTGATGGCATGGCGCAGCGTCTCGCCACGTCCATTGAGGGCCACGCAGGCTTCAGCCGTAAAAATCTCCGTAAGCCCCGCATGGCCCGCCGTCATGGTAAGCGTATTGTTGTTGAAGGTGCCCGCATGGGGCAGCGCAT
>CADEEO010000072.1:0-2049 GCA_902826365.1 uncultured Hyphomicrobiales bacterium | reverse complement strand
GAGGCGCCATGGCTGAAGTAAAGCGTACCACCGTGATAGCCGCCCTCCATCGGCATGATCTTCTTGCGCCCCGTAAAGCAGCGCGCCGCCGCCAGCGCCATCATGTTGGCTTCCGTGCCGGAATTGGTGAAGCGGATAAGGTCAAGGTCAAAGCGTTTGGTAACGGCTTCCGCAAAAATCACTTCGCGGGAATGATGCGCCCCCAGATTAAGCCCCTGCGCCAGGGCATCGCTGACCGCCTTGTGGATGCGCGGGTTCGAGTGCCCATAGATGCCAGCCGAATACTCCCCCACCAGATCAAGATAGGAATGCCCGTCAATGTCCCAGATCGTGGATCCCTCTGCCCGCTCCGCCCGGATGGGAAATGGCGCCGAATACAAAACCGTGCGCGTATTGCCGCCCGGCATCACGGCCTTCGCCCGCTCATGCAGTGCTGCCGTTTTCGGGCGCTTGACCACAAAGTTGGCAATAGCTTCGTCAAGGGCGTCATCAATTGTCGTCACAGCTTGGGCTCCAATGCATTATCAAATTGCAGGTTACACATTATTGAAGGTTTGGCGAGTTTGCTTCAATCAATGCTGCCACGCGCTCCTGGAGGTCCCACAGATAGCTGTCGTGAATGCCGTTGGCGTCAAGTGAGAGCACCGTTTGATGCAAATACTCGGCACAGCTCCCCCAATGCCCGCAAGCCCGTGAGAGCGTCAATGCAATCTCATCCGGCTTAAGCCCGCCGACATAATTCGGGCTTTCCGGGTTTGCGGTGAAGGCAATGGCCTTCGCAGGCTTCCCCTCAACAGCGACGTCAATCCAGCGCGGAAAATTGCTCGGCGGCTTGTTCGTCATCTCGCGTCGCCACAGCACCGAAAGGTCTTCCCATTCGCTGCTGGCTGCCACTTGCTGAACCAAACCCTCGCACTGGCCGCCGCGGTCAATCTGCATCATCAATCCCGGCTGTTCCGCCGTGCCGCGAAACCTCACGATCCGAAGGCAAAAGGCCCGCTGCCATCCCAAGGCAACAGCCCGTGCAGTGGCAACCGGTTGAAACACCGGCTTCCAGATCAGCGAACCATAACTGAAAACAAGGAGTGGGCCCTCGGGCCTCTCCTTCAGGAAAGCACTCAGGTGCGTGTCATAGTCCTCCTCGGAAAACACGACCGACGACGCCAAAGGCCCCGTATCAGGCACTTCCCGATAGGCGCGGCGGACATGATCTTCCGTAAGGCGCAGGCGCTGGCTCATTCCGGCTTCAGAAATGTTGCAAGTTTAACGACAGCCTATACTAATAGAATTCACGGCAAGGCGTAAATTTGATTCAACCTGCGCGAACGGCATGCGCCCCTGCTGAAAAAACAGGCACACTTCCCGATGTACGGAGATTCCGTGCGAGTTCGATTGACAAGTTATGAACCGCTGATCATCATATTTTTTCTTTTCACATGAGGAAAGCGCCATGGCCCGTAGTCCCGCTAACGCCGTAAAAGAAGAAGCCTTCGAAGGCGTGGGCGGGCTCAAGATTTTTCTTCGGTCATGGAAGCCCGCGTCCAAGCCGCGCGGCGTGGTCGTCATCTGCCACGGCGTGAACTCCCATGGCGGCCAGGACATCAGCGTCGGCGAACAATTTGCGACCAATGGTTTTGCCACTTACGCTCTGGATTTGCGCGGACGCGGAAAGTCAGAAGGGGCACGTTTCTTCGTGGGTCACATCAACGAATATGTCAGCGACGTTTCAAACACCATAAAACTGGCAAAAGCGCGCGATCCGGGCCTGCCGGTTTTCCTGCTCGGCCACAGCGCCGGCGGTGTCGTGTCCTGCTCCTATGCGCTCGATTACCAGTCCGAGATCAGGGGCCTCATCTGCGAGAGCTTTGCCTTCAAGGTGCCCGCCCCGGATTTTGCTCTCGCCATCATCAAGGGCCTGAGCCGCATCGCGCCGCGACTGCCAGTCCTCACGCTCAAGAACAAAGACTTCACCCGCGATCCTGTGGCGTTGCAGGCCTTGAACAGTGACCCGCTCATCGCCAAAGAGCTTCAGCCGGCGCTGACCGTCGC
>CADEEO010000071.1:2131-16185 GCA_902826365.1 uncultured Hyphomicrobiales bacterium | reverse complement strand
CATAGGAAACGCCCTTGTTCCACACCAGCAGAAGATCGAGGAAGGGCGTGAAAGGCACCGGCCCCCGGGCGCCGATGTCGTAGATGTTCAGCATCCACGATTTATGGGCCTGGTCGACCACGAACACGAGCAGAGCCAGGGCAAAGCCCAGCGGCGCGAGAGGCCCCCAAATCAGCCTCATGCCAAGGTTTTCCCAAAGCGGGTCTGCCATTCGCGCACCGCTTCGGCGTCGCGCGGCGTGATATCGGGGAAGTCCTTGTCCCGTCCGATGTCTTTCGAGATTTTCCAGGAGCGGGCGCATTTCCGCCCCTCGGCCTTGCCCGGCACCACGGCCACCTTCTTCACGTCATCAAGGCGGAAGGCATTCGCTGGCCCTGCCCCTTCGGTGATGGTGATATCGGAGGTGATGCAGACTTCAGCGAAATCGCTGGCGCGCAGGGTGGCGATGTCGGCGGCCACCAGTTCAACATAAACCGTGGGCGCTGCTTCCAGCGACGAGCCAATGCGTTTTTCGGCACGCTCCAATTCAAGCGCACCGGTTACAACACGGCGCACACTGCGGATCATGTCCCACTTTTTCGCAATCTCCGGCTGATGCCATTCATCGGGCGTTCTGGCGAACTGCATCAAGTGAACTGAGCTGCCCTCGCCAGAAAAGCGCGAGAGCCAGACCTCTTCCATGGTGAAGGTCAGGATCGGAGCCCACCAGGTCGTCAGGCAATGGAACAATTGATCCAGCACGCTGCGGCAGGAGCGGCGCTTCAGGCTCGACCAGGGATCGCAATAGAGCGCGTCCTTGCGGATGTCGAAATAGAAGGCGCTCAAATCCTGCGTCATGAAATTGCTGAGCAGCGCGAAGATGCGCTTGTAGTCAAACACCTCATAGGCAGCCTGCACCTGCCCATCGATTTCGTGGAGGCGGTGCAGGATGTAGCGTTCAAGCTCGGTCATATCCAGGTGATGAACCTGTTCCCAATCCTGCAGGCCTTCGAGCGCGCCGAGGATATAGCGCATGGTGTTGCGCAGCTTGCGGTAGGCTTCCACATTGGTCTTGAGGATTTCCTTGCCGAGGCGCAGGTCTTCCGCATAGTCGGCGGAGGCAACCCAGAGGCGCAGGATGTCAGCGCCGGATTGCTTGATCACGTCCTGCGGGGTCACGATGTTGCCGAGGGATTTTGACATCTTTCGGCCGTCTTCGCCCACGACGAAGCCATGAGTCAAAACGGCATCATAGGGGGCGCGGCCGCGGGTGCCGCAGGATTCGAGCAGCGATGAGTGGAACCAGCCGCGGTGCTGGTCCGAGCCTTCAAGATAGATATCAGCGGGCCATTTCAAGTCGGGGCGCTGTTCCAGGCAGAAGGCATGGGTGCAACCCGAGTCGAACCACACATCGAGAATATCGCGCACCTGTTCCCATTCCTGGGAATTATAGGAGTCACCAAGGAAACGACTGGCCGCGCCATCGGCGAACCAGGCATCGGCGCCTTCTTTAGAGAATGACTCCGCGATGCGCTGGTTTACCTTGGAATCATTGAGGATTTTCCCGGTTTCCTTGTTGACGAACACGGCGATGGGAACGCCCCAGGCGCGCTGGCGCGAGATCACCCAATCGGGCCGGTCGGCTATCATGCCACGCAGTCGGTTCTGGCCGGCAGGGGGAAAGAACTTGGTGTCCTCGATGGCCTGCAACGCCTTGTCGCGCAGGCCGTGGCTCGACATGGAGATAAACCACTGCGGCGTGTTGCGGAAAATGATCGGCTTCTTTGAGCGCCAGGAATGGGGATAGCTGATGGTCTTGCGCTTGGCCGACAGCAGCATGCCTGCCTCTTTCAAAGCATCCATCACGCGCCGGTTTGCATCGCCCCACTTGCCGTATTGATCGATAACGCGGCCACCTTCGAAGCCAGGCGCATCCTTGGTGTAATAGCCATCGGCGTTCACAGGCATGGGGATTGGGTCGTTCACCTTTTCAACCCATATATTGTAGTCATCAGCGCCGTGGCTCGGTGCGGTGTGAACAAAACCTGTACCCGCATCGTCGGTGACATGGTCACCATCGAGGAGAGGGACGGGAAAATCGTAGCCCTTCTTGTTCAGAGGATGATCACAAACCACGCCCTCAGGGTTTGCATCACCCAAACGCTTGTAAGCTTCAACACGTGCTGCTTTCAGCACCTCATCAGCGAGCTTGTCAGCTACGACAAACTTGTCTCCCGGGACAGCCCAATTATCCGGTGGTGCCGCTGTGACTTCATAAAGACCGTAGTTTATTCTTGATGAAAAGCTGATTGCGCGATTGCCAGGAATCGTCCACGGCGTTGTTGTCCAGATGAGTACTGAAGCACCAAGAAGATTGGTCATTGTCGCGCCGCTACGGACAACAAACCGTATGGGAAACTTCACAAAGATCGTGTCGACTTCGATATCGGCGTATTCAACTTCGGCTTCGGCCAGCGCGGTTTTTTCAACAACGCTCCACATCACAGGCTTGGAGCCGCGATAGAGCTGGCCGCTGTCGGCGAACTTCAACAATTCCTTGGCGATGATCGCTTCGGCTTCGAACGCCATTGTCAGGTATGGGTTTTGCCAGTCGCCGGTCACGCCCAGGCGCTTGAATTCATCGCGCTGGATGCCCACCCATTTCGCCGCGAAGGTCCGGCATTCGGCGCGGAACTCGTTGATGGGAACGGCGTCCTTGTTCTTGCCGGCGGCGCGGTATTCCTCTTCGATTTTCCATTCGATGGGAAGGCCGTGGCAATCCCAGCCCGGCACATAGTTGGAATCAAAGCCCGCCATCTGGCGCGAGCGGGTGACCATGTCCTTCAGGATCTTGTTCAGCGCGTGGCCGATGTGGAGGTTGCCGTTGGCATAGGGCGGGCCATCGTGGAGAACGTATTTTGGTTTTCCCTTGCTCTGTTCGCGCAACTTCCCGTAGAGCCCCATGTCTTCCCAGCGCTTCAAAAGGGCGGGTTCGCGCTCCGGCAGGCCGGCTTTCATGGCAAAGTCGGTTTTTGGCAGGAAAACGGTCTCGCGGTAGTCGATTCCTGCGGGTTTATCGGTCATGCTATCAACAGGCTTTCAAAATCAAGGAGTTAAAGAGTTGGGCACCGTTTACACGATACCGGCGCGCCGGGGCAAGGCAGCAAGGCTGAATAAGGGCCAGGCGATCAAAATCATGAACCCGCATGGCAAGCAGATCGTCGATACCTGGGCCTTTGTGGCGGGTTCGACCTTGGAATACATGGGCATGGAGCAATGCCGCGCCTTCTGGCAGAGGCTTTACCCCATCGTGGGCGACAAGATGATCACCAACCGGAGGCGGGCGATTCTCACCCTTGAGGCCGACACCTCGCCGGGAAAGCACGACACGCTGATCGCCCCTTGCGACAATGAACGCTACGGGCTTCTGGGCTGCACGAGCTACCACGACAACTGCAAGGACAACATGCACGCGGGCCTTGCCGAACTGGGCATTTACCTGCCCTACACACCAGCGTCATTGAACACCTTCATGAACATTCCCTGGCGGCAGGACGGGGCGCTGGAATGGGGCGTCTCGCTGGCCAAGGCAAATGACTACGTGATCTTCCGGGCCGAGCTGGATTGCATCGTCGCCATGTCCTGCTGCCCGCAAGATATCCTCCCTATCAATGACGGGAAAACGGTGGAAGCGACCTATGAGATTTTGGGCTGAAAAACATTTCTGCCCTCTCCCCCGGAGGGGAGAGGGTGGCGCGAGAGCGCCGGGAGAGGGGTGTATTGAGCAAGCGCCCCCTCTTCCGTCCATCGCTGGCGCGATGTCCACCTTCCCCCACGAGGGGGGAAGGCCAAGAATGGCAAAATTTTGAAAGTCCTCTCATGAACCACTACGACATGCTGGTTATCGGCAGCGGCCCTTCGGGGAGGCGCGCCGCCGTGCAATCGGCAAAACTGGGCAAATCCGTTCTGGTTGTCGACAAGGGCCGCAGGCTGGGCGGCGTTTCGGTGCATACCGGAACCATCCCCTCCAAGACGCTGCGCGAAACCGTGCTCAATCTTTCGGGCTGGCGCGAGCGCGGCTTTTACGGGCGGGGCTACCGGGTGAAGCAGGATATTTCCGCCCATGACCTGATTTCACGGCTGCACAAAACCCTCGATCATGAAGTTGAAGTCCTGCAACACCAGTTCATGCGCAATGCGGTCAAAAGCCTTCATGCCGCCGTCAAATTCACCGGACCCAACCGCGCCTCGCTCACCACGGAAACAGAAGAAGTGAGCGAAGTGGGTTTCACCCATGCGCTGATTTCCGTGGGCACCAAGCCGTTTCGGCCAGACAACGTTCCCTTCGATCAGGCACGCATTTTCGACAGCGACGAAATCCTTGACATGAAGGCCCTGCCCCGCACGCTCACCGTCATCGGCGGCGGCGTGGTGGGCGTCGAGTACGCCACGATTTTTTCAGCCCTTGATGTTCCGGTCACGCTGATCGAACCCCGCGAAACCATTCTTGAATTCGTCGACCGCGAGCTGGTTGATGATTTCATCCACCAGATGCGCGACCGCGGCATGACCATCCGCCTGGGTTGCGCCGTGAAGGATATTGCGGTGAAGGCCAATGGCGTTGAGGTAACGCTTGCCGATGGCCGCGTGGTGCGTTCGGACATTCTGCTCTATGCCGCCGGGCGCAGCGGCAATGTGGCCAGCCTGGGCCTTGATACAGTCGGCATCGAAGCGGACGCCCGCGGCAAGATCAAGGTTGATCCCGTCACCTTCCAGACCAGCGTTCCCCATATCTACGCGGCGGGCGACGTCATCGGCTTTCCAAGCCTTGCCTCCACCTCCATGGAACAGGGCCGCGTTGCCGCCTGCCACGCCTTCGGCATGGCCCTGCCGCCGCCGCCCGAAACCTTCCCCTATGGCATCTATGCGGTACCGGAGATTTCGACGGTCGGGCAATCGGAAGAACAGGTGAAGGAAAGCGGTGTGGCTTACGAATGCGGCGTGGCGCGCTTCCGCGAAACCTCACGGGGCCACATCATGGGCGTCAATTCCGGTTTCCTGAAATTGATCTTCGCGCTGGAAACGCGGCGTTTGCTGGGCGCCCATATCGTCGGCGAAGGGGCAACCGAGCTCATCCACATCGGCCAGGCGGTGATCAACCTCAAGGGCACAGTGGATTTCTTCGTGAACAACACCTTCAACTATCCGACTTTGGCCGAGGCCTACAAGATTGCCGGGCTGGACGCGTGGAACCGGATGGGCGCGGTTTAGCTCCAAAACCTGCCCCGCCTGTGCTGTACCACGGCCAAAGCCGATTGGATTTCAGCGATGCCCTTCTTTCAAAGGGCCTTGCGCTCACAGGCTGAACTTATAATTTTGGAGAATAGCCGTTTATAGCTGAATGACCGTACGGTGTCAAGGCTTATTTTCCCATCATGGATTTTTACTTTGCAACCCATTTGTCACGCAGAGTGACGAGTTCCTCGGACGACGTGGGATGCACGGCCATGGTGGCGTCGAAGTCGGATTTCTTGGCGCCGAGCCTGACGGATATGCCGAGAAGCTGGGCCATTTCGCCGGCGTCGGGGCCGCAGATGTGGCAGCCCAGCACGCGGTCGGTGTCGCCATCGACCACCAGTTTCATCAGCATGCGCTCGTCGCGGCCTGACAGGGTGTGCTTCATGGGGCGGAAACTGGTTTTGTAGATATCGATCTTGGCGAAGTCCTTGCGGGCCTGGGCTTCGGTCAAGCCGATGGTGCCGATTTCCGGCTGGGAGAAAACAGCCGTGGGGATCAGGGTGTGATCGGTCTTCATATCCTGGCCGCCGAAGACATTGTCGGCAAAAGTCTGGCCTTCGCGGATGGCTACAGGCGTCAGGTTCACGCGGTTGGTTACATCGCCCACCGCGTAGATATTGTCCGCCGTGCTGCGCGAGTAGTCATCGACCTTCACGGCATAGTGCGGCGTGAGATCGACGCCGGCATTTTCCAGGCCGAGGTTCACGACATTGGGAAGCCGCCCCGTGGCAAACATGACATGGCCGGCGCCAAACACCGCGCCATCCTCGAGCGTTATGCGAACCCCGTCGCCGCTCTTCTCGATTTTTGAAACATCGGAGCGGGTGCGGATTTCAATGCCCTTCTTCTGCATCTCGGCACTGAGATGGGCCTGCAGATCCTCGTCGAAACCGCGCAGGATTTGTTCGCCGCGGTAGATCAGGATGGTTTCAACGCCGAGGCCCTGGAAGATTCCGGCGAACTCGACGGCGATATAGCCGCCGCCCACAATGCAGATGCGGCGCGGCAGTTTTTCGAGGTGGAAGGCTTCGTTGGAGGAAATCGCCAGTTCATGGCCCGGCAAATGGCGCGGGATGAAAGGGGCGGCGCCGGTGGCGATCAGAATATACTTGGCGGTGATTTTTTTGCCCGATGCGAGACGAACCGTGTTGCGGTCCACAATCTCGGCGCGCTCCATGATGAGTTCGGCGCCTGCGCCTTCCAGGTTACGGATATAAGCCTTGTTGAGCCGGTCGATTTCCTTGTCCTTGTTTTCGATCAGGGTGGCCCAGTCGAAGCTCACTTTTTCGCTGGTCCAGCCAAAGCCTACCGCATCCTCGAAAGCCTCGGCAAATTTCGAGGCGTAGACCAAAAGCTTTTTCGGCACGCAGCCGCGGATAACGCAGGTGCCGCCGACGCGGTATTCCTCGGCCACGGCAACTTTCGCGCCATGTTTTGCGGCAACGCGCGCCGCCCGCACGCCACCGGAGCCCGCGCCGATGACAAAGAGGTCATAGTCGAAGGCGCTCATCCGCGCTTGAACTCTTTCACGCCCTTGGGCGTGCCCATGAGCACGATGTTGCAAAGGCCAATGAAAAGCCCGGTTTCCACAACGCCGGGGATACTCCTCAACAAAACATCCAGTTTCTGAGGTTCAGGTATCGCCCCTATTGTGCAATCAATGATAAAATGGCCGCCGTCGGTGACAAAGGGCTTTCCGTCCCGCAAGCGCAGCACCAGCTTGGCATCAAGCTTCAGGTGCGCGAAAACCCGCTCGATTTTCGCGGCGGTGGCCGTGGTGCCAAAGCGGTTGATTTCAACAGGCAAGGGAAACTTGCCGAGCTTCTTCACCTTCTTCGATTCATCGGCGATCACGATCATGGTGCGCGACGATGAAGCCACGATCTTTTCAAACAAAAGCGCGCCGCCGCCGCCCTTGATCAGGCGGAGTTCAGAATCGAATTCATCAGTGCCGTCGACTGTGAGATCGATGCGGGCTTGGGCGTCGAGGTTGGTGAGCGTAATGCCGAGCTTCTCGGCCAGGTCCTTGGAAGCCCTGGACGTCGGCACGCCTAGTATGTTGAGCCCTTCTTTCACTTTGACACTAAGGGCCTCAATGAAATGATTGGCTGTCGAGCCTGTTCCCAATCCAATCTTCATGCCGGGCTTGACGAATTTGAGCGCCTCTATCGCGGCCGCTTTCTTCATTTGATCAGGTGTCACTTGCCGAGGCCCCCCATGAGCATGTATTTCATTTCCAGGTATTCCTCCACGCCGTGATGCGAGCCTTCGCGGCCGATGCCTGACTGTTTCATTCCGCCGAAGGGCGCTTCGGCGGTTGAGATGATGCCTTCATTGATGCCCACCATGCCATAGTCCAGCGCTTCGCCGACGCGCCAGACGCGGCCAATGTCGCGGGTGTAGAAATAGCAGGCGAGGCCGAATTCGGTGTTGTTGGCCATGGCGATGGCTTCTTCCTCCGTCTTGAACTTGAAGAGAGGGGCCACGGGGCCGAAGGTATCTTCGCGGGCAACGGCCATGTCGGTTGTGACATCGCGCAGCAGCGTGGGTTCAAAGAAATTTCCGCCCATGGATTTTCCGCCGGCCACAAGCTTGGCGCCCTTGCTGATGGCATCGGCGATGTGCTCCTGCACCTTGTCAACGGCGGCCTTGTTGATCAGCGGGCCGGTGGTAACGCCAGCTTCGACGCCGTCGCCCACTTTCAGGTTCTTCACGGCAACGGCGAGCTTCTCGGCGAATTTTTCGTAAACGCCTTCCTGCACCAAAATGCGGTTGGCGCAAACGCAGGTTTGCCCGGCGTTGCGGTATTTGGAAATCATGGCGCCAGCGACGGCGGCATCAAGATCCGCGTCATCGAACACGATGAAGGGCGCATTGCCGCCAAGTTCAAGTCCGAGCTTCTTGATGGTGGGCGCGCATTGGGCCATCAGCAGGCGGCCGATTTCGGTTGAGCCTGTGAAAGTCAGGGCGCGGACGATTGGGTTTTCCGTCATTTCCGCGCCGATCTCACGGGCGGAACCGGTGATCACCGAGAACACGCCCGCAGGAATTCCGGCGCGGTGGGCCAGCTCGGCCATGGCCAAGGCGGAGAGCGGGGTTTCCGAGGCGGGCTTGCAGACGAAGGCGCAGCCGGCAGCGAGGGCCGGCCCGGCCTTGCGGGTGATCATCGCGTTGGGGAAGTTCCACGGGGTGATGGCCGCCACGACGCCTACGGGCTGCTTGATCACAACCATGCGGCCATTGGCGAAGGGTGAAGGAATGGTTTCGCCATAAATGCGGCGGGCCTCTTCGGCGAAGAACTCAATGAAGGAAGCGCCATAGCCGATTTCGCCGCGCGACTCGGCCAGGGGCTTGCCCTGCTCCGCAGTCATGATCTGGGCCAGGTCTTCCTGGTTCTCCATCATCAGGGTGAACCATTTGCGGAGGATCGCGGCGCGTTCCTTGGCGGTCTTTTTGGCCCAATCCTTCTGGGCCCGTTCGGCTGCTTCGATGGCCTGCCTGGTCTCGGCCTTGCCCATATTGGGAACGGAACCAATCACGCTCTCATTGACCGGGTTGGTCACATCGATGGATTTGGATGCCGACAGCCATTTGCCGTCGATATAGCATTTGTCCTTGAGCAGAGACTTGTCTTTCAGTATGTCGCTCAGGGCCTGCGTTTTACGAATATCCATAGCACTCTCCACTTCAAGTTGGCGGCGTGATAGCACAAGGTTCAAGACTACTCAAACATGCCAGATTTGTGGGGAACACATGACGATTGAGGCCGTGGTTTTTGACCTCGATGGAACGCTGGTGGACACGGCTCCCGATCTCATGGCGGCCACCAACCATGTGCTTTCGCTGCTCAGGCGGCGGCCCATCACCATGCCGGAAGTGCGCAGCTTTGTCGGACGCGGGGCGCGGGTTTTGATCGAACGGGGCGTGGCCGCCACCGGAGATGCCATCGACGATGCGTCGCTGACCTACTACCATCGGGAATTCCTGCGCCACTACGAAGGCCATACGGCAGACCGCAGCGAGATTTTCCCGGGAGCCGTGGCATTGCTCACAAGGCTGGCGGAGTCCGGCATCAAGGCCGGCGTTTGCACCAACAAGCCGGAGGGCCTTTCGCGCCAGCTTCTCGACGCGCTGGACCTCAGCCGGCTTGTTGGCGCCATAGTCGGCCCTGATACAATTGGCATCGGAAAGCCCGACGCCGCACCCTACCTGGAAACGGTGAAGCGGCTGGGGGTTCCGGCAAAAAATTCCATTCTGGTCGGCGACAGCGAGACCGATATTCTGACGGCGCGGGCCGCGCAGGTTCCGGTGATTGCCGTCACCTTTGGCTACACGCCCAGGCCCGTTGCCGAATATGGGCCGGATCATCTGGTTTCGCATTTTGACGAGATTTGGGATATTCTGAAACTCAAACGCGAAGCACTTTGACTTGCGCCTGCTTTAGAGCCGCAGCCACTTCGCCATCGGGAACCCGGTCAGAAACCAGAGTCATGCTTGCCGACCATTCGCCATAGACGGACAAGGACGGGCGGCCGAACTTTGTATGATCGGCCAGAATGATTGTCTCGGAAGCTCTCCGCATCATGGCGCCATAAATCAGGCCCGGCCCCACGCCCGCATCATTAGGGCCTTCGGCGGTTATTCCGCTGGCGCCGAGAAAGGCCTTGCTGGCGCGGAAGCGCTGCAGGGCGTCAATGGCCTCGGCCCCGTGGATCAGGCCTTCGCGGCCATCATACTGGCCGGGCAGCATCAAGACTTTATGGGTTGGATTGGATGCCAGAACCATGGCGACGCTGAAGGAATGCGTGATGACCGTGAGATGGTTGCATTCAACCGCCACGCGCCTGGCAAACTGCAGGGTCGTGGCGCCGCCTCCGATCATCAGGATGTCGCCTGCCGAAATCAGTTTCACGGCGGCGGCCGCGATGCGTTCGCGCTCGGCCACCATCAGGGCTTCGCGCTCGGCAAGGGCCGGCTCAAAACTCACGGGCCGCATGGCCCCGCCATAGGTGCGGTTGATGAGGCCACGTTCGGCGAGTTCAGCAAGGTCACGGCGCGCCGTTTCCGTCGAAACCGCCAGCAGGTCCGCCAGTTCATTTACGCGCAAGGCAGGGGTTGAGCGCAGCTCCGCCACAATCCGGGCCTGGCGGTCAGTCTTGCTCAATCGGGAATCGGGCCTGGTCATCATTCCTCTATGACAGCTTTGCGACTTCCTACAATTCCCAATCAGTTTAGGCATATTTTGACCACTTGACAACATAAATCTGCTGTGCTTGCATCAATATATGTTTTATGTCGGTCAACTTATGCCCGAAGGAGCCAAAAATGTTTGATTACGGCCATTTCCGGTTTGAATCCAAACAGGCGCTCTTTGACAAGGCCGTCACCTATTGGAACCCGGACAAGACCAAGTTCTGGCAGAAAGCGGGCATCGATCTGGTCATCGACCGGCGCGAGGGCTACTGCATTTATGACATGAGCGGGCGCCGGCTCATTGACCTGCATCTCAATGGCGGCACCTATAATCTGGGCCACCGGCATCCCGAACTGGTTGAAACCCTGAAAGGCGCATTGGACTATTTCGACATCGGCAACCACTGGTTTCCTTCCGTGGCGCGCGCCGCCCTGGCGGAGTCGCTGATCAATGTTTCGCCGGGAATGAAATATGCGGTGTTTGCCCCTGGCGGGGCGGAGGCCGTGGACATCGCCATCAAGAGTGCCCGCTATGCGACGCAGCGGCGCAAGATTGTCTCCATCATCAAAGGCTATCACGGCCATTCGGGCCTTGCCGTGGCCACGGGCGATGACCGCTTCACCAAGATTTTTCTCAGCGACCAGCCGGAAACTTTCATCCAGGTTCCCTTCAACGACATTGCCGCCATGGAAGCGGCACTCAAGGGCAATGATTGCGCGGCGCTGATCATGGAAACCATTCCGGCCACCTATGGCTTCCCGATGCCAAAGGACGGGTATCTCAATGCCTGCAAGGCGCTGTGTGAAAAATACGGCGCCATGTACATCGCCGATGAAGTGCAAACCGGCCTGATGCGCACGGGCGCCATGTGGGGCTGGCAGGCCTATGGTGTTCAGCCCGATATCATGGTGACCGCCAAGGGATTATCAGGCGGGCTCTATCCGATCAGCGCCTGCTTGGTGAACGAGAAAACCGGTGAATGGCTGAACGAGGATGGAGCCGCCCATATCAGCACGTCCGGCGGGGCCGAGCTTGGCTGCATCGTGGCCCACAAGGTTATCGAAATGCTGCTGCGGAAAGAGACCATTGCCAATGTGCACGCAGTCACGGACTTCTTCCGTGATGGCATGAAAGACATGATGGAGCGCCACGGCGACATCTTCACCGGGGTGCGCCAGAAAGGCGTGGTGCTCGGCCTCGAATTCAATCATCCGGAAGGCGCCGTATCGGTTTCGCGGGCGCTCTATGAGCATGGCGTGTGGGCGATATTCTCCTCCCTCGACAAGCGCGTGCTGCAATGGAAACCAGGGGCCCTGCTCAGCGCCGGGCTTTGCCAGGAAATTCTCGACCGCTTCGATGCGGCCATGCCGCGGGCGCGCGAATTGCTGCGCAGTGCGGACAAAGTGAATTGAGGAGCGTGCCATGACTGAACCTCTGTTGAAAATTCCCGATGCGGCCCTTGAACAGGCCCGGATGATGCTGGACCGCGCCCGCTGGGGCGCCGCAAGGTTTCAAAAACTCGACCGCGCCACAACCCAGCGCATTGTGAATGCGGTGGCCGCCGCGGCGCATGCCAAGGCGCAGCATTATGCTGAATGGGCGGTGCGTGAAACCGGCATGGGCGTTGTGGCGCACAAGCGGATGAAAAACGAAGCCTGCTCAAAGGGGCTTGCCGAAACCTATTCCGGCGCGGATTTCGTCGCGCCGCGCATCGACGAGGCCAGGAAAATTGTCGAGCTGCCGCGCCCGGCGGGGGTGATTTTCGCGCTTATTCCCGTGACCAATCCGGTGGCCACGGTCTATTTCAAAACGCTTCTCGCGCTGATGACGCGCAATGCGATCATCCTGAGCCCCCATCCCGGGGCCAAGGCATGCTGCGCCGATGCTGCCCGCATGCTGGCGGAAGCGGCGAAAGCCGCAGGAGCGCCGGACGGCATCATTCAGGTGCTTGAAGAGCCCAACATCCCGCTCATTGAAAAACTGATCGCCGACGAACGCATTGACCTGATTATCGCCACTGGCGGGCCAGCGGTGGTGAAAGCAGCCTATCGTTCAGGAAATCCCGCTTATGGCGTGGGACCCGGCAATGCCCCGGTGCTGGTTGACGACACGGCAGACATAAGGCTCGCGGCAAAGCGGATTGCCGCATCGAAGGCCTTTGACAATTCCATACTCTGCACCAACGAATCCGCGGTATTGGCCTTTTCGACCATAGCGGACTCCCTTCTCGCTGCGATGAAGTCGGAAGGAGCGCATATCTGCTCGGCCGAGGAAACGCAGAAGCTGAGGCAATTGCTGTTCACCGACCACGGCTTCAATGTGAGCATGATCGGCAGGGACGCCAGTGTCATTGCCAAGGAAGCGGGCTTTGCGGCCCTCAATGCGAAAATTCTGGTTACGCCAGTTGATCTCGTGCAGCCGGAAGAAAAACTGGTGCGCGAAAAGCTCTGCCCGGTCCTGGCCTTTGCGCGGGTCGGCAACATTAGCGAAGCCATCGTGGCAGCGCGTTCCATGATGCGCAATTCGGGGCGCGGCCATTCCGCCGCGATCCATTCCAGGAATGAGGCAAACATCATGGCCTTCGCCGACGCCCTGCCTGCCCTTCGCGTGGCAGTCAACGCCGGCTGCTCGCTTGGCGCTTCCGGCTATGAAACCAACCTCGGCCCTTCGATGACCATTGGCACGGGTTTTGCCGGCGGCTCTTCGCTCAGTGACAACCTCACGCCTCAGCATCTGATGCAGTATTCACGCATTGCCTATAACAAAGACGCCAGCGAGGCGTTTGGGCGCTTCGCCGGGCTTGACCCGCTAAACCTGCCAAAGCCCGCAAGACCCGCCGCTTCGCTTGTCGTCAGCAATCCGGAGAGCGATGAGCTGCGCCGCGAGCTCCGCAAAATCATTCTTGAGGAGTTGAACGCGGTTCTCGCGGCTTAAACCATGGCAACGCTCCGCTCATTCATTTTCCTCGACCAGCTGCAGCCGCAGACCATGTGCTATCTCGGCTCGTGGATCAAAGGTTCGCTGCCCCGCCGCAATATGGCGGCGCAGATCATCGAGGTGGCCCCGGGGCTTGATATCGAAGCCTTGACCGACATCGCGCTGAAGGAGGCCGACGTGCAGGGCGGGATCCTGGTGGTGGAACGGCAGTTCGGCTATCTCGAAATCCATTCGCGCGACATTGCGGCGGTGAAGGCCGCCGCCGAAGCGGTGCTGGCAGCATTGGGCAAAAGTTCTTCCGATGCGATGCCTCCCAAAATCCTTGCCTCAAAAGTCATCACACGGATTGATCCCAATCACGCCTTTCTGATCAACCGCAACAAGGGCGGTTCAATGATCCTGGCAGGCGAGACGCTGTTCGTCCTGGAGACGGAACCTGCGGCTTACGCGATACTTGCGTCCAACGCGGCGGAGAAGGCGGCCAGCATCAAGATTGTCGATTACCGCATGATAGGCGCCACAGGCAGGCTTTACCTCTCAGGCACGGAATCGGAAGTGAAAGCTGCAGCCAGTGCGGCGGAACAGGCGCTGACATCATGAAACCTGAAACTTCACAGGAATTGCGCGGACTGGTGCGTGAGGTGCT
>CADEEO010000071.1:0-2031 GCA_902826365.1 uncultured Hyphomicrobiales bacterium | reverse complement strand
TCATTCTGGGGCCCACCGCCGTGCTCACGCCGCTGGCGCGCGACAGGGCCCGCAAACTTGGCCTGAAAATTGAAAGGAGACGCTGATGCTCAAGGCAACGGTCACGGGCCGCATCTGGTCCACAAAGAAACTTGGCGATGTTCCAACCGGGTCCATTCTTGAGGTCCAGGTGGAGGATTCGCCGACAAAGCTCCTCGCCTTCGATCCGCTGGGATGCGGCGACGGCGAAAAAGTCATCGTGGCAACGGGCTCCGTTGCCGCCGCATGGTTTCCGGGCAAGGCACCACCCATCGATGCGCTGATCATCGGCTCCATCGATGAGTCCTCGGAAAAGAAGAAGCAGCAAAACACGTAACCACAGGAGAAGAACATGTCGAGCAATGCAATTGGAATGGTTGAGACCAAAGGCTATGTCGCTGCCCTTGCCGCGGCTGATGCCATGGTGAAGGCCGCAAACGTCACGATCATCGGCCGCGAGGAAGTGGGCGATGGACTGGTTGCCGTCATCATCAATGGCGATGTCGGCGCGGTTAAGGCCGCCACCGAAGCAGGCGCTGAAGTGGCGGGCCAGGTTGGCACGCTGGTATCGGTTCATGTGATTCCGCGCCCGCATGCGGATGTGTCGAAGCATTTCACCTCAGGCACGGCGAAATAAAGAAAGCCTGAAACGTGGTTCCTGATCGCAAGCCCGCCAAGGGCGACTTGCGGGTCTTTCTCACGCTTGAAAGCCTGCAGCCGCAGTTTGCCGCCTATCTGGGCACGCCCACGCGGGCCCGCGGCTATCCGCCCTATGCGGGCCAGCATGCGCTTATCATCGAGGTCGCCCCCGGCCTGATGATCGAGCGGGTGATCGATCTGGCCCTCAAGGCCGATCCCGACCTTGAACCGGGCATCCTGTTCGTGGAGCGGCAGTTCGGCATTCTGGAAATCCACGGCAGCGACAAGGAGAAGCTGCTGCTGGCAGGGAACACGATGCTGAAGGGCCTCGGCCTCACTGCAGGCGAGCAACTGAAGCCCAAGATCCTGTACACGGACATCATCGAGGATGTGGCGGACCAGCATGCCGTGATCATCAACCGAAACCGGCAAGCGTCCATGATCCTTCCCGGCGAGACCTTGCTGATCTGTGAAATGGTCCCTGCGCTTTACGCCGCCATTGCAGCCAACGAGGCGGAGAAGGCAGCGCCGGGGCTAACGCTTGTGGACGTGCAGATGATTGGGGCGGCTGGGCGGCTCTACATGTCTGGCACCACTGAAAATGTGCAGCGGGGGCTTGCGCGGATCGAGCACGTTCTGGCATCAATCGAGGGGCGCGACGGCTAAGGATTTCTGACGTGACGGACTTCGATCATTTGCCCCATGAAGAGCAATTGACAGCCCTGCTGGAGCTGGCGCGGACTGCTACAGAAAATTATGCGCTGCCGGATCATGTCAGCGTCCAGATGATCAATCTTTCGGAGAATGCGACCTACCGGATTGAAGCGCCAAATGGCCAGCGCTGGGCCCTGCGCGTGCACCGCGATGGCTATCATTCAAAAAGCGCCATTGCGTCTGAACTTTCGTGGCTCATGGATTTGCGCAATGCGAAAGTTGTCGTCACGCCGCGCCCGGTGAAAGGGCGTGATGGCGAACTCATTCAACTGGTTGCCCACCCCGCGATGCAAAGGCCGCGCCACGTGGTTTTGTCAGATTGGGAGACGGGATCGGAACCCGGCATTGGCGAGGACCTGTCAAAACCTTTCGAGGTGCTTGGCGAGGTTACGGCACGCATGCATCTGCATGCACGGCAATGGAAGCGCCCGGAATGGTTCCAGCGGCACACCTGGGATTTTGAAACAAGCCTTGGCGAGGCGAAGCCCCATTGGGGTCGCTGGCGCGACGGCATGGGTGTTGATGCCACGAAAGCGAAACTGTTTGGCCGCACGGTTGACCTCATCGGCAAGCGTCTGAAGGCCTATGGACAGGACAATGAGCGCTTTGGCCTTATCCATTGCGACCTGCGGCTGGCCAATCTCCTGATCGACGGTGGCC
>CADEEO010000070.1 GCA_902826365.1 uncultured Hyphomicrobiales bacterium | reverse complement strand
TCCATTACGCCGAAAGCGAAAAGCGCGGCATCTATGGCGAGGCCAAGCCCGAGGATGCCAAGGCCCTGATCGAAGAGGGCATTGAAGTTCATCCGCTGCCGAGATTGCCGGAAGATTCGAACTAAGCCTCCCATTCTCTCCCCCTCCGGCCCTTTGCAATTCCGGCTTTTGCCGCAATAGCGGTTTTATAGGAATTTAAGGCTTGACAGTATATTCCTATCATGCTAGCCATGGCCGGTTCATGCCTGAGGGGTCCTGATCATGACAGTGATCTTGAAGGGGTGGATGGGGCCTCCGGGCCTGGGGCGTAACGTTCCCCCAATTCCGGGAGCTTCAGGCGGGGCCGTCCCGCCGCCGCTGTTTGACATCGTGAAACCTACCCCGGAAGCGGAGGGCCGCTTTCTTCAAGGGAGAATTTTACTCAATGCTGATCGAAGAGGGCGTTGAAGGTCACACGCTGCCCAGGCTGCGGAAAGATTCGTACTATGAACTATGATCATAAAAACTTTAGTGGCGAAGGGCCCTCATCCGCCCGTTGGGCACCTTCTCCCATTCGCGTGCCGCGAACGGGAGAAGGCAAAACTGTTTAAGATTATCGCCTTCTCCCGTGCGTCTTCGCATGGGAGAAGGTGCCCAACGGGCGGATGAGGGCCCTTTCTAAGCTTTCTGCCCCACCAGCATGTAATTCACATCCATGTCGCGTGACCTGCGCCATTCATTTGCTAAGGGATGATAGGTAACGCCGGTTTCGCCCTTGATGACGATGCTGTTGTCGGTGAGCCAGGTTTTCAGCTCGGCAGGGGTTATGAATTTTTCCCATTGATGCGTGCCCTTGGGCAGCCAGCGCAGGACATATTCCGCCCCGATGATGGCCATGCCGAAGGATTTCAATGTGCGGCTGATGGTGGCCACAAACATCAGGCCCTGGGGGTTCAGCATTTCAACGCAGATCCGGGTGAAGCCTTGCGGGTTCGCCACGTGCTCGATCACTTCCATGTTGAGGATGACATCGAAGCGCTCGCCCGCCGCGGCCAGGTCCTCGGCGGTGGCGCAGCGGTAGTCGATGGCGAGTTCCTGTTCCTCCGCGTGGACCCTGGCGGTCATGATGTTTTTCTCTGAAGGGTCAACACCGAGGATGTTGGCGCCCAGCCTTGCCATGGGTTCGGTCAATAGCCCGCCGCCGCAGCCGATATCGAGGAAGCGCAGGCCCTTGAAGGGCTTGGGGTCATAGGGATCGCGGCCAAAGCGGGCGCAGACCTGTTCCTTGATATAGGCCAGCCGGACCGGGTTAAAGACATGAAGAACGCCGAATTTACCTTTCGGATTCCACCATTCGGCGGCCATTTTGGAGAATTTCTCCACTTCGGCGGGGTCAAGGGTGGTTTGCGCTGCGGCAGTCATTTCAAACATCCATTTTTATGGGGCCTATTATTGCATAAGCAAGGACCCTCATCTATGAGTACGCCGCGTCGCACCTTAACGAGTTCACTTTACATCTGATTTGGCTGCAAGCCAGAGTTTCGGGACCAGGAAGGATTTTGGCCGATGGGCCGTTTGGTTATGAAGTTTGGAGGCACTTCGGTTGCGGATATCGGGCGTATCCGCAATGTGGCGCGCCATGTCCTGCGTGAGGTGAAGGCGGGCCACCATGTGGCCGTCGTCGTCTCGGCCATGGCCGGAACCACGGACCAATTGGTGGCCTGGTGCAAGGAAGCGGCGCCCGTGCATGACGCCCGCGAATATGACGCCATTGTCGCCTCCGGCGAGCAGGTAACCGCCGGGCTTCTGGCCATCGTGCTTCAGGATATGGGGGTTCCGGCGCGCTCTTGGCATGGCTGGCAGATTCCCTTGAAAACCGATGGGGTGCATGCCTCGGCGCGGATAGCAGAAATCGATGCGACGGAAATCAGGAAGCGCATGGAGCAGGGCCAGGTCGTGGTCGTTGCCGGGTTCCAGGGCATCGGGCCGGACAAGCGCATCACCACCCTGGGGCGCGGCGGCTCGGATACATCAGCGGTGGCGATTGCCGCCTCGCTTGATGCGGCCTGCGATATTTATACGGATGTGGACGGGGTTTATACGGCGGACCCGCGCATTGTGACGGGGGCGCGCAAGCTCGACCGGATTTCCTATGAGGAAATGCTGGAACAGGCCTCATTGGGGGCCAAGGTCCTGCAGCCGCGCTCGGTTGAACTTGCCATGGTGTACAAGGTGCCGTTGCAGGTAAGGTCGAGTTTTGAAGCCCCGGACTCGCCCAGCCAGAACAAGCCTGACGGCAGCGGGCCGGGAACAATTGTTTGCGAAGAGGACAAGATCGTGGAACAGCATGTAGTCAGCGGAATTGCCTATTCGCGCGATGAAGCGAAGGTTTCGATCCGCAAGGTCAAGGACCAGCCGGGCGTTTCAGCATCGGTGTTTGGCCCGCTGGCGGAAGCCGACATCAGCGTCGACATGATCGTGCAGAATGTTTCAACCGACGGATCAACCGCCAACATCACCTTCACCGTGGCGCGCAAGGATTTGCGCAAGGCCATTGAAGTGCTGAACGGGGTGAAGGACAAGATCGGGTTTCTCGAGCTGACCCATTCCGCCGATGTGGCCAAGGTTTCGGTCGTCGGCATCGGCATGCGGAGCCACGCGGGCGTGGCCGCGAAGATGTTCCGATCGCTGGCCGACAAGGGCATCAACATCCAGGCGATTACGACATCCGAAATTAAAGTCAGTGTATTGATAGACGAGGCCTATACGGAGCTCGCGGTGCGGGCCCTGCACCAGGCCTATGGATTGGAAGCCTGAGAGCCATGCAAAGCACGCGTCATAAATACATGACCCGCTGCCGCTGGAAACGGCAGCGCGAGGACACCTGCTGATGGCCCACTCCGCCCTTGGCCCGCGTGTCCTGCTCCGGCGGCTCCGCGAGGTCATGGCGGAGCCTGAGACAGCACAAAAGCGGTTGGACAAAATCGCAACCCTGATCGCGGCCAATATGGTGGCCGAGGTATGCTCCATCTACGTGATGCGGCCGGGGCAGGTGCTGGAGCTCTATGCCACGGAAGGCCTGAAGAGCACGGCCGTCCATAAATCCAAGCTGAAAGTGGGCGAAGGCCTTGTGGGCCTCATCGGCGATCAGGCGATCGGCCTCAATCTGGCGGACGCACAGAACCATCCTTCGTTCAAATACCTGCCAGAGACCGGCGAAGAGATTTACCATTCCTTCCTGGGCTCGCCCATCATGCGCGGCGGCACGGTGATTGGCGTTCTGGTCGTGCAAAACCGCACCCGGCGGCACTATTCCGACGAGGAGGAAGAAGCGCTGCAGACAACGGCCATGGTGCTGGCCGAGGTCATTGCGTCGGGTGAGCTGCGCGAGGTGGCGCGCGAAGTGGCGGCTGACGTTGCCCACATGCGCAGCCATCACCTGCGCGGCGAATCGCTGGCGGACGGCATTGCGCTGGGCCATGTGGTCCTGCATGAGCCGCGCGTCGCGGTTCACAACCTCATTGCCGAGAGCATTCCCCTTGAAAAGAAGCGGCTCGATGAAGCGGTTCGGCAGCTTCACCTGCAAGTGGACCAGTTGCTCGATGGCACGGAATCGGTGCGGGGGGCGGACTATTCGGATGTGCTGGAGACCATCCGGATGTTTGCCCATGACAAGGGCTGGGTGAACCGCCTGGGCGAAGCGGTTGACACGGGCCTCACCGCCGAGGCCGCGGTTGAGAAAGTGCAGAACGACAACCGCGCGCGGATGATGCGCACGCCCGACGCATACCTGCGCGAGCGCATGCATGATCTCGACGATCTTTCAAACCGCCTGATGCGCATTCTGACAGGGGCCGTCGCCACGGCTTCACGCAGCGACCTGCCCACCAATGCGATTATCGTTTCGCGCAACATGGGCCCCGCCGAGCTTCTGGATTATGACCGAAGCAAGATCCGCGGCGTCATCCTTGAAGAAGGCGGAAAGACCAGCCATGTGGCCATTGTGGCGCGGGCCCTTGGGATTCCGGCGGTAGGGCAGGCTGAGGGCCTTATCGATCTCGTGGATACGGGCAGCTCCATCATCATTGATGGCAACACCGGCGAACTGTTTGTCCGGCCGTCAAACGACCTGCAGAAATCCTATGCCGAGAAGGTGCGGTTCTATGCGCGCAAGCAGGCGCAGTATGCGGTGCTGCGCGACGTGCCGGCGGTCACCAAGGACGGCGTGAAGATCAATCTCAACATCAATGCCGGATTGATCGTCGATTTGCCGCACCTGCATGATTCTGGCGCTGATGGCGTCGGGCTTTACCGCACCGAGCTGCATTTCATGATGGCCAGCAGGTTTCCGCGCCTCACCTCGCAGGTGCGCCACTACAAGACGATTCTAGAGCAGGCCAATGGCAAGCCGGTGGTTTTCCGGACGCTTGATATCGGCGCCGACAAGACCCTGCCTTACCTGCGGCAGCCGCGGGAAGACAATCCGGCGCTTGGCTGGCGTTCCATCCGCATGGCATTGGACCGGCCCGCGCTTCTTCGCTTGCAGGTGCGCTCGCTTTTGATTGCGGGGCAGGGCCATGACCTTAAAGTCATGTTCCCGATGATCGCCGATGTGGATGAGTATCTCCGGGCCAGGGAAATTGTTGAACTGGAAAAAGCCTATCTCAAGGCGCGCGGGCATGGGCTGCCGAAATCGCTGCAGCTTGGGGTGATGATCGAGATTCCGGCGCTGATCTGGCAACTCGACCAGTTGTTCCCGCTCATCGATTTCGCCTCGGTTGGCTCCAATGACCTGGTGCAGTTCCTGTTCGCTTCGGATCGCGGCAATCCCAAGCTTGCAGGGCGTTACGATCCCCTGAGCCCGGCGGCTCTTGGCGCCATGCGGCTGATTGTTGAAAAGGCAAAAGCCCATAACAAGCCCGTCACCCTTTGCGGTGAACTGGGCGGCCGCCCCCTGGAAGCGATGGGACTGCTTGGCGTCGGGCTAACGTCCGTGTCCATGGTTCCTTCGGGCATCGGCCCAGTGAAGGCGATGCTGCTGGAGCTTAATCAGGCGAAGCTTTGGACCTTCATGGCGCCGCTGCTGAAGAGCCCGGCCCATTCAATCCGCGGCGATCTCCTGGAATTCGCCCAGCGCAATGGTGTTCCCGTATAATTTAATGCGGGCGTTAGCTTGCTGATAACCATTCTGCGTCATTCTCCCGGAAAGCAGCGTTAGTAAACAGTTAATGCCTGGTAGACGAGAGAGTAAGACCATGGACGACCCACAGCTTGAATTTGGCCGGGACGATACGGAATATGAAGCCGCAGAAGCAGGCTTCCGCGAAAAGCCAGATGGGGCAAGCGATCCCGCCGGGGAAGCCGGCTGGTTCCTGCAGCGCGAGCGCGAAAAGCGTGGTGAAACCCTTGAGGATGCCGGTGAAGCCACGGGGATTCATCCCTATCATGTTGAGGCCATAGAATTCGGCGACATGACGCGCATGCCAACGCGCATGGAAGCCCTTGAGATGATTTCGGCCTATGCGGAATATCTGGGATTTGATCCGGAGCCGCTGCTTCATCACTACATTGAATTCCTGCCACGGCCGGCCATCGCGCCGCGCATCAGCCATCCGGCAAACCCAGCACCGCTCTCGAGCGCCAAGATTCTGGCCTTTGGAAAGATGCCGAAGCTGATGCCATTGAACATCAAGCTGTCGGATATCCCCGGCGGGGCCGGCGGGCTGGTTGCATCCATCGCTGGCGCGATTTTTCTCTTCGCCGGCGCAAGCTGGATGATGATTCCCCCGGCAGAGCTTTCCTTGCCTGAGCCGCAGGTGGCGATTGCCGCCGATCCGATGCCGACGGCCTCCACGGGTTCCGAAGCTGCAAACGTCAAGATCACTGAAGAAGCCATGCCTGATGATGTTCTGGCTTCGACCGAAGACAGCGTTCCAGCGCAGAGCGACACCCAGACGGGTGAAGATTTGGGCGGGCTCGGCGCATTCATTGCCGAGCAGGTGCCGGAAGACCAGACAGCCCTTCCCGTGCCTGCACCAAAGACTGCGGCGCTGGATGTGCCGATGGTCGACGATGTCACGCAAACGGCGGAAGGCCGCGTCTTCGGCGCCAAGAACGAGGCGTCCCGGCTTGTGCTGAAAGCCAAGGCCCCGGTCTGGGTGCGGGTTGAAGATGCGCAGGGCAATGTGGTGATGACCCAGATGCTGATGAAGGGCGACACCTACCAGGTGCCGGACCGCGAAGGCCTTGTGGTGATTGCGCGCGACGGCGGGCTTTTGAGCTACGTCATCGACGGCAAGGAAAAGGGCATTCTGGGAACGCCCGGTGAAATTCTGGTGGGCCGTTCGCTCAATCTCTCGACCTTCGAAGGCTGACGGCTTCATAGAATTTTGATAGCGGTCCAGTTCGAGTTTCCGCTTTTGACCCGGAGCAGGCCTGGCATTCTTCAAATTGCAGCTGCTGGGTATGGGAAATAAATCATCCCGGTTATGGTGGCTCCGCCATGGCCTCACGCCTTGCATTGCTCCGCGTATCAAGCGGTGGTAGTAAGAACTGGGCAGGAGGTACTTTCCTTGAATTTGTCTCCCGGGACCGAACGCGCCATAGAATTATGCTACGATTCAATTGCTGCGCCGCAGCTGTGGTCCGGTGCTTTGGATAATTTGGCCCATTCCCTGGGCGCCGCCGCCTGCCAGATACTGCCGCACGAACTCTCGCAACGCCCATTAGGCCAAGTCCGCTCCAGCCATGCCTGGAGAATACACGAGCGCTGGCAGAAGAACCTGGATTGGGTGACGCCCGTTTACGAGCCACGGGGCGATCATCTTGTCCGGCAGGGCTACCGCGCGGTCCTTCAATCGCAGCTGTTCACCGACGAGGAAATCAGGCATTCGCGGTTTCACCAGGAAATCACCAGGCCCGTCGGTTGCCTGCACTGGGCGTGCGGCATATTCCAGGTTGAAGACCGGATATGGTGTTTGCCGTTTTTTCGCGGCAATGAGCCATTTGACCGGGATATACTGGAGCCTATTGCCGAAATTGCAGGGCGGATGGCGCGGATCATCAGCATCGCTGAGAAAGTCGCGCGGGCGGGTGCTGCGAATGAAGTCACTACGTTGGAGAGCGCCGGATGTGCGGCATTGCTTGTTGACAAGCATGGACGCGCGGCGCGGGCGAACCGCCGTGCCGAAGAGTTGTTTTGCAATGAATTTGGCATCCGGAACGGACGGCTTTGGACAGCCGCGGCTTCAAGCATGGCGAGGCTGGAACGCTTTCTGCGGGACATCGATCATGCAAAATCCATTGGCAGCCCGTTTCCTCCGCCAATAGTTATCGCACGCCGCGGCACGCCTTCTTTATTGATCGAAGCCATGCCTGTCACTTCCGCAGGAAACGATATCTTTGAAGGCTGCCAGGCCATTCTCGTGTTAAGCGATCTCGCTCATCCATCAATGACAGACAAGGCACTGCTCAGCGTCGTTTTTGGCCTTACAAACGCCGAAGCCCGCCTGGCCGCCGCAATCTGCCAGGGCCACGACCTCAACACGGTCGCAAACACATTCGGGGTCAGCCACCAGACCTTGCGCAGCCAGCTGAAAGTCGTTTTCGCCAAGACCGGGGCGCGGCGGCAGGCCGAACTGGTGGCGCGCGCCGCACAGATCAGGAACACCACCCAGCACTGACCGTCACCCCCCATTTGGGGGATGCGGAGTTTCTGGAAAAGGCGGACCTTCATCCCACGTAAAACCGTAAATTGATAAAGGGAGGCTACCATGTCTGCTCTTGCGCGCCGTGAATTCATCCTTAACGGTACCGCGGCTTTGGCTACCCTCGCGATGTTCCAATCACGTTTTGCCCAAGCCTTTCCAAGCCGACCAGGCGAGATTGTCGTTCCCTGGCTGGATCAACCTGCCGAAAATCCAGTTCCCGAAATCATAAAAACGCAGCTGGTCTGGGAGGATTTGGATTCGTGGGTGACGCCCAATGACAAGTTCTTCAGCATTGCGCATTTCGACCGACCGATGATTAAGGCCAGTACATGGAAGCTGGAAATCGACGGACTGGTGAGTAAGCCGATGGCATTGACTCTGGGCGACCTGAAGGCCCGCCCACGCCAGGAGACAGTGTTCACCGTGGAATGCTCCGGCAATCATGGCTTTCCCTTCTTCACAGGCGGCATCGGCAACGCGCGATGGGCCGGCACGCCGCTTGCCGCGCTGCTGAAAGAAGCGGGGGTGAAGGAAAACGGCATCGAAGTGGTGTTCTGGGGAACAGACGCAGGGGACGTTGAACTGAAGGAGCGCAACGTCAAAATGCATCAGAACTTCGCGCGCAGCATGACGCTCGCTGAAGCGATGAGTCCCGACAATCTTCTCTGTTACGAGATGAACGGGGCGGAGTTGCCGGCGCCGAACGGGTTCCCCCTGCGGCTGATCGCTCCCGGCTGGTATGGCATCGCCAATGTCAAGTGGCTGAAGCGCATCGAAGTGCGGGACAGACCTTTCCGGAACCAGTTCATGGCGCGCGACTATGTCACCATTCGCGAAGAGGAACATAACGGCGAGACCGTGTGGGCCGAAACGCTTGTGGGCCGCGCCTTGTTAAAGTCCGCGCCCGCGAGAGTTACAAAGAAAGACAATAGCTACCGGATTACCGGCGCAGCGTGGGGAGCTCCAATCGCCAAGGTGGAAGTCAAGATTGATGATGGGCCGTGGATGGAGGCCATCATTGATCACAGTGATGAGGCAGAATTTGCGTGGAAGATTTGGCATCTCGACTGGGACAAGCCCAATTCAGGAGAGCATACAGTCACCGCGCGCGCCATTGGCACATCGGGTCAAGTCCAGCCTGCGATGGATGATCCCTGGATCGCCAAAAAGAAAACCTACTGGGAAAGCAATGGCCAAGTAACCCGCCGGATAAACATAGCCTGAAGCGCGGGCCACGCTCAATTCTTCTCGCCTGGTCCATACAAACAGTCTTTTGGGGAAGCCAACGATGCACTTCAAAGAGTTCGTTTTTCTGACGTTTCTATTTCTAGGTCCAATAACGGCAAAAGCGGCCGCTATTCACGAGGCGGCCAAGAAGGGTGACGTGGCTGCGCTGACTGCCGCCTTGGACTCAGGCGCCGATATAAATGCCAGCGACGGCATCGCCACACCACTTTATTTTGCCATCGACAGGGCACAGCTCGAAGCGGCGAAACTCCTGATCGCCCGCGGCGCCAACGTCAATCTTGCCGCCAAATGGGGGCCGCCACTCCTGGCGGCAGCCGAGTCCGGCAAGCCGGAACTCGTCAAATTGCTTCTCGACGCCGGCGCCGACGCGGCGGCTGTCTTCAAGGGGCAGACGGCGCTGCATACCGTGGCCCGCAACGGCTGCCTCGACTGCGTGATGGCCCTCGTTGAAAAGGGAGCGGACGTCAATGCCCTGAATTCATTCCGTCAGCCTCCAGTTCATTTTGCGAAGGAAGAGGGGCACGAGGCTGTCGCCGGCTATCTGCTCTCCCATGGCTATGTTTTTCCCGCGCCGCTGCCAGTGACGCCCCTGCTGGCTATGGCGGACCCGGTTAAGGGAGAGGCTCTATTCAAGAAGAACTGCCGCACGTGTCACACCACCGATTCCGGCGCCGGAAACTTAAACGGCCCCTCCCTATGGAATATTGTGGGGCAGAAGCGGGGAACAATTCCCGGCTATAAATATTCCTCTGCCCTGCGTGGGATAGGCGGAGACTGGAGCTATGAGAATCTGAATATCTTCATTTCCGACCCAAGCCGCGCCATTCCCGGAACGGATATGATGATAAATCCCAGAACGAACAAGTTGAATTCGTTGCTCAATGACGCCGAGCGGGCCGACATTATCGCTTTCCTACGTGGCAGAAGCGATAATCCCTTGCCTTTGCCCTGAAATCAGCTCTGCCAGCCCCCTGCACCTTGTGTTCTCGGCCCTTGGCGAAGGGGTGCAGCTTCCGCTACAAGCCCGGCCATGAGTGCAATCCAGACCGAAAAACTTGACCGGATCATCCACCGGTTTGCCAATGTCGAGCATGAGCTTTCCTCTGGCCCTGCCGGAGACGTATTCGTCAAGCTTTCCAAGGAATATGCGGAGCTTGAGCCCACGGCCAAGGCGGCGCAGAACCTGAAGCAGGCCTATACCGAGCGGCGAGACGTGGACGACATGCTGAAGGCTGGCGGCGAATTGGCGGCCATGGCTGAAGCCGAGCGTGAAACGCTTGACGCCAAGATCGTGGAGCTTGAACATGCGATCCGCATTTTGCTGTTGCCGCGCGATGCCGCCGATGAACGCAACGTCATTCTTGAAGTGCGTGCGGGCACGGGCGGCGATGAGGCGGCGATTTTTGCCGGTGACCTGTTTCGCATGTATCAGCGTTATGCGGCTTCAAAGGGCTGGCGGGTGGAAGTTATTTCCGCAAGCGATGGTGAGCATGGGGGTTACCGCGAAGTCATTGCCAATATCTTCGGGGTTGGCGCTTATGCGCGGATGAAGTTTGAATCGGGCGTGCACCGGGTGCAGCGCGTGCCCGATACGGAAACGCAGGGGCGCATCCACACTTCCGCCGCGACGGTTGCGGTGCTGCCGGAAGCGGAAGAAGTGGACATCAAGATTGAAGACAAGGATTTACGCATCGATGTTTACCGCTCGTCAGGCCCCGGCGGCCAGTCGGTGAACACCACGGATTCGGCGGTGCGCATCACCCACATTCCCACCGGCCTTGCGGTTGCCCAGCAGACGGAAAAGTCGCAGCTCAAGAACAAGAACGCGGCCATGAAGCTGCTGCGGTCACGGCTCTATGATCTGGAACGCAACCGCATTGATTCCGAGCGGTCGGCCCAGCGCAAGGGGCAGGTGGGGTCCGGCGACCGTTCCGAGCGCATCCGCACCTATAATTTCCCGCAGGGGCGGATTACCGATCACCGCATCAACCTCACGCTTTACAAGCTGGATCAGATTATTGAAGGACCAGCTTTGGAAGAATTGATTTTGGCCCTGATGGCGGAACACCAGGCGGAACTCCTGGCCACTGAAACCTCTGATGTCTGAGACGCGGCGCGGGCTTCTCAAGCAAGCGGGCGAACGCCTTTCCGCAGTCGGTATTGATTCTGCGGCGCTTGATGCGCGTCTTCTGTTCCAGGCAGCTTCAGATCTGCGGCATGAAGACATCGTGGCGGAACCGGATTTTGTCGTGCCGCCGGAGGTGGCGGCGCGGTTCTCAATGTTCACCCAACGCCGCTGCAAATTCGAGCCGGTTTCCCGTATTCTGGGAACCCGTGAATTCTATGGCCGCAGCTTCCGGGTGACGCCTGATGTGTTGGACCCCCGCGCCGACACGGAAACGCTCATTGGCGCGGCGCTCGGGCTGGCGAAGGGCAAAGGCCCCCTCCGCCTTCTTGACCTCGGCACGGGCTCCGGAGCGATTGCGGTGACCCTGCTGGCCGAATTGCCGGAGGCCACCGCCGTTGCCAGCGACCTTTCGGCGGCGGCGCTTGCGGTGGCGAAGGGGAATGCCGAGGCGCTCGGCGTCGCGGGCCGGGCAAGCTTTGTGCCGGCGAATTGGTTCGAGGGGATTGATGGCCGCTTCGATCTCATTGTTTCAAATCCACCCTATATTCCCTTGGGCGATATTGCCGGTTTGGCTCCCGATGTGCGGGAATTTGACCCCCAAAGGGCGCTCGATGGAGGGCCTGACGGACTGGAGGCCTATCGCCGCCTGGCAAACGGGGCCGGGGACCATTTGACCCCTGAGGGGCATGTTGTTCTGGAGATCGGGGCGGGCCAGGAAAACGCGGTTAACGAACTCTTTACGGGGCAGGGCTTTGTCCGGGAAAACCGCCATTTTGACTTGGCGGGCCATGTCCGCTGCCTGGACTTTTCCCGGCCCTGAAACTGCGGCCTGTAGACACAAGCCAAAAAAACCATTGGAAACCGCTTCCTTCTGCGCTACATAAGAGTCGGTAATTCATTCTGCCCTTGCGATGGCGTTGGGCGGCATGTTGGGAAAAAGACCATAGGTCACAAGTTCCACACATCTCGCCTTTTTGCAGTCGGGGATGGTGTTTCCGATAGGGGAAATATCTGCGGCAGAGGTCTGCGACCACAACCTTCGTATTAGGATAGGTTCGACTCTTTGATAAGGGCCGATTTTTGAAATTGTAATGCAAAATCTCAACAATATGGGACGGCAATTTTTTGCCGCTGTGATGAATTGAACTTCGATAATGGACATCGCGCACGCCAGGGCCAGCACAACAACAAGCGCGGCCGCGGCCGCAATAACCGCAGGCCGGGCGGCGGAGGCGGCGGGCACAATAACAACGGCGGCGGGAATTCCGCGAACCGGGTTTATGAGAGCAACGGGCCGGACGTCAAAGTGCGCGGCACGGCGCAAACAGTTGCCGAGAAATACATGCAGCTTGGCCGCGATGCGCAATCCTCCGGCGACAACGTCATGGCCGAGAGCTATTTCCAGTTTTCCGAGCATTATTTCCGGGTGATGGCCGCGGCCCAGCCGGTGGGCCAGCCGGCCCAGCAGCTGCGCCGTCCGGACGATGAGGATTTTGAAGAAGAAGGCGGCGAGGCCGCGGAAGGCGAATCCGAAACCGCACAGGCCGCGGTGGTTTCCGAAGGCGGGCAAGCCGCTACAGGCGAGCAGGCCGACAGCGGCGGCAACCGCCAGCGCGACAACCGCGATGGCAACCGGGAGCGTTTCCGCCCGCGCTGGCAGAACCGGGGCGATCAGCCGCGCGATGGCGACAACGAGACGCGCGCAGCCGAGGCTGAGCCGCAAATGGCCGAGGAATCCACCTATGCGGGCCGCCCCAATGGCAATGAAGAAGACGCTGGCTCCGGCCAGTGGGAGGCCCCGTCATTCCTGCGCCGCCCGGCTCCCGTCGAGGCGGCAGACGAGCCGGCTGCCGAAAAGAAGGGGCGCAATCCACGCCGCGCCCGGGCCGCAGCCGCCGAAGACGGGGAATAAAATTTCCGGCGTCACTTGATGGGGGCACAAGCGCCCCCATATTTGGCCTCAGGGCGTTGTTGAGGTGCCTATCAGGGCCTCAAGTAAACGTTGCTAGAGGAGAAGCGGATGGATTTCGAAAAATACACTGAACGCTCGCGCGGCTTTATCCAGTCGGCGCAGACGCTGGCCCTGCGTGAAGGGCATCAAAAATTTACCCCCGAGCATGTGCTGAAAGTCCTTCTTGATGACGATGAAGGTTTGGCTGCTGGCCTGATCAAGGCGGCGGGCGGCGACTCGCGCCTGGCCTTGCGGGAGACGGAAGCGGCCCTTGCCAAGATGCCCAAGGTATCAGGGGCGGGGGCGGGGCAGGTTTATCTCTCGCCGGAAATGGCGCGGGTGTTCGAGGCCGCGCAGAAACTGGCCACCAAATCGAACGACAGTTTTGTGACCGCAGAGCGGCTTTTGCAGGCCCTGGCCATCGAGACCAGCGAGGCCTCCAGGATTCTCAAGAACGCGGGCATCACGGCGCAGAAATTGAATCAGGCCATTGACGCGGTTCGCAAGGGCCGCACGGCGGATACGGCATCTGCCGAACAGGGCTATGATGCGTTGAAGAAATATGCCCGTGACCTCACCGAGGCAGCCGAGGCGGGCAAGCTTGACCCGGTCATTGGCCGGGACGAGGAAATCCGCCGCACCATTCAGGTGCTGTCACGGCGCACCAAGAACAATCCGGTTCTCATCGGCGAGCCCGGCGTTGGCAAGACAGCCATTGCCGAAGGCTTGGCGCTGCGCATCGTCAAGGGCGATGTACCGGAGAGCTTGAAAAAGAAGAAATTGCTGGCGCTCGACATGGGTTCGCTCATTGCCGGCGCCAAATTCCGCGGCGAGTTCGAGGAGCGGTTGAAAGCCGTTCTTTCCGAGGTTACTGCGGCTGAAGGCGGTATCATCCTGTTCATTGATGAAATGCACACGCTGGTGGGCGCCGGCAAGGCCGACGGAGCCATGGATGCTTCAAATCTTTTGAAGCCTGCCCTGGCGCGCGGTGAATTGCATTGCGTCGGCGCCACGACACTTGATGAATACCGCAAGCACGTGGAGAAGGATGCAGCCCTGGCGCGCCGCTTCCAGCCAATTTTTGTGGGCGAACCGTCGGTCGAAGATTCGATTTCCATCCTGCGCGGCATCAAGGAAAAATATGAATTGCACCACGGGGTGCGCATCACCGACTCGGCGATCGTTGCCGCGGCAACACTTTCCAACCGCTACATCACCGACCGGTTCCTGCCGGACAAGGCCATTGACCTGATGGACGAGGCGGCAGCAAGGCTGCGCATGCAGGTTGATTCCAAGCCGGAAGAGCTCGATGAAATCGACCGCCGCATCATGCAGTTGCAGATCGAGCGCGAAGCCCTGAAGAAGGAATCCGATACGGCCTCCAAGGACCGCCTGCAGAAGCTTGAAAAAGAACTGGCGGAGCAGGAAGAAAAATCTGCGGTCATCACGCGCAACTGGCAGGCCGAGAAGGAAAAGCTGGCTGCGGCGTCCAAGCTCAAGGAAGAACTGGAGAAGGCGCGCCTGCATCTCGACCAGGCCCAGCAGCGCGGCGATTTCGCCAAGGCGGGCGAGCTTGCCTATTCCACCATTCCGGCACTGGAAAAGAAACTGAAGGTGGCGGAAGAGGCGGGGGACTCCGACATGCTGGAGGAAGCCGTGACCGAGGCTCATGTGGCCCAGGTGGTTTCACGCTGGACCGGCATTCCGGTTGACAAGATGCTGGAAGGCGAGCGCGAGAAGCTGCTGCAGATGGAAGTGGAATTGGGCAAGCGGGTTGTAGGCCAGGCTGAGGCGGTGGAAGCCGTTGCCACGGCCGTGCGCCGCGCCAGGGCGGGCCTGCAGGATCCCAACCGGCCCATAGGCTCATTCATGTTTTTGGGCCCCACGGGCGTCGGCAAGACCGAGCTCACCAAGGCATTGGCCAATTATCTGTTTGATGACGAGCATGCGCTGGTGCGCATCGACATGTCGGAATACATGGAGAAGCATTCGGTCTCGCGCCTCATCGGCGCGCCTCCGGGCTATGTGGGCTATGACGAGGGCGGGGCGCTCACCGAAGCGGTGCGGCGCAGGCCCTATCAGGTTGTGCTGTTCGACGAAGTCGAGAAGGCGCATCCGGATGTGTTCAACGTCTTGCTGCAAGTGCTTGACGATGGCCGCCTGACCGACGGCCAGGGCCGCACGGTGGATTTCAAGAACACGCTGATCATCATGACCTCGAACCTGGGGTCCGAGTATCTGGTCGCACTTGGTGAAAACCAGGATGTGGAAGAGGTGCGCGACCAGGTGATGGGCGTGGTGCGGGGCGCCTTCCGGCCGGAATTCCTCAACCGGCTGGACGAGATCATCCTGTTCCACCGCCTGAAGCGGACCCACATGGGCGCCATTGTCGATATCCAGTTGCTGCGGCTCAAGAAGCTGCTGGCTGACCGGAAGATCGAGGTGGTGCTGACGGAAGAGGCGCGCAGCCTGCTGGCGGAAAAAGGCTATGACCCTGCCTATGGGGCGCGGCCCTTGAAGCGGGTAATCCAGAAATCAATCCAGGATCCGCTGGCCGAAGAAATCCTGGCGGGCCGGGTGAAGGATGGCGACAGCGTCGAAGTGGGCGTTGCCTCGGGCAAGTTCACCTTCAATGGCCTGGTGATGGGCGACACGCCGAAGATCAGCAATGTGGTGACGCTGCACTAATATGCTAGCATGGGGGCCATGAAGAAACTCCCGCGCGCCGCCATCAAGATTGATTTCGGGACCGGGGTCCGCCTCGGTCCCGGCAAGGTGCGCTTGCTGGAACTTATTGCGGAGACCGGCTCCATTTCGGCGGCGGCGCGGCAGATGGAAATGTCCTATCGCCGGGCCTGGCTGCTGATCGACGAGGTCAACGGCATTTTTGGAAATCCGGTGGTTGAAACGGCAACCGGCGGAACCGGCGGCGGCGGGGCCAGGATCACGCCGCTGGGCGAGGCGGTCGTGGCCGCCTTCCGTGATATTGAAAACGATGCGACGGAACTGGTTCAAACCAAAATGGCCAAGCTTCTCAGCCAGCGCGGACGGGTGCGCCGTGAAGCTTGAGGCCTATAACGCCTTTTGCATGAAACTGCCCCACGCCACTCATGTGGTGCAATGGGGCGGATCTCATGTGTGGAAGGTGGGCGGCAAGGTCTTTGCCGTTGCGGGCTGGAACGAGGGCAAGGCGCTGGCCGTTACCTTCAAATGCTCACAGACGAGTTTCAATCTCCTGAAAGAACAGGATGGCCTGCGCCCGGCGCCCTATCTTGCCTCGCGCGGCATGCTGTGGATTCAGCGAACCTCTTCGGAAAGCATGAATGATG
>CADEEO010000069.1 GCA_902826365.1 uncultured Hyphomicrobiales bacterium | reverse complement strand
TGGCACGCCGCTTCTGGTGCAACTGTGGTTGCTCTATTTCGGGCTCGGTTCGGTTTTTGCCGCTTTTCCCGAGGTCCGCCAAAGCATGTTCTGGCCCATCCTGCGGGAGGGCTATTTCTACGCCATCCTGGCATTTACGCTGAATGAAGGCGGCTATGGCGGCGAGATCATGCGTGGCGCCTTCCTCTCTGTTCCAAAAGGTGAGCTAGAAGCCGCCCGCGCCTATGGCATGTCGCCGTGGAAAGTGCTGCACCGCATCTGGTTGCCGCGCGCCGTCCGTAACGTTCTACCGACACTTGCGGGCGAGACGGTGCTGATGCTCAAGGCAACTCCGCTTGCCGCCACGGTCACCGTGCTCGACATTTTCGGCGTCATTCTGCGCGTCAGGCAGAACACCTACATCACCTATGAGCCGCTCATTACAGCCGCCATTATTTACATGGCGCTTACCTTCTTGATCACCCGCGCTTTTAACTATGTTGAAGGTCTGGTACCATCGCGGCGATGAACCATGAATTAGTTTCAAGCTTCAAAGGCGAACTGGCCGCCATCCGGCATGACCTCCATATGCACCCGGAGCTTTGTTTCGAAGAGTTCCGGACGGGGAAGATTGTCGCCGAGGAGCTACACAGGCTCGGCTTTACGGTGGCAACGGGTGTTGCCGGCACCGGCGTTGTCGGAACGCTCACAAAAGGCAGCAGCCGGCGCGCCATTGGCATCCGGGCCGACATGGATGCACTTCCGATTCATGAGACAACCAATTTGACCTATAGTTCGCGCACGGTTGGCAAGATGCATGCCTGCGGCCATGATGGGCATACCACCATGCTGTTGGGTGCGGCGCGCTACCTCGCGCAGACACAGAATTTCGATGGCACAGTGCATTTGATTTTTCAACCCGCCGAAGAAGACATCAGCGGGGCCAAACGCATGATTGAGGAAGGGCTGTTCAAGCGCTTTCCCTGTGATGCTGTCTTTGCGCTGCATAACATTCCAGGCGATGAAACCGGGCAAATTTCGGTGCGGTCCGGAGCGATTACGGCGGCCGTTGATATTGTTGAGGTGAAGGTGCAAGGCCTGGGCGGGCATGGGGCACTTCCCCATATGGCGGCGGATCCCATTGTGGCGGCATCTGGTGTTGTCATGGCGCTTCAAACCATTGTGGCCCGAAATGTTGATCCGCTTGATCCTGCGGTTATCACGGTCGGCTCGTTCCAATCGGGAGCGCTTGCCACCATTATCCCCGGGGAAGCGCGTTTGAATATCGGGGTGCGTACCTGCACCAAAGGCACGCGGGAATTGATCCGCAAACGGATTGAAGCACTGGTTGCGTTGCAGGCCAAGGCTTTCGGCTGTGAAGCGGACATCCTCTACAATCCGGGCATCAGCTATCCGCCGGGCTACAATACCCCGGAACATGCCAATCTGGTGCGCGATGTGGCGATTGAACTGGGCCAGGATCCGGCGCGGGTGGACATGCGCGGCCCCTTCATGTTTTCCGAAGACTTTGCTTTCATGCAGGAAGTTGTCCCTTCATGTTATTTCGGCCTCGGCAACGGCAAGAGCCGCTCCCTGCATGACTCGGGCTATGACTTCAATGATGAACTTCTGGTCAAGGGCCCGGTGTTTTGGGGCAGGCTGGTCGAACGCTTTCTAAAAGCGGTTTAACGGCCGAATTGGTTATGAATCGGAGTCGCCATGTTGGAAAAATATCAAGGCGGTTGCCAATGTGGGGCGCTCAGGTACGAAATCATTGGCGAATTGGGAATACCAAGCATCTGCCATTGCCGGATGTGCCAGAAGGCTTTTGGAAGTTTTGCCGCTCCCTTGGTTCCGGTTCCCATCCAAAACTTCAGGTGGACCAGGGGCGCGCCGTCGGAATTCCGGTCGTCCGAAATTGTCGCCCGCGGCTATTGCAAAGATTGCGGAACTCCAATGTATTTGCTTGAAGACGGAGAACCCAATATCGAGATGGCGATGGGCACCTTCGACCAAGCCCAAAATCTTGGGCCACTCCATCATCAATCGGGCGTGGAAAGCCGCGTTTCTTGGTGCAACGACCTGGGCAGTCTGCCGTCTCAGAAGACTACGGACTATCGGACTCCCGAGGAGATGATCAAGCTCAAAAGTTTACAGCATCCCGATCATGACACTGAAATTTGGCCGCGGTAATGCGAGTACAGCAAGTCCCCGCCTTGTCGGGTTGGGGTTGACGGGGAGGCGAAAACTGACGTTAGCAGAGCCCAGAAATTTTCGCTCACTGCTGACGGATCCAGAGCGGTAGTTTTGCCGAGGCTTAAAGAAATCAGCCATTCGAAACAAGTGTTTGAATTAGCCAATTTTGGCCACACCCCTTAAAGATGTCCCACAGAATAGAACCATCAGTCTTGAAAAGGGGCACTGGAGTTTAGGTTAACATATTGATACTATTGGTGAGCCCGGCGCGGATCGAACGCGCGACCTACTGATTAAAAGTCAGACGCTCTACCACTGAGCTACGGGCCCACGAGTCAGCCTTCGCGGATTGGCGCGGACCATAGTTGCGGGGGCTAAGGGGGTCAAGGGCGCTGTTTTGCTTTAATTATCTGATCACACTAAAGTCTTAAAGAGGCCGAATATGAACGGGTTTTGTGGGCGAGGCAGATTCCTGAAATGACTGATATTGCATTGATTGTCCTGGCGGCGGGCATGGGAACGCGGATGAAGTCGGCCCTGCCCAAGGTCATGCACCGGGCCGCAGGGCGCAGCCTTTTGGGGCATGTTTTGACTTCCGCTGTGGGATTGTCGCCAAAACGGGCGGTTGTTGTGGTAGGCCCCGACATGGATGCCGTTGGTTTGGAAGCCCAGCGCTATTTTCCGGGATGCAATGTCGCCATCCAGGAGGAACGCCAAGGCACGGCGCATGCGGTTTCCATGGCCAAGGAGGGCCTTAAGGGATTCACCGGAACCATTGTGGTGCTTTATGCGGATGTTCCGCTTGTCCAGGCGGCATCTTTGAGCGCCTTGGCTGGGAAGCTGGACAAGAAAATACCGCTGGCAGTTCTGGGCTTTGAAGCGGCGGACCCCCGCGGCTATGGACGCCTGCTCAAGGCGAAAAATGGCAGCATCCGCGCCATCCGCGAAGAACTTGACGCATCGCCTCAGGAAAAGAGGATAAGGCTTTGTAACTCCGGGATTTTATCGGTGAATTCAAATGTTCTTTGGAAGCTTATTCCGCAGATCAAGAACAAGAACGCCAAGCGGGAGTTTTACCTGACCGATCTGATTGGGCTGGCGGCAAAGGCCGATCATCGGGTGGGGCTTGTGACCTGTCCGGAAGCCGAGGTGGCGGGGGTTAACGACCGGGTACAACTCAGCTCCATCGAGGCCAAATTGCAGGCGCAATACCGGCGCGATGCGATGCTCGGCGGGGCCACTTTGGCGGCGCCGGATACGGTGTATTTTTCAGCGGATACCAAGATCGGCAAGGATGTGGTGATTGAACCCAATGTGTTCTTCGGGCCTGGTGTTACGGTGGGCGATAATGTTCATATTCTCGCCAATTCACACATTGAGGGCGCAGGTATAAGTTCTGGCGCCAGGATTGGGCCATTTGCACGGCTCAGGCCGGGGGCTGAAATTGGAAGTGATGCCCATATCGGCAATTTTGTCGAGGTCAAGAAAGCCGTGATTGGCCGGGGGGCCAAGGCCAATCATTTGAGCTATATTGGCGATGCCAAGGTGGGGGCGGGTTCCAATATCGGGGCTGGCACCATTACCTGCAATTATGATGGGTACGAAAAGCATCTCACGGATATTGGGTCCCAGGTCTTTGTGGGGTCAAACACCGCCCTCGTGGCCCCGGTCAAGATTGGCGATGGCGCAAATATTGCAGCGGGAAGTGTTATCACTCGGGATGTGCCGGGCGATTCTCTGGCCATCACCCGTGCTGAATTGCAGGTGAAAGATGGCTGGGCATCGCGCTACCGGAAAATGAAAGAAAGCCGCAAGGCCGCAAAGGCCAAGGTTTAGGAGTTAAGCATGTGTGGAATTGTCGGCATTCTCGGCAAGCAGCCAGTGGCGTTAAGCATCGTCGAGGCGTTGCGCCGCCTTGAATACCGCGGTTATGATTCGGCCGGGGTCGCCACGCTTGAAAACGATGGAATTGAGCGCCGGCGGGCGCCCGGCAAACTGCGCAATTTGGAAGACCGTTTGCGTGAATCCCCCATGAAAGGGGTTACCGGCATTGGCCATACGCGCTGGGCGACCCATGGCGCTGCCACGGAAACGAATGCCCATCCTCATACGGCTGGTGATGTGGTGATTGTCCACAACGGCATCATTGAGAATTTCCGCGAACTGAAAGAGGAGTTGGCGGGCACCGACGCCGTGTTTCTCACGCAGACTGATACGGAAGTTGTGGCCCATCTTCTGGCGGCGGAACGCGCCAAGGGGAGATCGCCGCGTGAAGCCATGGGCCAGGTGTTGCCGCGGCTGCAAGGCGCGTTTGCCTTTGCCATCCTGTTCAAGTCCGAAAATGATCTGCTGATTGGCGCGCGCAAGGGCAGCCCTTTGGCCGTGGGTCATGGTGACGGTGAAATGTATCTGGGGTCCGATGCCATAGCGCTTGCCCCCTTCACCAACCGGGTGACGTATCTGGAAGACGGGGATTGGGCCGTCCTCACCCGCAATTCTGTTGAAATCTACAATGCCGCAAACCTGCCCGTGTCGCGGCCGATGAATTTCTCCCAGGCCTCATCCATGATGATGGACAAGGGCAACCACCGCCATTTCATGGCGAAGGAAATTGAGGAGCAGC
Source organism: uncultured Hyphomicrobiales bacterium (assembly GCA_902826365.1). Classification (GTDB taxonomy): domain Bacteria; phylum Pseudomonadota; class Alphaproteobacteria; order Rhizobiales; family Aestuariivirgaceae; genus Aestuariivirga. The sequence continues at coordinate 12,013 of CADEEO010000069.1, read as the reverse complement.
CGGAAGTGGTTGGCCATACGCTGGCTGAATACATTGATTTCTCCAGCCGCACAGTGAAGGTGCCGGAAAAGCTGCCGTTTGAATTTACATCGCTTGACCGCCTGACGATCACGGCTTGCGGCACGGCGTCCTATGCGGGGTTGGTGGCAAAGTACTGGTTTGAGCGCATTGCCCGGCTGCCGACGGAAGTGGATATCGCATCCGAGTTCCGCTACCGCGAAGCGCCGCTAACGCCCAATGGGCTATCCATTGTAATCTCCCAGTCGGGCGAGACGGCGGACACTTTGGCTTCGTTGCGCTACAGCAAGTCGCAAGGGCAGCATACGCTGGCCCTGGTGAACGTGCCGGAGTCGACGATTGCGCGCGAGGCGAGCGTGGCGCTGCGCACTTACGCGGGGCCGGAAATCGGCGTGGCCTCAACCAAGGCTTTCACTTGCCAGCTTGCGGCACTTGCCTGCTTTGCATTGCTTGCGGCCAAGCAACGGGGACATCTTTCAAAAACGCAGGAGCAGGAGCTCGTCGGCGCCTTGGTTGAAGCGCCCCGCCACATGTCGGAAATCCTGAAGCAGGAAAAGCACATTGCCGGCGTGGCGCGGGAAATTGCCCATGCCAAGGATGTGCTCTACCTCGGGCGCGGCATCAACTACCCCATTGCCCTGGAAGGGGCGTTGAAGCTCAAGGAAATTTCCTACATTCATGCGGAAGGCTATGCGGCCGGCGAATTAAAGCACGGGCCCATTGCGCTCGTTGACGAGAACATGCCGGTGATCGTGATTGCGCCGCGTGATGATCTTTACGACAAGACCATCTCAAACATGGAAGAAGTGGCGGCGCGCGGAGGAAAGATTGTGCTGCTCACCGATGATGAAAGCAACGCCCACAAGACGTTCCACCGCATCCGCGTACCCAAGGCGCATTCCTTCATCAGTCCGTTGCTCTATGCGGTTCCGGTGCAATTGCTGGCCTATCATGCGGCGGTTTTCATCGGGACCGATGTTGACCAGCCGCGCAATCTGGCGAAATCAGTGACGGTGGAGTAGGGCTGATTATATGCCAAATTTTTGAGAACGCGCGCAATTTCCGATATACTTACATGCCGAATCAGAATGAGGAGAGCCAAAAATGAGATTTAGCGCCCCTACCGGACTTGTCTTCCTCATCGCATTGATTGTCGCCATTGTTGGCGTGCTGGAACAAATGAATGTGATTTCACTTGTTCCTCTCGCTTCAGTCTGGATTATGGCGATTGCCTATGCGGTGCTCGCCGTGGGCTGCGTCATTAAAGGATTCTGATCAGGCGGACGTGCGGCTGGGCAAGCGCACAAAGATGGTGAGTGCTATCGTGCACAGCGCCGCGGAGATGAAGTAGCCCACATTGGGCGACTGCAGCGGCGAATTTTCCTGCAGGAAATAGCCGAAAATTTGCGCAAACATGACCGTGCCCGCAAGCAGCGCGAGGTTTTGCGCGCTGGCAATGCCGCCTTGCAATTCGCCCTGGGCGTCGGCCGGCGCATCCCTTGACATGAGGGCAGTCAACGCTGGTTGGGCAAAACCTTCGGGCGCATGGATTACGAACAGAATTAAAATCATGCTCATGCCTGTAGCGAGGCCATAGCCAGCCGCAGCGATCACCGATGTGACAAGGGCAAGAATGGCGGTGTTTCTTTCGCCGAGCCACTTTACCACGGGTCCGGTCAAGCCGCCCTGCACAACGGCTGTGATCAAGCCAAAAATGGCGAGGGTGAGACCGATGGTTGATTCACTCCAGTTGAAGCGGGCAATGCCCCAGAATGCCCAGATTGCCGGATAGACCGAGGTGGCGAAGAAATACATGGCCATGACGATGCAAAGCGGGAGCGCTTGTTTGTAGGTTGAAAAAACCTTGAACACGCCAACCGGATTGGAGCGGGCCCATTCAAATGGCCTGCTCGATTCACGGGGCAGGGTTTCAGGCAGGACAAAATAGCCATAGACAAAGTTCAGGATTGAAATGCCGGCGGCGGCAAAAAAGGGCACGCGCGGACCATATTCGCCGAGAATTCCGCCTATGGCAGGGCCGATGATGAAGCCTAGGCCGAATGCTGCCCCCATGTAGCCAAAGACCTTGGCACGGTCTTCCGGCTTTGTAATGTCGGCGAGATAGGCATTTGCTGTCGTGTACGACGCGCCACACAGGCCAGCGAGAGTTCGCCCCACGAACAGCCACAGCATGTTGGGAGCAAAGGCCGTGAGCAGGTAGTCGACACCGAGGCCAAAGACCGAAAGCAGGAGGATAGGCCTGCGGCCATAGGCATCCGAAAGATTGCCGAGAAGGGGGCCGCAGAGGAACTGCATTCCGCCATAGGCAAAGAAAAGCCAGCCCGCGAGCAGGGACGCGTCCGCGAGACCGGCGCCGCTCACATCTTCAATCAGCCGCGGCAGAACCGGCATGATGAGGCCGAAGCCCACCATGTCGAGAAACACAGTGATAAAGATAAAGGTTACGGCGTGCCGGTTGGGGGAATGCTGAATCATGTGAACAGCTTTAATGCGCGCGGTGTTCGCGGAGCAGGTAACTGTTCTTCTTTGCGTCGAAGCCCTTGAAGTATTCGTTGACCTGCGGGTGGCGCACGGGGGTTCCCGTCACGTCAACAAGCAGGTTCTGCTCGGAGACATAGGCCACATATTCCGTGTCATCATTTTCGGCGAGGAGATGATAGAATGGCTGGTCACGGCGCGGGCGTGACTCTTCGGGAATAGAACTCCACCATTCCTCGGTGTTGCTGAAAACCGGATCCACATCAAAAATCACGCCACGGAACGAGAACAGCCGATGCTTTACAATCTGCCCGATCTGAAATTTGGCGGTTGGCATCTCGCTCATGACACCTGAATGCCAAGAGTCTTGGGGCAAGGCAAGGGCCACTTAGGATGCGCGCATAGCAAAAGGCAGATTGTGTCTTGGTTGCAACCCATGCTGCATCACGAGATGTTTCAAGGGCCCAAAATAGTGCAGCGCGGCAAGGCTGAGCGCACGGGCCCCTTCAAGGGGGAGTAACCCTAGGAGCAGGGATTTGTTCATAAGATCAATGAGTTGCTGGCGGGGAAGAACTTCAGATCGGCGCAGGGCATTGTACTCGGCCACGAGGCCATCGCTTCCGGCATCCTTGCTTGCGAGAATGAGATCGGCGGCGAGGGCCGCATCGCGCAGCGACATGTTAAGGCCCTGAGCGCCGATGGGCGGCACAACATGGGCGGCCTCGCCAATCAGGATCACGCGATCCTCGGCAAACTGGCGGGCGGTGAGACCCTTCATGGGAAATGATTTGCGGAGACCGAGGTTTGATATGAGGCCGAGTTCGCCATGAGTCTCGATTTGTATTTCCGCGGCCAGTTCCCCGTCACTCATGGCCATCAGCGCTTCGGCGCGGGCCGGGCGTTCCATCCAGACGAGGCTTGATCTACTCTCGGGCAGCGGCACTGTGGTGAAGGGGCCGGCGGCCTTGTGATATTCCGTCGAGACATCGCCGTGGCCCATGGAATGGGCGAAGCTCGTGGCAATCGCTGTTTGGTCGTAGGACCAGGTGTCGGTGGCGATGCCGGCGGATTTTCGCATAACGGAATTTGCACCATCGGCAGCGAGGCACAGGGAGGCGGAAATTTCAGTCGCATTGGACACGGCTACGTGGATGGCATCGCCGCTGGTTCTGGCTCCGGTTGCTGCCGCTTCAATGAAAACAACACCAAGGTCTTCGGCGCGTTTACGGAGGACGGGAAGGAGCAGGCCCAGTGGAATGTTCCAGCCAAAGGCTTCCAGATCCAATTCCGGTGCATCAAATTCGAGATTTGGAGCGACGAGAAGCGATCCCGTATCATCTATGATCCTGAGTTTCCGCAAACGCGATGTCCGGGCTTCGAGTATTCCAGGCCAGATATCGAGGTAGCGCAAGAGCTGGATGGAGGGCTGCATCAGGGCCACGGTGCGGGGATCTTCTGCCGCAGCGGGGGCAACAAGAGCAGTTGCCATTCCTTCCTTTGCGAGCAGTGCTGCGGCAGCAAGGCCTGCGGGGCCTGCGCCTGCAACGATGACTTTATAGTCTGCCATCTAGCTTGCCGCCAAGGCCGTTTTAACCATGCTTTCACGCGTGGAGAATTTCTCATGAAAGGCGCTGAGGTGAGGGCGGGTGTCGCGCCATTTGAAGGCGGGCAGGCGGAAATCAATGTAGGCTAGCGCGACGGCTGCGGCGATGGTTCCCGCCGTGACTTCGGCAAGTTCAGCCTGCCAGTTTCTGTCCATGTCATCCATGGCGGCATTGACGCGCTGTTCGGTACGGGCCATCCATTCCGCCCATTGCGATCCTTGCGGCCGGGCGGCGGTTTCATAGCGATAGGCCACGGAGACATCGGCCATGCCCTGTGCCAGCGCCTGCAAAGTCAGGACACGGAAGCGTTTCACGCCGTCATCGGGAATCAGGGTTTTGTTGCCAGCGACATGGGCCAGATATTCAATGATGACGCGGCTGTCAAAGATTGGATGGTGGTGATCGGTTTCGAGAATGGGAATTTTGCCAAGTGCCGAAAGCGCCGTGAGCTTCGGGTTCGCCAGGGTCGGCTTTACGGCTTCTCTGACATGTTCAATCTTGCCTTCAAGTCCACACTCATGGGCGGCGACAAGGCACATGCGCACAAAAGGAGAAATCGTATCGCCATAAATTTTCACGGGCTTACCTTCCGAAATGGTTCCGTTCGCAAGCCCAGTTTAGACGATGGATGGCGATCAATGAAGGGCGAAACGCCGCCGTCAGTATTTCCTTAACAGCCCCACGAGGCGGCCTTGCACACGCACACGGTCTGGCCCGAAAATGCGGGTTTCGTAGGCGGGGTTCGCCGCTTCCAGGGCCACGGATTCACCCTTCTTGCGCAGACGCTTCAGGGTTGCTTCCTCATCGTCAATAAGGGCCACGATGATTTCGCCGTTGTTGGCCGTGTCGCCCTTGCGGATGAGCACCGTGTCGCCATCAAAAATGCCGGCTTCGATCATCGAGTCGCCTTTGACCTCAAGGGCGAAATGTTCGCCGCCGCCCAGCATTTCAGGAGGGATGGAGATATTGTTTGTATGATCTTGAATGGCGGCTATGGGCACGCCGGCCGCGATCTTGCCCATAAGAGGCACCATGACGGCGCGGGGAATTCCGTCGTTGGCGGCGGGCATGGACTTCACCTTGCCGAGGCTTCCCTGAATGACATTGGGCGAGAAGCCGGATTTCTTGGAGGTGAGGCTTGGCGAATGGGATTCCGGCAGCTTGATCACTTCCAGGGCGCGCGCCCGGTTGGCCATGCGCTTCAGAAAGCCGCGCTCTTCCAGAGCCACAATCAGGCGGTGGACACCTGACTTGGACTGCAAATTCAATGCATCCTTCATTTCCTCGAAAGAGGGCGGAACTCCCTCTTCCTTGAGGCGCTCATTGATGAAAAGCAGCAGTTCGAGTTGTTTGCGCGTGAGCATGATAGATCGCTTTCATTGCAAGAGACGGAATCGGAACAAACCTGCAACATCTATACAGGTTCCGGTTTGGTTCTGCAACTGTTTACTTTTGGTGCGGCTAAAAATCGAGATTGAGGATGGGGACTAGGTCCCCAATGGCCACCGCGGGGGCGTTCGAAGGGCGGATTACAAGGCAGTGGGCATCCCGGAAGGTGCGCTGCATGGATGAGTCCTGCTTGCCATAGGGGGTGGCGGTGCGGGAGCCATCCGGGGCGATTTCGAGCCTGGCGCGGACATAATCCTGGCGGCTGTCATTGGCGGGCATGGCGATGCCGAGGCGGGCCATGGCCGCGGGTTCGTCCACAGGCAGGCCCTGCAGGCAATCGAGCAAGGGTTTCAGAAACAGCCGGGCGCAGACGAGGGCGGAAACAGGATTGCCAGGGAGGCCCAGAACCTGCTGCCTGCCCTTGCGGCCATACATAAAGGGCTTGCCGGGACGAAGGGCGATTTTCCAGAAGTCGATTTTGACGCCAACATTTTTCAAAGCCTCCTGGATGAAATCATGATCGCCGACTGAGGCGCCGCCCGTGGTGACGATGATATCGGCCTTGGCCATTTTCAAAATGGCGCGTTCGGTGGCTTTGAGATCATCCCGGATAATGCCGCCGTTCACAACTTTTGCGCCAAAGCTTTCGGCCATGGCGACGAGCGCGTGACTGTTGGAGGATACGATTTGATCGGCGCGTGGCTTTTTTCCGGGCGGTACAAGTTCATCGCCAGTGGCAATGACCGCCACGACCGGTCTTTTTCGTACACTGAGGATATCGTAATTCATCGCGGCGGCGAGGCCAATGTCGCGCGCGCTCAAACGGATGGCGGCGGGCAGAAGGGTTTCGCCTTTCCGGAAATCCAGTCCATCGGGGCGGATGTTCTGGCCGGCGCGAGCGGCTTGCAGAATGGTGACGGTCCTGCCGCTGGCTGTGGTATTTTCCTGAATGACGACGGCGTCAGCAGACGCGGGCACAGGGGCACCAGTAAAGATTCGGATGGCTTGGCCCGCTTTCAGTTTGCCCTTGAACGCATGACCTGCGGCAGAGGTGCCGATGACTGTAAGCTCAGTGGCGCTGTCTTCGGAACGCACCGCGTAACCATCCATAGCGGAAGAATTGAAAGGTGGCTGATCGCGTTTGGCGCTTAAAGGTTTTACCAGCACCCGGGCGAGTGCCTGTGCAAGGGGAACATTCTCCGGCGCCAGCGGCCTCACATTTGAGAGGATGCGGGCGCGAGCCTCTTCGACGGGCAACAGGGTCATGTCTATTCCGCCGTAAAGGTGCCGGATTTGCCGCCGGATTTTTCGGTAAGGCGGAGGTCGGTGATCTTCATGCCACGGTCGACGGCCTTGCACATGTCATAGAGGGTAAGTGCCGCAACGGAGCAGGCGGTGAGGGCTTCCATTTCGACGCCGGTTTTTCCCTCAACCCGGACGGTTGCGGCCACCTCGATGGAGCTAGTCTTTTCATCGGCCAAGAAATCAACGGATACCTTGGTGATGAGCAGGGGATGGCAAAGCGGAATGAGCTCATGGGTCTTCTTGGCGGCCATGATTCCGGCGATGCGGGCGGTGGCGAGGGCATCGCCTTTTTTGGCGGTGCCGCCGAGGATGAGGGCGAGTGTTTCGGGCCGCATCCGGACTTGTGCTTTGGCCGTGGCCGCGCGCGAGGTGACGTGCTTGTCAGACACATCCACCATATGGGCGTTTCCGGTGGCATCGAGGTGCGTGAGCTTGCTCATGGCTTTGTGAGTATAGCACGGGTTGCGACGGCCACATCATCCTGCCGCATGAGGCTTTCGCCGATCAGGAAGGCACTCACTCCGCCGGCGGAAAGCTTCGCCAAATCCAGCGGCTTGAAGAGGCCGCTTTCGCCAATAATCAGACGGTCCTTTGGAATGCGCGGCGCAAGCGTCATTGTGGTCTCAAGCGTCGTCTCAAAGGTGTGGAGATTGCGGTTGTTTATGCCAATGAGCGGCGACGACAGTTTCAAGGCCCGGTCGAGCTCGGGCTGGTCATGGACCTCAATGAGAACATCAAGGTTCCAGTCCTTGGCCGCGGCTTCGAGTTCACGGGCAAGACCATCGTCAATCATCGCCATGATCAGCAGAATGCAATCGGCACCCCAGGCCCGCGCTTCCAGCACCTGGTAGGGATCAAGCATGAAATCCTTGCGCAGGGCAGGGAGTGAACAGGCTTCCCGGGCCAATGTCAGGAATTCCGGCGCGCCCTGGAAAGACGGCGCATCGGTGAGTACGGAAAGGCAGGCGGCTCCGCCTTGCTCGTAGGCCTTGGCAAGTTCGGGCGGATTGAAATGCTCGCGGATGAGGCCCTTGGACGGGCTGGCTTTCTTGATTTCGGCAATCAACGCCCATTGCTCCGCAGCGATTTTGTTTTGAAGTGCTGCGTGAAAGCTGCGCACGGGCGGGGCGTGTTTGGCCAGAGATTCAAGCTGCGCCTGCGGAATGACAGTTTTGGCCCTGGCCACTTCCTCGCGCTTGTAGGCGGCAATCTTGTCAAGGATGGTGGCCATCAGGAATTAGACACCTTGATCAGCCTGTCGTGGGCCTTGAGTGCTGCACCGCTGTCGATGGCTTGCTCGGCCAGGCGCACGCCTTCGGCGTAGGCCTTGACCTTGCTGTCGATCAGGAGTGCGGCCCCCGTAGTCATCACAACAGCGTCGCGGAAGGCTGACTTTTCGCCCTGCAGAACGCCCCGCAAGGCGTTAGCATTCTGCGCGGCGTCGCCACCTTTCAGGTCTTCAAGCTTGGAGCGCTTGAGGCCAACCGTTTCCGGCGTGACTTCAAAGCTGGTGATTTTTCCGGTTTTCAATTCTGAAATCCAGGTGGTGCCGGTTGGCACGATTTCATCGAGGCCACCTTCGCCATGGCAGATCCAGCAGGCTTCGCTTCCCAGGTTCTTCAGGACATGGCTCAAAGGTTCGACCCAGGCTTTTGAAAATACGCCGGTAATCTGCTTTTTCACGCCAGCGGGATTAGACAACGGGCCGAGCAAATTGAAAATTGTGCGGGTGCCAAGTTCAACCCGGGTTGGGCCTACATATTTCATCGAGGAATGATGGGCCGGGGCGAACATGAAGCCGACGCCTGCCTCGGCGATGCATTCGCCGATCTTTTCAGGGGTGAGATCAATTTTTACGCCAAGTGCCGTGAGTACATCCGCCGATCCCGACTTTGAGGACAGGGCGCGATTGCCGTGTTTGGCCACTTTGAGGCCGGCGCCGGCGGCGACAATGGCGGCACAAGTTGAGATGTTATAGGAGCCGGAAGCATCACCGCCGGTTCCGACGATATCGATGGCATCTTGGGGAGCGCTCACGCGGATCATTTTCTCCCGCATGATTTCCACGGCGCCGGTAATCTCGTCGACGCTTTCGCCTCGCACCCGCAATGCCATGAGAAGCCCTGCGATTTGCGACGGTGTGGCGTCGCCTGACATCATGATTCCAAAGGCAGTCCTCGCTTCGTCACGGGTGAGCGGCTTGCCGTCGGCGGCCTTGGCGATGATCGGTTTGAGCTCTGACATCAGCGCACCTTTGCCAAGGAGAGGAAGTTCTTGAGCAGGGCATGGCCATGCTGCGAAGCAATGCTTTCAGGGTGGAATTGCACGCCATGCACATTCAGAGTTTTATGCTGGAGGCCCATGACCAGTCCATCGGTTTCCGCAGTGACTTCGAAACAGTCCGGCAGTCCCATTTTTTCGACCACAAGCGAATGGTAACGGGTAGCTTCAAAGTCCTTTGGGATATCCTTGAACACGCCCTTGCCCCTGTGATGAACAGTGGAGAGCTTGCCGTGCATCAGTTTGGGGGCGCGCACTACCTTGCCGCCAAAGGCCTGGCCGATCGCCTGCAGGCCTAGGCAGACGCCGAAGATGGGAATGGTGGCCGAGGCTTTTTCGATCAGTTCCAAACAGATGCCTGCTTCGTTTGGGGTCTTAGGCCCTGGTGACAGCACAATCGCCTGGGGCTTTGCCGAGATGACTTGGCCGACGCTAATCTTGTCATTGCGGTGAACCACGGTTTCTACGCCCAAGTCGCCCAGATAGTGGAACAGGTTGTAGGTGAAGCTGTCGTAGTTATCGATGAGGATGATCATTGGGCCCTCCCGGCGCGGCCGGCAAAGCGTACGGCCTCATCGGCAGCGCGGAACAGGGCCTTGGCCTTGTTCACGCATTCCTGGTGCTCATTCTCCGGCACGCTATCGGCCACAATGCCGGCACCGGCCTGGACATACATCTTTCCGTCCTTGACGATTGCGGTGCGCAACACGATACAAGTGTCCATCTCGCCATCGGCGGAGAAATAACCGACGCAGCCGCCATAGACCCCGCGCTTGTGCTTTTCCAGCTCGTCAATGATTTCCATGGCGCGCACTTTGGGGGCGCCGGAGACGGTGCCTGCCGGAAAGCCCGCACACAGGGCATCAATCACGTCATATTTTTTGGACAGGGTGCCTTCGACATTCGAAACGATGTGCATGACGTGGCTGTAGTTTTCGATGATGAACTGGTCAGTCACCTTGATGGAGCCAATTTCCGCAACCCGGCCCACGTCATTGCGGCCGAGATCGAGGAGCATCAGATGTTCGGCCCGCTCCTTGGGATCAGCCAATAGTTCCGCAGCCAGTGCTCGATCCTCAGACGGCGTTTCCCCCCGCCGGCGGGTTCCGGCGATGGGCCTGATTGAAACCTTGCCATCACGCAGGCGAACGAGGATTTCGGGACTTGAGCCAATGACCGCGAACTGATCGAAGTCGAGATAGTAGAGGAAGGGTGACGGATTCACCCGGCGCAGGGAGCGATAAAGTGCAAAGGGCGGCAAGGTAAAGTCTGCCTCAAAGCGTTGGGAGAGAACGACCTGGAAAATATCGCCAGCGGTTATGTAATCCTTGGCCTTGGCAATTATGCCGGCGTATTCCTGCGGTGTGGTGTTGGATGTGGCCGCCATGATGGGCGGGGCCTCCACATCCTGAGAGGTTAAATGATCAAGTGGCCTGTCGAGTGCGTCGACAACTTCGGAAATGCGTTCCTGCGCCCGCGCATAGGCAGCCTTGGGTGACACGCCCTTGTCAACATAGACTGGTGAGGTAACGGTGACCTCATCACGCACGCTGTCAAATATTGCCATCACTGTCGGACGGATCATCATGCCATCGGGCAGCCCCAGTGTATCGGGATTTGGTTCAGGCAAATCCTCCATCAGGCGCACCATATCATAGCCGATATAGCCAAAGATACCTGCGGCCATGGGCGGCGCATCGGGGCCAAGCGGAATGCGGCTTTCGGCCAGCAAGGCACGAAGCGATTCCAGCGGGGCGAGACGGATTGGCTCAAAGGGGGCATCGGCATTTTGCAAGGCCTTGCGGTTGATCGACGCCTCGCTGCCTGCAACCTTCCAGATCATGTCGGGGTTCATGCCGATAATGGAATAGCGCCCGCGCACCGCGCCGCCCTCAACCGATTCAAGCAGGAATGAGTATTTGGCGTTACGGGTGAGTTTCAGCATGGCTGAAACCGGGGTTTCGAGATCGGCGACAAGGCGGGTCGAAACGATTTGCGCCTGGCCTTTTTCGTAGGCGGCGGCGAAGTGATCGTAGTCGGGGGATATTGGCATTTGCGTTACTCTGGAATGGGTTGTCAGGGCGTAGCGGTGGGACTTCCTGAAACCTGTTGCCAGAGTGTATTGTTGATCGAGACGCCGATTTGTCCTTGGAGCGCCGTCAGGTACGCTGTCAGCAGATCCTTGGACGCCGCTTCAGTGACGCTTTGTGCCAGTTCCTTTGCCTGCGGTGAATTGCTGTTATAGGGTTCGGCAAGGACCGGCTGTGATTGCATGATTTTTGCGGTTTTGCCGTCGCCCTCCAGGCTCCAGGCAAATTCCTTTTCCGGAACGCTGAACAGGGCGGTGACGGCCTGCACGTCAAATTGAGCGTTCGCCTCATTTCTTCTCAGGCCTTGAGCCGTCTTGATTTCAGACTTTGCCTCGGTGGCAAGCTGCTCAAGGGTTGCGCCATCATCCAGTTTCTTCACGATGCCAGTGGCGCGCTCAGTCAGCAGGTCACGGACCTTGCGGGCCGTAACGTCGCTTGCAACTTGCGACTTGACTGTATCCAGCGGTTTGAGGGCGGAGGGAATAACTTCACGCACCTCATACCAGAAATAACTGTCGTGCGGCGTGAGGGCATCGTTCTCTACGCCGACATCACTTGCGAAGGCAGCTTTCAGTACTTCAGCCTTGCCGGGCAGGTCCCCCTCTTTGCCATCTCGACCCAGGCCGGTTGCGCTGACCGCAGGGACAACAACGAAAGGTATGCCCTGAGCCTTGGCAATATCCTCAAATTTTGTCTGTGCGGCACGGGCATCCTCAACTGCATCGTAAATGGACTGAATTTCATCCAGGGCGAGTTCGGCCTGCAGGCGTTTGGTGAGTTCGTCTTTGACCTCATCCAGCGAAGACTGTTTTTCCGGGGTAATTTTCG
>CADEEO010000068.1:8577-16970 GCA_902826365.1 uncultured Hyphomicrobiales bacterium | reverse complement strand
TGGAAGGGCGAGGTGAGCAGCGGCTTCTTGAAATGGAGACGGGGATCGTTCATCGCCTGCCCTTCCCTTTCAGAATCCGTTCGGCTGCGTTCCAGCCGGCAGCACTGGAAATGCCGCCGCCGGGATGGGAGCCTGCACCGGCAAGCCAGAGGCCGGGGATTGCGGTTTCATACTGGGCCGCGCCGATGAAGGGCCGGAGGAAGAGCATTTGCTCGGCGGCGAGTTCGCCATGGTGCCAGTTGCCGCCGACGAAGCCATATTGTTTTTCCAGGTCTTCGGGGGTGAGCAATTCGCTTTTCACAACGAGCTTGCCGATGCCCGGTGCGTAGGATTCGAGAGTGGCCATGATGCGCTTCAGGAAGGCGGCGCGGGCCTTGGTATCCATGGCAATGGGGGCATATTGCACGATGGCCGAAAGTACGTGATGGCCTTTGGGGGCGAAGCCTTCTTCAAATGCGGAGGGAATGACAATCTCCATCACGGGATTTTCGGAGAACTCGCCATACTTCACAGGATTGAAGGCATCTTCCACGGCGCGAACTGAAGGAGCAATCACCAGACGGGTTTTGAGGTCAACGCCTTTGAAGTTTGGCGTGCCCTTGAGGGCCAAATGCAGTTTCACGGCGTTACCGCGCATCAGGATATTGCCGGCGCGGCTGACCATGCCCGTATCGAGATGGCGCGGACCGACGAGGTCAAGGAACGTTGTCTTGGGGTTTATCGCGGAGATGATCGTTTTGGCTGAGAGCGTTTCGCCATTTTTCAGCGTGACGCCCGTGGCCTTGTCATCGGCGATGGTGATCGATTGGACCCAGGCATTCAAACGGATTTCCACGCCAAGGGCTTGAACCGCTTTTGACATCGCAGTGGCAACGGAACCCATGCCGCCTTTTGGAATGGAGAGAGCTTCGCCTGCCAGACGGTTGAAGAGGAGGAGGAGCGAGTTGGGCGAACGAGGGCCGAGATGGGCGCCCAGCACCGTGTCGAAGGCGATGGCGCCTTTCAGGCGGTCATCCTGCAATTCATCGTCGAGCACGTCGGCCACATTGATCAGCATGAGGCGCATGAATTCGCGCAAGTCATCGCGGCCAAGGCCCCTGATCTTCAGGCCGAGCCCCGCCAGCTTCATCATCTCATTGCCGACGCCCTTGCCGAGGCGCGGCGGGGCCATGGCCTTAAACGGGCGCAGCACGGCTGCAAAGCGCATGAGCTTCTGGCGCAATTCGGCCCATGAAGCGCGGTCCGCATCCGAAAGGGTTCCGGCAATTGTCTCGCCGTAGTTGCCTTTGAGGATGAGATAATCGCCGGTTGGCGACAGTGCCGTGGTTGAGAGATTGGTGGCTGCGAACTCAAGGCCGTGGCTTTTGAGGTCGAGGCCTTGCTCCACTCGGGGATCGAGCAAGTTGAGGAGATGGGCGACAGCGCTGACTTTATAGCCTTTGGCAAAATCCTTGGTAGTTGCACCGCCGCCTGCGACAGCGGCCTGCTCAAGAACCAAAACCTTGCGGCCCGCCTTGGCGAGACGGCCTGCGGCGGCGAGGCCATTGGTGCCGCCGCCGATGACGATGGCATCATAGGACGGCATAGGCGTCACTCATCGGCAGGGGTTTCTTCAGGTCGCGCAGGATTTCGGCAGCCGCATTGCGGCCCGGTGCACCCATGACGCCGCCGCCGGGATGGGTGGAGGAGCCGCACATCCAGAGGTCTTTGATGGGCGAACGGTATTGCGAAGCGCCGGGCACCGGGCGGTTGAACAGAAGTTGATCGAAGGTGAGTTCGCCCTGGAAGATATTGCCTTCGGTGAGGCCCACTTCGCGCTCCAGCTCGCGCGGGGTGCGCACCTCCATGTGGAGGATCAAGTCCTTGAAGCCCGGGGCGTAGCTGGCGATCTGGTTGATCACGGTCTTGCCGAACTCGTCGCGGTCCTTGTCGGTCCATTCGCCGCCATTGATTTTCGGCGGGGCGTATTGCACGAAGCAGCTCATGAAATGCTTGCCGGGCGGCGTCATGGTGGGATCAATGAGGGTGGGGATCATGGTGTCCTGGAAGGGATCGCGGGACCAGCGGCCAGCTTTCCAATCGTCATAGGCGCGCTCCATCCTCTCGATGGAATCGGTGAAGTGGATGTCTCCTTTGTAACAGGGTGAACCTTTGGGAAGAGCCTTGAAATTCGGTACGCCATCGAGCGCAATGTTCACTTTGCCGGAGGAGCCGCGGATTTTGAAATTCTTGACCTGCTTGACGAAAGCGGCGGGCAGTTCCTTTTCTTCCACGGTTTTCAGGAAGGTGCGCTTTACATCCATGTTGGAGACGACAAGTTTCCCATGAATTTCATCGCCGCCGTCGAGGACGACGCCAACGGCTCTACCATTCTTGACGAGCACCCGGTCAACACCCTTGCCGGCGCGGATTTCACCGCCGGATGCAGCGAGCGACTTTGACATGGCTTGCGTGATCGACCCCATGCCGCCACGGGCAAAGCCCCAGGCGCCGATATTGCCGTCGACATCGCCCATGTAGTGGTGGAGCAGGACATAGGCCGAGCCCGGGGACATGGGGCCAAGGGCCGTGCCGATAATGGCGGAGACGGCGAGATAGGCCTTGATCACGGGATGCTCGAAATACTCATCGAGATAGTCTGAAATGCTCATGGTCCAGAAGCGGACCATTTCGTAGCGCTCGGTTTCCGAGAGATCGAAGAATTTCTTGCCGATGTATATCAGCTCATTGAGATCGCGGGGCCGGAACGAGGTGGGGTCGGGGGGCGTGCGCATGAGCAGCGGGCGGATGAAGCGGCAGTGGCGCAGGATATCGCGGGAATAGCGGTCATAGGCCTCCGCATCGCGCTTGGAATGGCGGGCGAATTCGCGGCGGTTGGCGTCATGGTCGCGGTACATGGCGAGATAGCCACCATCCTGCTGCAGCACCGCGCCGCCTTCATAGGGCAATATCTGCAAGCCATATTTCGGCAGCTCCAGATCACGCATGATTTCCGGGCGGAGCAGTGAGGAAACATAAGAGCAGTTCGAGTAGGTGAAGCCGGGATAGAGTGAACGCGAGACGGCAGCGCCGCCGATCCAGTCATTTTTTTCGACGACGACGACCTTGAGGCCCGCCTTGGCGAGGTAGCAGGCGGTGACCAGTCCGTTGTGGCCAGCACCGATGATGATGGCGTCGTAGGCCGTCATGCGCTCTTCTCGGCTTCCAGTTGCTCGAGCGTCATATCAACGGCTTGTTCAACCGCCTTAAGCGTATCGGTGAGGCAGCTCGCTTCGAGGCCATGGGCTTCGCACATGAACCAGGGTTCGCGCGAGTCGGGTTCGCAGATTATGCCGAGATCATGCAGGTGATAGGCCATCGTATCGTAGAAGGAGTAGTCGGATTTTTTCCACTCGCGGTAATTGCCGGGCGGCCTTTCGGCGAAGAACAGGCCGAACATGGAGGGGTGGCCCGTGTAGGAATGGACGATGCCGCGGCGGTTCAGGATTTCCGAAAGGCCGACTTTCAATTTCTCGCCATAGTTTGCAAGCGTTTCGAGAGCCGGGGTTTCATCAAGAATGCGCAGGCATTCCTCGGCGGCAGCGAGCGAAACGGAGTGCGCCGTATAGGTGCCGCCATGGGCAGCACCACCATATTTGAAGGTGCGCATGACCTTTTCGCTGCCCGCCACGATGGCGATGGGATAGCCGTTGGCCACAGCCTTGGCGAAGGTGGTGATATCGGGCTTCACGCCATAAAGCCCTTGGATGCCGCCCTTGCCGACGCGGAAGCCGGACTTCACCTCATCGATAATCAGCAGCACGCCGTACTTGTCGCAGAGTTCGCGGGCGTATTTCACATATTCAACGGAGGCCATGATCGAGCAGCAATTGCCCTGGATCGGTTCGATCAGCATGGCGGCGAGCGTGTGGCCGTGCTGCTTGAAGGTGTCCTCAAGGCGCTGCATGCTGTTATTGGGAACGACATGGACAAGGGACTTCAGGGTTTGCGGAATGCCCTTGGAATAGGCCACCACTTCCGGGTCGTCATTGGAGTTCTTGTCCCAGCCATCGACATTCGCCATCCACATGGCCGCATCGAACAGGCCATGGTAGCCGCCTTCGACGAGGAGATAGCTGTCGCGGCCCGTATAGGCGCGGGCGAGTCTCAACGCCGCCATCACCGCTTCGGTGCCGGAATTTGAAAACCGCACCAGTTCGGCGGCGGGCACCATCTTGGCGATGCGATCGGCGACGATGAGTTCACGTTCGGTGGACAGCGCAAAAACGCCGCCCACGTCCATGCCTTTGCGGGCTGCGGCATCGACCCGGTCATCGGCGTAACCGAGAATCGCGGGGCCATAGCCCAGGCGGTAATCGACATAGCAGTTGCCATCGATGTCCCAGGTGCGGCCGCCTTTGCCGTGATGCACATAGATGGTGCGCTCGTCGCCCCAGTAGCGGAAGGTGGAGGCCACGCCGAGCGGCAAGCGTTTCACCGCCTTCTGGAATTGCGCGTTGGATTTGGCGATCACGCGCGTTTTCGGACGATCCATAGTCACTCCCTGGGCCACAAGTCCTGCCCCGGCGTCTTTATATGTGCGGCCGGAATTCAGGGTTTTGTTCGATTGAGAGATAGTCTGGCTTGATTTTGACTGAATTGTCAATCAAAATGAAAACCATGACCACAGCCGCAATTTTACAGCCTCCGCGCAAGGCCAGCCGGGAGCACCGCAAGCAGCAGATGATTGAAGCCACCATCGAAAGCCTGGCGAGTCGCGGCTATGCCCAGACGACGATGACTGATGTGGCGGCGGCATCAGGCGTGTCGCATGGGCTAGTGAATTTCCATTTCGAGACGAAGGAAAAACTTCTGACCGAGACGCTGCTTTATCTCGCCGCCGAATACCGCGAGAACTGGAAAGACGCGATGGCGGGGGCCGCGCCCTCCCCTGCGGCGCAGCTCAACGCGTTGCTGCTGGCGGACTTCAACGAAAAGATCTGCACGCAAAGCAAGCTGCGGGCCTGGTGCGCCTTCTGGGGCGAGGCGCAGAGCCGGCCGATCTACCAGGAAAAATGCGACGCCTATGACCAGGCCTGCAACCGCGAACTGGAAGAGGTTTGCGCGCGGCTGATCGCGGACGGCGGTTACAGCCACAATGCGGCGCGCGTGGCCCGCCTGTTGCGCGTTGTCGTCGAAGGGCTGTGGCTTGACATCATGTCGATGACCACGCCCTATTCACGCGACGAGGCCATGCGCACGGTTTATGTTTGCGCGTCGGCGTTGTTTCCCCGTCATTTTGGGGAAGCGGGATTGCTGGGGTAGTCCATTCCTTTCGAATCACACGCTGACTGACGCGTTCGAGCAATCGTTAAAGATATTGAGACATTCTTAACTATTATTGCCCTCATGTAATTTCTGATTTGGGTTGCGTGATAAGATGAAATTATGAGCAATTGGGACCGACAGTTATCGGCGCAAGCGAATTTACCTGCACCGAAAGATGAACTCTCTGGTTTTCAGATCGGCTGCCTGGTGATCGTCTTGTTGTGGGGCCTCACCGCGTTACCAGTAGCATTCGCCTTGTTTTTCGCATCGATGTTTTTTCCGCCATTATTTTTGGCTCTGATACCGCTTGGTGCGGCTTGCGCATTGAGTATCGCACTTCTACCAGCTCTTCTTTTTGCAAAAGACCCTCTAAAATTGGTAAGGTTGAGCGCACTTTTCACGTTAGGATCCTTCAACATTAGCGCAATTGCTTTTTGGGTCGGACCGCTTTTATTCGCTGGTTTTCTCACTTTAGTCAGCGTCGGTCACGGAGGAGATGCAAAACAGGGACTTATTTTTTGGCGCGCACTTCCTTATTTTTTGCCCTTGGTTGTTTGGTACGCCATTGGCATTGCGGGTCATATTGGCGCGCTCAAGGGGCGATTGTTTGAATAGGCGTGAGCTAAATTTTTCAACTGTCATCCCGGCGTACGCCGGGACTCAGGCATTCAGAGATCACACGTGCACAAAGTCTGGGCCCCGACGTTCGTCGGGGTGACAGTTTGAGATAGATGCACGCGCTTGACCCTCAGCCGGCCATCGGAAGAAATTAGAGTAACCCGCGCTTCGCCAGATTGCGCATGAGGTCGGCGGTGCCGTAGGTCCAGGGGGCGGCTTTGTCGGTGGGCACTACGCGGTTCACCAGTGCGCCGAGCTCCTTTGTTGCGATGGTCACGATGTCACCGGTCTTGTGGGTGAAGCCGCGGCCGGGGATGTCACGGTCGTCGCTGGGGGCGAACATGGTGCCGAGGAAGAGCACGAAGCCATCGGGATAGTGGTGATGGGCGTTGAGCGTCTGGCCGGCGATATCGGCGGGATCGCGGCTGATCTGCGAGATGGAGGAGCTGCCCGTCATCCTGAAGCCATCGGTTCCTTCGACGGTGAGGGTGAGGTCCATTTTCCGCACGGTGTCGAGATCGAATTTGTCATCAAACAGGCGGATGAAGGGGCCGATGGCGGTGGCGGCGTTGTTGTCCTTGGCTTTGCCGAGGAGAAGCGCGGAGCGGCCTTCCACGTCCCTGAGGTTGACATCGTTGCCGAGGCTTGCGCCGACGATGGTTCCCTTCGATGACACCACCAGCACAACTTCCGGCTCAGGATTGTTCCAGGTGGATTTGGGATGAACGCCTACATCCATCATGGAGCCCACCGCCGACATGGGCTGGCCCTTGGTGAAAATTTCCGCATCGGGGCCGATGCCCACTTCAAGATATTGGCTCCAGGCGCCGGCCTTGATGAGCGTTTCTTTCAACGCAGCGGCTTCGGGCGAGCCGGGCTTTAGTTTGCGCAAGTCGCTGCCGACGAGATCGCGGATATGGGAGCGGATTGAAATGGCGGCGTTGGCATCGCCACGGGCTTTCTCCTCGATCACGCGTTCCAGCATGGAGACGACGAAAGTGACGCCCGCCGCCTTGATGGCTTGCAGATCAATAGGTGTAAGGAGCCAAGGCTTGGTCTTGTTGCGGGTGTCGGGGGCGGCATTGGCGAGGATATCGGCGACTGCGCCGAGCGTGCTTCCCTTGGCGGCGCGCACGGCAGCCGCCGGATTCTTCTCTTCGCAGAGATCGCGCATGGTGGGAAAGCTGGCGGTGACATCCACAAGGCTTTCGCCATCGACGCGGGCAATGCAGGGGCCAACATCGGGAACGAAGACGCGGGCAACCAGGCAGGCATTGGCAGGAATCATGGAAACCTCAATTCTCAGCGTTGAAGCCGCTCGCGCCCGTATAGCAGAAGCATCATGATGATGACGATGCCGTAGACGATCTGGCGGCCGAATTCCGGCATTTGCATCACCGAGAGGATGGATTGCAGGAGCGTGATCAGCATGACGCCGGCAACGGTGCCGAGATAGCTGCCGCGGCCGCCGAGAATGGAGGTTCCGCCCAGCACGACGGCGGCAATCGCCGGAAGCAGATAGGCGTCACCCATGGATTGGGCGGCCTTCGAGGCATAGCCCGCGAGCAGCACGCCGCCGAATGCGGCGAGGCCCCCTGAGATTGCAAAGACGATCATGACAACGCGGCGCGTATTGATGCCCGAGAGATAGGCGGCGCGTTCGCGGTTGCCGATGCCGTAAATGGAGCGGCCAAAGGTGGTGCGGGTCATCAGGAACACGGCGGCGGCCCCCACGGCCAGCCAGCAGAGAACGGAATTCGGAACCGTTGGAATAATAAAACCGGTGGCCAGATAGCGCGCGGCGGGAGAGGCGGAATCCTGCGGCGAGAAACCGCCGGTGTAAACAACCATCAGGCCCTGGGCCACGGCATTGGTGGCCAGCGTCATGATCATGGAGGGGATGCGGAGATAGGCCACGCCCACGCCATTCACAAGGCCGATCAAGACGCCGCAGAAAATTCCGAAGGGAATGGCAACAGCGGCCCCCACATCACCCAATCCCGCCACGGCGCTGGACATCATGGCGCCAACACTCACCACCCAGGGCAGGGAAAGATCGATCTGGCCCAAGAGGATCACCAGCATCATGCCGGTTGCGATGATGCCGAGGAATGAGGCCACCTTCAACTGCTGCAGGAGATATTCCGGCGAGAGGAAATTGCTGGAGTAAAGGCTGCCGAGAAAAAGCAGCAGCAAAATGCAGGCAAAGGCCGTGACGACAGCGGGGTCCATCCGGCGCATGAAATGGGGCAGGCGTTCAGCGAGGGCGTTCATCCAAACCAATCCAATCGATTACGAATGCGGAACAGGCCAAAGGCCCCGATGCTTACGGCGAGGAGCAAGACAACACCCTGGAAAAGGGGCTGCCAGAGGGGATCAAAATCGAAAACGAAAAGCAGGTCGCCAATGGTGCGGAAGGCCATGGCGCCGAAGATGGCGCCGATGGCGCTGCCCTTGCCGCCAAAAAG
>CADEEO010000068.1:0-8477 GCA_902826365.1 uncultured Hyphomicrobiales bacterium | reverse complement strand
TTGGGGCGGATGGCGAGTGCGATCCCGTAGAATACAGCGCCGGTGGCAATGGTCGTGACGATGGGCTGCAGGCGGCCATAAATGACAATGGCGCCATTGATGGCGCCACACAGGGCTCCGACCAGAAGCACGCCCACCACCCCAAAGGCAACCTGAATGGGCGAACCAACGACAATCCACGAGGCCAGGCAGTTGGTGAGGGTGAAAATCATGCCGACGGAAAGATCAATTCCGGCGGTGATCACGACAAGCGCCTGGGCCATGGCCACGAAAGCCAGCAGCACACCCTTGTTGGAGGCGGTCTGCACCACGTTGGCGTTAAAGCCCGCCGGATGGTTCGCGGAATAGATGATAAACATCACAACAAAAATTGCGATTGCCATCAGGGTGCCGCGCTGTTCGGCAAACCAGAAACGCCAATCCTTCATGGGTGCAAAGCCTCTCCCATATCGATATTGAGCGCGCTTGCAATGAGCGCCCTTTCGGTAATCCCGTCGCCCACCAGCTCGCGCTTCACCTTGCCATCATAGAGAACAAGCACCCGGTCGCAACAGCCAATCAGCTCGTCATAGTCGGTGGAGTAAAAGAGGATGGCGGCGCCCCCATCTGCGAGCTTGCGCAGAAGGACGTAGAGCTCCTGCTTAGTGCCGACATCGATGCCGCGGGTGGGATCGTTGAGCAGGATGATGCGCGGCTGGTTCATCAGCCACTTGGCGATGACCACTTTCTGCTGGTTGCCGCCGGAGAGGGAGCCTACGGCAATGCCGGTTCCCGCCGTTTTGATGCCGAGAAGGGCAATCATCTCGTCAATGTATTTCTGTTCCTTGACGCGATTTACGATGCCGTTGTCCGAGATGCGGTGGAGCGATGCAAAGGATAGGTTGTCCCGCACGGTCATGGGCAACATCAGGCCTTCGGTCTTGCGGTCCTCCGGGATGAGGGCCATGCCGATTTTTTGGCTTTTGGCCGCCGTCGGGCTGTTGATCTTTACTGGCGCACCATCGATCAGCACATTGCCCGAACAGCCGCGCAGCACGCCGAAGAGCGCCAAGAGAAGATCGCGCTGCCCCTGCCCGTCAAGGCCGCCGAGGCCGACAATCTCGCCTGCCCTTACGGACAGCGAAATATCCTTGAGGCGGTCAGTCCAGGACAGGTTTTCGGCCTGCAGCACGGGGGTTGCGCCGTTGGTTTGCAGCGGCGGCTTGGGCGGGAACACATTCTTGTATTCGCGCCCGATCATGAGCTCGACGACTTCCGTGTCGGTCTTGCTGCCGGCCACGTAGGTTTCAACCTTCTTACCGTTGCGGAAAACCGAACATTCATCGGCGAGCTCGGCGATTTCGTGCATACGGTGGGAAATATAGAGAAGGGCCAGGCCTTCGCCGCGCAGGCGCTTGAGCACGGCAAAAATCTTGGTCACGTCCGCCGCGGTGAGCGCTGATGTGGCCTCGTCAAGGATAAGGATACGCGGCTTGCGCGCCAGTGCCTTGGCGATTTCCACCATCTGGCGGCGCGACAGGGGCAAGTCTTTTACAAGCGCAAGCGGATGAATGTCTTCGGCGCCGGCCCGGGCCAGGGCCTCTTCGGCGATCTGGCGCTGCCTGGCGCGATCAATCATGCCAAAGCGCGTGGGCGGATCGCTGATGACGATATTGTCGGCGACGGAGAGATCGGGAATGAGCGAAAGTTCCTGGAAGATACAGACGATGCCCGCCTTGTTCGCGGCGGTCGGCGAGGCAAAGGAGATTTCCTTGCCATCGAGGAACATGCGGCCTTCATCGGGCGCCACAACGCCCGCCATGGCTTTTATGAGCGTGGATTTGCCCGCGCCGTTTTCACCCAGAATGCCGTGGATGCGGCCGGGGTAGATATCAAGATCGGCCTTTTGAAGAGCGCGGACGCCACCGTAGCTCTTCGATACGCCTTCCAGACGGAATAGTGGTGCTGCTTCGACCAAGGCCCCCTCCAGCATGATCATGAACCAAAAACGGCGCCGCGGAATTTCTTCCACGACGCCTCTTGGGAGTCTAGATCAAACTACTGGTTCTCTTTCGATTGGCCCATGATTTCCTGCGCCGTGAAATTGATTCCACAGGTCGGGAAAGAGTTGCCAACAAAGAAATTGTCGGACTGGTCGGGGAAATAATCCGAGCCTTCCTTGAAGTTCGGGTCTTCAACAATGGCCAGCGGCAGCTTGACTGACTGCGGAACAACCGCGCCCTCAAGGGCCGCAATCGCCGTCTTGATGGCAACAGCAACCTGGGCTGGGCCTGTTCCTGCCGACGAGCACTTCAGGCCATCAGCCGAATGCTTGGCGCAGAACTTGCGGAAACCGTTTTCGGTTTCACCGCCGAAGGGCACGAAGGCGTGCTTGGCATCGATCATCGCCTGCACAACGCCGGTGTCGCCACCCTGCGCAGTAATGCCGTCGAACGGACCGTTGGTGGCAATGGCGTCAGCCGTCACCTTCTGGGCGGTCGGATCATCCCACTTGCCCGCAACTTCGGTCACGTCCCACTTTTTGCCGGAGGCGGCAAAGGTTTCGTGAATGCCATTGTGGCGGTCGGTATCAACCGAGGTGCCGGCAACGCCCTTTACTTCAAGAATCTTGCCGCCTTCAGGCAGATGCTTGATCAGCCAATTGGCCCAGAGAACGCCAAGGCCTTTCTGGTCCACGTTGACGTTGATCGCATCCTGCGTATCGAGAATGTTGTCGAAGGCAACGAGAATCACGCCGGCTTCCTTGGCCCGCTTGATGACGGGTCCGAAAGCTGTCGGATTCTGGGCGTTCACAACGATCGCGTCATAGCCGGAGTCGATGAAGTTGTTGATGGCGGAGATTTGCGCCGGCACGTCTTCACCGGTGGACACAACCTTGAATTCCTTCAGCTTGGCAGCGACATCAGGCTGGGCCGCATAGGCTTTCGCGGTCTGGATCATTTGAATGCGCCAAGTGTTGGCGATGTAGCCGTTGGCAAGCGCAATGCGGTAAGGGCCGTCCTTTTTCGGGAACTTGAAGAACTTGGTGTCGGCAGCCCAAGGCGCGAAGCAATCAGGCTCGGCAGCAGGGCCGGCGACCACTTCAGGCCCGGCGGCTTTTGCCACGCCTGAGAGGGCAAGCCCTGCCGCCAATACGGCGCCAATGCTTACAAAACGGCGCAGATGTGATGTTGATTTCATTGAGTCTTCTCCCATTGGTTTCACACAATCTCATTTTCTGGAACAGAAAATCTTTTGATGTTCTGCCTTCAAGGGACGTGTTGTTTTTATTTGCACCAAGCATGTTTTCTACACTTGATGGCAAGAACTTATTGTACGATGATAGCGCTGTCAATTGCCCCAGGCGGCGCTTTGACATTAAAAAATTGATCGTTGGCATTATGACCCTGCCGAAAAACAAATCCCGCCGCGTCACCCTTGACGATGTGGCCACACGGGCCCGGGTGAGCGCGGTTACCGCCTCGCGGGTGTTGCGCAAGCCCGAGATGGTCTCCGCCGGCCTGCGGGCACGGGTGGACCGGGCAGTGCGCGAGCTTGCCTATGTTCCCAACCAGCTTGCAAGCGCGCTTGCCTCATCGCACACGGGGCGCATCGGGGTTATCGTCCCCTCCCTCACCAATGGGGTGTTCGGCGACTATCTCCGCGCCTTGCATGACGTTTTCGTTCCGGCGGGTTTCCAGGTGCTAGTGCTCAATTCGCATTACCTTGCGGGCCGCGAGGAAAAGGCCATCGCCACGATGCTCGGGCAATTTCCGGAAGCGATGATCCTTGCCGGGGTCGACCAAACGCCGCAGGCGCGCAAGTCATTGCAGCAGGCCGGCATCCCCGTGGTGCAAACCATGGAGATGACGGACAACCCCATCGACATCAACATCGGCCTTTCACAACGGGAGGCCGGCTATGCGGCGGCGCGGCATCTGTTCGACCTCGGGCACCGGCATGTGGGCCAGATTTCCGCTCCTCATGACGCCCGTTCGCGCCAGCGCCTGGAAGGCTACCTCCAGGCTTGCGCGGAGTTTCATGCAACGCCCATGCTGGCCTCAACCGAAGATCCCTGCACTGTTCCGCTTGGCGGCGGTTTGCTCACTGAGCTTCTGGCCCGCTGGCCGAAGGTCACGGGGATTTTTTGCGGTAATGACAATTTGGCGTTGGGCGCTCTGTTCGAGTGCCAGCGGCGCGGCATCCGCGTGCCCCAGGACCTGTCGATCATGGGTTTTAATGATCTTGAGGTTTCAGCCTGCGCCTACCCTTCCCTCAGCACGATTGCGGTGCCGCGCTATGAGATGGCGAAGCGCGCAGCCGAAATCATCCTCGAGATCACCCGCGGCACGGGAAACCGGCCGAAGCAGCGCAGGATTGATTTGGGCTTCCGGCTGATTGCCCGCGACAGCACAGGCCGAGCAGGCTGAAGCCCAGATTCAGCGTGGGCGTTTCGCGGTGAACCTGCCGAGAAATTCCTTCACTTTTCCGGAACTGAAAATATCATCCAGAACGAGATGGGCGGCGCCGATCAAGGCTGAATCCGTTTTTGGACCGGCCAGCATGATTTGCAGGTCGCCGGTGGCCAGCGGAAGGCAGCGCTGATAGACGAGTTCGCGGATGCCTGAGAGGAGAAATTCCCCGCCACGCGCCAGCATGCCGCCAACCACAATCAAGCTCGGATTGAGAATGCTGACAACGTCGGACGCCACTTCGCCAATGGTCTGCCCGGCGCGGCGCAGCAGCATGATGGCTTCAGGCTTTTGCATTTCCACGAGGGCCACAACATCCCTCGCCGTTTCCGCCTTCAGGCCTTTTTCGGTGAGATCGCGGGCAATGGCCCAGCCCCCGGCGCGGGCCTCAACGCAGCCGAGTTTGCCACACCGGCAAAGGGGGGCATCCGGGGAATTAAACTGAATGTGGCCAATGTCGCCAGCCGCGCCCTGGGCGCCACGGAAAATTTTTCCACCGGCAATGATGCCGCTGCCGATGCCGGTTCCCGCCTTGATGAAAATCATGTCATCAACTTGTGAAAAATTATGGCGGTGCTCATAGATGGTCATCAGGTTCACGTCGTTCTCGACATAGATCGGCGCATCGTAATGCCGGCCCAGCCACGAAACGATGTCAAAATCATCCCAGCCGTAAAGTACGGAGGGGCCAACCACCCGGCCGCGCTTGAAATCCACCGGGGTTGGCATGCTGAGGCTGACGCCGACAAGAAAGCCGTGGCTGGTACGCACCTCGGCCATGAGCCTGTCGAATTCATCCTTGATGCGCTGCAAGGTGGCCGCAGGACCTTCGGCTATGCTGAAAGCAATTGTGCTCTGCGTCAGAATATCGGGCGCCAGATTCATGGCGGCGAGATGGATGTGAGTTTCGCCAATATCCGCGACAAGCATGAAGCCTGCCGACCCCCTGATGCCAAGGACGCGGGTGGGCCTTCCGCCACTGGGCAAAGTGCGCAGCCTTTCTTCGACGAGGCCAGCACCGAGCAGCACATTGAGGCGCTGGGTTACGGTCACCCTCGACATGCCGGACGCAGCAAGCAGGGCGGCACGCGAGTTTGCGGCGCCGCTTGCAATCAGCGAAAGAATTTCGCTGGCATTTGCAAGGCTGGCCTGCTCTTTCTCTCCCATGGATTTTGACATGCGTAATATATGTCCAAAAATATACATATACATGTTGGGTTGTGAAAATGTTAGAAATTTACCTTGCCGAAGCGAGGTTCGAACTATTATGTAAATAAATATACATTAAATGCGTTAGATATGATTGACTATATGCATAATATGCGCGTAATTACCCCCGCCATTCAACCTCAGCAACCCACAGGCTCATCATGTTCAGACTTGATCAAAAACTCTCCCGCATCCGCGCCGGCAAATACAAGCGCAGCGACTTCATCATTGCCGACGCCAAGGACGGCGACATGGGGCCGAGCATTCCCGGCTGCGGGCCGAAACGGAACAAGGATGGCAGTTCGACGCGCTTTGTGACCCGGCCGGAATTCCTGGCGAATATCGCCGCAATCGTCAAACAGGACGTAGTTGATATCATGCTGGTCTCGGCTTCCAATGTGGAGGCTCTTACCGACAAGGGCGTTTTCAAGAAAAGTGCCGTCAAACCCGCCATCCGCGCCAATGACACGACGGATATTTGGGTGGGGCGTGGCGCCACCTATTCCAAGCTGGCGAGCCGCCCCTTCCGCAGCGCTTCGCTTTCGCGCGTGAAGAAGTATACGGACCTGGGCCTTTACTCCATCACCTTCAACAATGATCTTGAGCAGGATTACAACGCACTTGAACACTTCGGCGCTTTCCGCGAGGACGCGGCGCGCAACAAATTCAACTACTTCCTGGAAGTGTTTAATCCAAACGTTGAATGCGGCATCGATCCGGCGCTTGTCCCCCACTACATCAATGATAGTATTATTCGCTGCCTCGCCGGCGTGACCAAGGCGGACCGTCCGCAGTTCCTGAAGATCGCCTATAACGGCCCGAAGGCTTTGGAAGAGCTGGCTTCATTCGATCCCAGCATTACGGTTGGTGTGCTCGGCGGCGGCGCCGGCACCACGCGCGACTGTTTCGAGCTTTTGAACCAGGCCGAAAAATATGGCGCGCGGGTTGCCCTCTTTGGCCGTAAGATCAATCTGGCGGAAGATCCGCTGGCCATGGTTTCCTTCATGCGCGAAGTGGCGAGCGGCAACATCCAGCCGCTTGAAGCGGTCAAGGCCTATCATGCCAGCCTTAAAAAGAGCGGCTTGACGGCCATCCGCGAACTGGCCGCCGACAGCGAGATCACCGAAAAGGTCCTGAAGGCAGGCTGATCATGGGGAAAACCCAGCGCCGCGGTTTTATCACGGGCGGCACATGGTGCGTTGACAACAACCGCATGGTGACGCATTGGCCGGGAGAAGACGGCCATGCGCAATTCCTTCGGGAAGAGCGCCACGGCGGCGGCTCCGGATGCAATTTCGCGCTCGGCATCAAACGCCTTGATTCAAGCATGCCAGTGGAAACGATCACCATTATGGGCGATGACGAGGGCGGGCGCTTCCTGCGCTCGCTTGCCGCGGACGCCGGCATCGGCCATGCGCAGATGCATGTGACTTCTGAAGTCGGCACGCAGTGGACCGACGCTTTCGTTTCACAGGAAACCGGGCGGCGCACCCATATCTTCAGCCGCGGGGCATCGGATGTGCTGACGCCGGATCACTTCGACTTCAGTTCCACGACAGCGCGCTATCTGCATCTCGGCCTGCCCGGGGTTCACAAGCTGATGGATGCGCCCTGGCAGGGCGATGCGAATGGCTGGGTGAGTGTTCTCAAGAAGGCCCGGGCGGCGGGACTCAAGACCAATCTTGAACTTGCCAGCATCGATCCGCAGGAACTGGCGGAGCTTGTGCGCCCCTGCCTTCCCCATCTTGATATGATCATTGTGAATGATGGTGAAATCGGCGCGCTCGCGGGACTGCAAACCCTTTTCGACGGGGTGACCGATGTTGAGGCTTGCAAGCGCGCGGCGCGGCAGGTGCTGGAAAATGGCGCCATGGAGATTGTCGTGGTGCATTGCCCGGTCATCGCCATTGCGGTCACCCGCGATGGCAAGGTTTTCTCGAAGCCCTCCACACAGATACCGCGCGAGCTTGTCGCGGGCGCCAATGGCGCGGGCGATGCCTTTGCGGCGGGCATGCTCTACGGCGTGCATGAAGGATGGAGCGTTGATGACGCGCTCGCCCTTGCCCACGCCTCGGCAGCGGCCTCATTGCGCAGCCTTTCGACCACGGGCGCGGTTGAGCCATGGCGCAAATGCCTTGCGCTAGCAAATGAATGGGGCTGGCGGAAAGCGGGCTGAGCTTTGGAGTTACTTGCAGCGCTTGTCGGCAGGGTTTTTGTTCACCCAATTTTCAAGGAAGTAGATTCTACGTCCGTTCATTACAGATTGTTTTCCTTTGCGACCCGCGCAAACTTGTTCGTCATTGCTTTGTACAAATACTCGAATCCAATTCTTGACTTGTGAGCTTCGACTTTTCTACTCCTGATATGCAGTCAGAAATACTACCCGTGCAGAGATTGCTGACGGATGCCATAAGTAGTTTCCCACTATTTAGATCTAGCACTGCGAGCGTCCCTCCAACGTCACGCAATGTTACCATTGAGATGAACTCTGAGGTTAGGCCTGTAATCGACCACTTGGCTGATTTGACGCCATAGTGCGCTACTCGGTCTTCAACGTTAACAACCAATGGCTCAATGGCCCCATTGTTGTACTTGCAATTGTATCTGGTCGTCGAAGCTGATCCTATCGCAGTCATTGTCACCAAGATCATCAACACCGGCACTCCCAGCTTCAGGTTCATCGCAGTCCACTCCCTTTTAGGTAGTTAATCTAGCTTTTCACCACGCGCCACAATCTTCAACCTGCCATCCGACAATGGCCGTTGCAACATCAATGCTTTCTCAACTGGTGCGACGCGGCAGACTCTTCGATAGGAG
>CADEEO010000067.1:2526-17187 GCA_902826365.1 uncultured Hyphomicrobiales bacterium | reverse complement strand
ATGGTTTCGGTGAGCGGCAGTGCGGCATCAATGAATTCCTCGGAGGCCGCCAGCCAGCCACAGCGGAAGCCGGGCATGGCGTGGGATTTCGAGAGCGACGAGACGACAACAGTGCGCTTTTCCAAACGCGGCTCATCGAAGGGCGAGGCGAACACGGTGTTGCCATAGGTCATGGTGGCGTAGACTTCATCGGAGATGATCCACAGGTCGTGGCGCTCGCAAACATCGCCGATCTGGGCGATAGTTTCGCGGGTGAGCACCGCTCCTGTGGGGTTGCTCGGGGTGTTGAGCAGAAGGGCGCGGGTTTTTGGCGTGATGGCGCGTTCGAGATCGGCGGCTTTGAGATGGAAGCCGTTGTCGGGATCAACGCCCACGGGAACGGCGATGCCGCCAGCCGCGGCGATGACGCCTTCGTAGGTGGCGTAATAGGGATCGGCCATCAAGACTTCATCGCCGAGTTCAACGGTTGCCTGCAGGGCCACGAACAGGGCGGTTTGCGTGCCGGGGAGGAAGATGAATTGCCGGGTGCTGATGGGGCGGCCGGTGCTTTTGGTATATTGCGCCGAGAGGCTGTCGAGAAGTTCGGATTCACCGCGGCTGGCGGCGTATTTGTAGCGCCCGGCTCGCATCTGCGTATTCACCACATCCATGATTGCCGTGGGGGTTGGCGCATCGGGTTCACCGATGGAGAGGAAGATCAGGTCTTCGCCGGCTGCAGCGCGGCGCTTGCCTTCGATATGCACGGCCCATTTATCGGAGCCGAGGCCGTTCAGTCTTTGGGTGATGGATGCAAGTTTCATGGAGGGCCTTCTAGCCGAGCCGTCAGGCATCGTCGAGGATGGGACGACCCTGCCGTCATGGGAGATATGCAAATAGGGAGCCTTGGAAAGTTCCTGGAATTCCGAAGCGGCGACTGCGAGGACCGGGCAGGATTTGCCGTAGAGTGTTTCGGCCACGGCGGTGCCGATGGCGAGGTTGATATCGGGCTGCACCAGGATGATTCCGGCGGGCGCGGTGCCAAGCCTGATGGCTTCGGCAAGGCCTCCGGGAGCGCTGCCGGACCCCCGGCTTTCCAGCATCATGAGGATTCTGCCTTGGAGGTTTTGTCCCTTCTGCGGATGGAGAATGTCGATGATGGTTCCGCTGCGGGGATCGAAAGCGCCCCAGAAGCTCAAGGGTTCATCGAGCAGGAGAACCGGGCCTTGGGCGATTCCTGCATGAAGAACGGTCATGGATTTGACCACAGATTTGGATCGCGCCAGACAACGCCTTGCACGGCGCTTTCGACGCATTCCTTCAAACTGCCAAAGCAAACCGCAACGCCCAGCATGCCTGGCGCGTAATAGGCCCATTTCGCTGCATTGGTCATCACCCGGCCCTTGAGGCCTTGAATCTTGGGCGAGTAATAGGTGCAGACATCGACGGGGATTGTTACTCCCGCTTCTTGCAGAAGCTTGAGCCAGCCATTGGCCACAAGCATTTCTCGGATGCCGCGGCTGGTGGAAATGTATGTGGTTGTTTTCACCTTGCGTCCATCCAGCAGCTTCACAAGTTCAGCAAATTCGGAAAGTGAAAAATGCGGCGTGCCCAGCGCTACCGCATCGAGCGGGCCATCGTTGAAGGCAGAAAGCTCACGATGGGCGGCTTTGAGATGGTCAGTTGCGACTTCAAATATTTGGCCACTCTTGAAAACTGCGGGCAAAGTTGGTGCTTCGGGTGTCACGTCTACAACATGCAGAAGCTCTACACCGCCTGAAGCCGCGCCTGCGGCACACAGGGCCTTGAGTTGATCAGCAGTGGTTTCCTTTGGAAGATTGGAAATGACCGGAATGCGGCGGCCCGCCCTGCGGCCCACGACATGGCCGAGGAGATGGAAGAAAATGTCTTGGCGCTTCCAGGCATCGGGAATGGAGGCGCAGGAAAAATGGATATCGGCCATGCGGCCTTCATCGGTGTGAAGCCCGGCGAAGGGGGCAAGGCCGGTGATGGCGCAGGCCACGTCAAGATAGTCGCCATATTTGTTGGTGCGGGCGCCGACGGCGGAATTGTAAAAGGCCACCGCATTGGATTCGCCCACGGCGATGTGGTCACCGAGTTTGGGTCCACCAGCGAGTTGGTAAGGCGCGCAGGTCCAAGTGGGTTTGCAGCCGAGCTTGGCATAGAGCGCCATCAGATCATGGGCTCCGCGCACCATTTCGGGGTCGGAACGTTCGGGCCGAAGGCCGCCGTCATCGGGGCTGGCAACGCTGTTGTTGGTCCAGGTGGGCACGGACAGTTTTGCGCCGTGCTCGAGAAGAAACTTTACGAAATCGACGTGGGATTGCCCGGTGTAAAAGCAGGCATCGACATGGCCAAAGCTGATGGGAATGAGGCGAGGGGCGCCCATGATGCGGGCGGCCTGCTCCACCAGCTGCAGGGCAAGCTGGTGGGCAATGCCGTCAGCCATTGGCTCCCTCTTTGGAGATGCGGGTCAAGGTCACGTAATCAGTCTTGCCGGAGCCGAGGAGCGGGATTTCGTCCAGATGCACCAGGACTTTGGGAATCATGAGGTCCGAGGCGCCGCGGCTTTTCAGGCCATCGGCAATCACGGCGCGTTCGGGCTGGGCCATGGTGGTGAAGAGGATCAATTGCTCGCCCTTTTTCTCGTCGGGAATGGCGACGACGGCGAAGTTCTCGCCGGGGAAGGCTTCCAGCAGTTTTGTCTCAACGGCGGTGAGCGAAACCATTTCGCCGGCAATTTTTGAGAAGCGCTTGGCGCGGCCCAGAATGGTGACAAAGCGGTGCTCGTCAACTTCTACAATATCGCCCGTGTCATACCAACCTTCCGGCGGGGCTTCGACGACGCCGGGATTGTCAGCGCGGAGATAGCCCAGCATGATATTAGGGCCTTTCACGAATAGCCGGCCACCAGAGGCAATGCCTTCGACGGGCTCAAGGCGGTACTCAATTCGGTCCAACAATCGCCCAACACTTCCAGAACGGTTATGCATGGGCGTATTGATGGCAATGACGGGAGAGCATTCGGTGGCGCCGTAGCCTTCCAGAATCCGGTGGCCGAATTTCTCCATCCAGACTTCGCGGGTTTCCTGCTTCACCCGTTCGGCGCCGGAAACGATCAGGCGCATGCTGAAGAAATCATAGGGATTGGCGGTGCGGGCATAGCCGGCAAGGAACGTATCGGTGCCATAGAGCACCGTGGCGTTGGTGTCGTAGCACAGCTCCGGCACGATCTTGTAATGCAGCGGCGAGGGATAGAAGAAACTGTAAACGCCAGAAAGAACCGGAAGCAGGGTTCCGCCCAAAAGGCCAAAGGCATGGAACATGGGCATGGCGTTGAACACAATGTCCTGGGCGCTGAAGCCGATGCGAGCGGCGGCCTGGAGCCGGTTTGCATTGAGATTGCGGTGCGACAGCACAACGCCCTTGGGCACGCCTTCCGAGCCCGAGGTGAAAAGGATGATGGCCGGGCTATCCGGGTCCTTGCTGGCTTTGGACAGCCAGAGCGCGGTGCGGGAGAAAAACCTGGCGAACAGGCCATAGAGCTTGTCGCCCGTGCCCACATTTTCGCGCACATCCTCAAGGTAGATGATCTGGCAGTTCTTGGAGAGGATGGCGATATCGCCTTCCATTTCCGCCGCCTCGATGAATTTCCGCGATGAGACGATGGTGGTGACCTGGGCCGCGATGCAGGCGGCCGACATGTTGACGGCGCCGGTGGAGAAATTCAGCATGGCTGGCACGCGGCCAAAGGCCTGCAGGCCAAAGAGCGTGAGCAAGCCGCCAATGGCGTTGGGCAGGAGCACGCCCACGGTTTTCTGCTTGGGCGTCAGCCTGGCGATCTTGCGGCCCAGAATGAAGCTCCCCATGATCACCCGGTTATAGGCAATGGGCTGGCGGTTGATGTCCTCGACAATCTTGTGGCTGCCGCCATGGGTGGCGCGGGCATCAAGCAGGGATTCAAACAGGGTCTGCTCGGTGTTCGAGGTGGAGAACACCATGTCGGTCATCACATCATAAAGCTTGTCGGCCTGATGTTCGCGCAGGCGCGAGCCGCGCATTCCTTCGGGGGCATCAAATTTCACCGGCGGCAGGAAGGTGATGGTGATTTTGGGAAACCAGCGCTGGCGCAGCTTGCCGCGCATTCTGGAAAATTTGGAGAATTGCGTGCCATCAATGCGCACGGGCAGAACCTTGGCATCGGCCATCTGGGCAATGGCGCCAGGGCCTTCGTAAACCTTCATCAGGGTGCCGGTGACTGTGATGCGGCCCTCGGGGAAAATCACCACGCGCTTTCCCTTTTTGACGGCGGCAACAAGGGTGCGCAGCGACAGGGGATTGCCGGGATCAATGGGGGCGAGATCAAACAGGGCGAAGGCGGGCCTCACCCACCAGCGCCTTGCCATGTAGGAGTTGACGGCAAAGGTGGCGCGGTCGGGCAGGAAGGCCGACAGCAGGGGGCCATCGAGAAATGAGGTGTGATTGGCAACGATCACCACCCGGCGGCCCGCCGCCTTGTAGTTATCCATGCCCTTTATCTCGACGCGGTAGAGAAGGCGGAAAAGCTGCCTGGCAAAATTCGCCAGGGTTTCCTGGGGCAGGAGGAAGCAGATCCAGATTGCGGCCACCGCATTGGCAAGGCCAAGGCAGAGGAACAGGCCGCGGGCCGTAATGAATTGCAGCAGGATGACGGAAGTCACCGTAGCAGTGATCATGAAGATGGCGTTGACGAGGTTGTTGGCGGCAATGACGCGCGAGCGCTTGGGCGGCGAGGCGCGGGTCTGCATGATTGCGTTGAGCGGCACCGCATAGATGCCGCCGAAGAAGGCGGTCATGAACAGGTCAAAGGCAACGCGCCAGCTTGACCAGTGGGAGAAGAAAACACCGGCCCCATTTAGCGTGGTCCCTGCCAGCCTGGCATTGACCTGGCCTGCGGCGAAATAGAGGTCGATGAGGAACAGCGTCATCATGATGGCGGCCACGGGCACGTATTTTGCCGAGACCTCGCCCTTCAATAGAAGGTTGGTGATCATCGAGCCCAGGCCAATGCCGATGGTGAAGGTGGCAATGAAGGCGTTGGCAACATCCTCGTTGCCGAGCAGGATATCCTTGGTGAAAACCGGGAACTGCACGAGCAGGACGGTGCCCACGAACCAGAACCACGAGGCGCCGATGACGGCCCAGAACACGTCATGGCGCTCGCGGGCGTAGCCGATGAGTTTTCCGGTTTGCCTGAAAATGTTCCAGTCGATGTCAAGGTCGGGCGTGGTGGAGGGGGCAGGCGGCATGCGGGTCGTGGCATACCAGGCGATGACTGCCAGAAGGATGAGCGCGCCCGAGAGGACTTGCCTTCCGCCGGTCTCCAGCACGAGGAAGCCGCCGAACATGGTGCCGAGAAGAATGGTGACGAAGGTTCCCATTTCGATCAGGGCATTGCCGGCGATAACCTCTTCGCGCTTGAGGTATTGCGGCAGGATTCCGTATTTAATGGGGCCGAAGAAGGCCGCGAGGGCGCCGGCAAAAAACAGCACCATGAGGTCGAGGTAGGGATTGTCGAGCCACAGGGCCCCAGCGCCGAACACCATGGCGGCAATTTCGGCCAGCTTCACGCGCTGGGCGATGAAGGCCTTGTCGAATTTGTCGGCAAACTGGCCGGCGATGGCCGAGAAGAGGAAATAGGGCAGGATGAAGAGGGCGGTGCCGGCCTGGACGAAGAGCGTGGCGTTCCAGCCGTGGTTTACGGCGAGGTCGAAGGTGATGAGGATGGTGATGGCGTTGCGCAGGCCGTTGTCATTGAAAGCGCCGATCGCCTGGGCCACGAAGAGCGGCAGGAAGCGCCTTGTCGTGAGGAGTGAAAACTGGTTCGCATGGTCCATAAGTAAAATCCTAGAGCAAGAATTTGTTCTTTTTATGTTCTCTTCGACTCACCGCTGCAATAGATGGCCGATCAGGCGAAAACTATCCAGATGATTATTGCAGGTGTGGCTGGCCCCGGCCTGCTTTAGCTCCGCCAAACGGCTGGAATCGGCGCTGAAACCGATGAAATGGACGCCATTTGCGAGGCCAGCCGCCACATCATTGAGATTGTCGCCGATATAGACGATGCGGTTCTTGGGGAGGCCGGTTGCGGCAATGGCGCGGGCCAGTATTCCTTTCTTGTGGCCGCCGCCATCGGCCCCATGGGCGTGAGCCGAAACATGATGCCAGAGCTTTGCATCTTTCAGGCGAAGTTCAGCGGCGCCAAGGAGATTTGCGGTGGCGATGCCCAATTGCAGGCTGCCGTGAAGATTTTGCAAGAGCTCCAAGGCTCCCGGGACAACGACGGTTTCAATTGTGCCATCTTTCAACTGCAGTTTGAGAACGTCCAGATAATCGGCGACGACTTCGGCGTGTTCATGTTCCGGCAGGCCATGACGCGCGAGGATTTCCGCGATGATATTTTCATCATTGCGGATGGCATAGGAATTCCAGTCACGCGAAATACCCGTCAGGCCATAGCGCCGTTCAAACGGAACGAAGAAGGCATCTTCCTCGGCGCGCGTGAGTTCGAGAAGCACGCCATCGACATCAAAGATTACCGCCGCATCAGCCATTGACCATGGCGGGGGTCATTTCAATCAGAGTCGGGCCATCAGCTTTGAGGGCTGCCTTTATGGCGCTGGCCAAAGCTTTGAGTGAGGAAGGTTTTTCAGCATTGCAGCCATAGGCCTTTGCCAGCATCTGGAAATCCGGGTTTTTCAGCGTGACGGCATTGGGCTGGATGCCGAAGGTCACCATGTTGTCGTGGATGGCGCCAAGGCTCTCATTGTTCCAGAGAAGAACGATGACAGGCAATTTGTGCTCAGCGGCGGTGCCCAACTCATTCAGCGTATATTGCAGCCCATAATCGCCAATCATCGCGACCACTGGCACTTCAGGCTTGCCGAACTTGGCACCTATGCCGGCTGGCAATGAAAAGCCCAGTGTGCCAAAGCCGACGGGATGGATCCAGGTGTGCGGCTCGTAAACCGGGAAGGCCTCGTTTGCCACATAGGCGATCTGGGTCATGTCGGAACAAACGATGGTCTCGCGCGGCAGGCTGGCACGGATCACCTCAAGCACCTTGAGAATGATTTGCTGCTTGGTGTCGGAAACGACATCACGGATGTAGTCCCTTTCATTCCCTGCGATGGCGTTCTTGGCGTGAACGCCATGAACATTCAGCCCATGCTCAATCGCTTCAAGTGTGGCCTTTGCATCAGCTTGGATCGCTATTTCCGCGGTGTGGGGCTGCGCCAGGGAATCTGCATCGATATCGATCCGGATCAGATTCTTGTCGATAACAACGTTGTCTCGCCAGAAGTCGGTCTCGGAAAGCTGCGAACCGGCACATAGGATGGCATCTGCAGAGCGGATGAAATCGACGACCGGCAAGCGGCCCATCCTGTAACCCAGGCAGAGCGGGTGGTCCTCGGGAATCGCGCCTTTGCCGGCGGTGGTGGTGATGACCGGTGCATCAAGTTTTTCAGCTATCGACAACGCGGCCTTGCCGCAATCAAGCGCACCGCCGCCGAGAATGATGATCGGGCGCTTGGCGGCATTCAACCGGGCCACGACGGCCGCAATCTGGTCGGCCTGCGGCAGGGCGCGGCGCGGCAGCGGCCGCGTGTGCCAGCCGTCACCCGCAGCAATCTTCAGCATGTCGAGCGGGATTTCGAGATAGGCGGGCCTTGGCCGCTGGCTGGAAAAATTGCTGAAGGCGCGTGCCAATCCATCGCGCACGTCCTTGGGCGTATAGGCCCGCATGTGGAGATTGGTGACCGATGCCGCCGCCGCGCGCTGGTCAATCATCTCGTGCAGCCGTCCACGGCCCTGCGCGCTGTCGGCCATGTCGAGGGCGGAGGCGATCACCAGCACGTTGCTGGAGTCGGACCAGGCCTGGCCCATGGGTGTGAGGATGTTCAACAAGCCGGGGCCGGTGATGGTGAAGCAGACGCCGGGCTTGCCGGTGGCCCTGGCATAGCCATCGGCCATGAAGCCCGCGCCCTGTTCGTGGCGCACCAGCACGTGCTTGATTTTCGAGCGCGGCAGGGCCCGGTACATTTCCACGTTATGGACACCGGGAATGCCGAAGATGGTATCCACGCCATAAGCCTCGAGCAGGCCGACGAGGGCTTCGCCGGTTGAAAGTTCTGGACGCGATGACATGTTCAGGCCGCCTTTGAATTCGAGGTGGGTGGGTTCACCGCGTGGCATGCCACAAGACTGTCGTCATGGGCAAGGAGGGCGGGATTGAGCTTGTTGCATGGCTCAAAGGCGATGGGGCAGCGGGGGTGGAAGGT
Organism: uncultured Hyphomicrobiales bacterium; assembly: GCA_902826365.1. Taxonomy (GTDB): domain Bacteria; phylum Pseudomonadota; class Alphaproteobacteria; order Rhizobiales; family Aestuariivirgaceae; genus Aestuariivirga. The sequence continues at coordinate 8,869 of CADEEO010000067.1, read as the reverse complement.
GCAGCCCGGCGGCGGGGCAAGCGGAGACGGCAGTTCGCCTTTGAGCACAATGCGCTCGCGCTTGCGGGTGGGGTCAGGGGTTGGCGTCGCCGAGAGCAGGGCCTTGGTATAGGGATGCTGCGGGTTCCTGAAAATATTGTCGCGCGTGCCCTGTTCCACCACGCGGCCCAGATACATGACCATCACCTCATCGGCGATGTGCTTTACTACGGATAGATCGTGGCTGATGAAGAGATAGGCGAGATTGTGCTTCTCCTGCAGGTCGGCGAGGAGATTGAGAACCTGCGCCTGAATGGAAATATCAAGGGCTGAGACCGGTTCATCGAGGACAAGAATTTCTGGATCGAGCATCAGGGCGCGGGCAATGGCAATGCGCTGGCGCTGGCCGCCGGAAAACATGTGGGGGTAGCGGTCGTAATGTTCCGGGCGCAGGCCCACGCTTGCCATCATGGTGCGGGCTTTTTCCTTGCGCTCAGCTTTTGGCGCCTTGGTATTCACCAGCAAAGGCTCCTCAAGAATGGCGCCAATTTTCTGGCGCGGATTGAGCGAGCCGTAAGGATTCTGAAAAACGATCTGCACTTTCGGGCGCAGGGAGCGCAGGGTTTGCGGGGTTGCGCCGACAATATTGTGGCCGCCTATGTTGAGCGTGCCGGAGGTTGGCAGTTCAATCATGGTGACAAGGCGGGCAAGGGTTGATTTTCCGCAGCCGGATTCGCCAACGACAGCGAGTGTCTTGCCGCGCTCCAGCGTGAAGCTGGCGCCATCAACGGCTTTCAGGATGGAGGTTTCCTTGAAGGCGCCGCGCGAGACGCTGTAGTAGCGGGTGAGGTTTTGGGCATTCAGGACCTGGCTCATGCGGCAACCTTTCCCAGCGGATAATGGCACAACGCGCCGTAGTCCATGACGGGCTGCGTGGTGCGGCAGAGATCCGTGGCATAGAGGCAACGCGGCGAGAACAGGCAGCCCACCGGGCGGTCAAACTGGCCCGGCACCACGCCCGGAATGGAAGGCAGGCGGCGGGCATGGGCGCGCTCCGGCAGGGCCGCGAGCAGGGCTGCCGTATAGGGGTGGCGCGGCGTGGCGAAAAGATTCTTGACGGGCTGCTCCTCAACCTTCTGGCCTGCGTATTGCACGCTCACGCGCTCGGCTGTTTCGGCGACAACACCCATGGAATGGGTGATGAGGACAAGCGCCATGCCGGTTTCCTTTTGCAGGCGAACCAGAAGCTCGAGGATTTGCGCCTGAATGGTGACGTCAAGCGCGGTGGTCGGTTCATCGGCAATCAGCAGCTTGGGCTTGCAGGCCAGCGCCATGGCAATCATCACGCGCTGGCTCATGCCGCCGGAAAGCTGATGCGGGAAAGAGGAGAGGCGGGATTCGGGGCCGGGAATTCCCACTTCTTCGAGAAGCTGAATGGCGCGCTTGCGCAGCGCGGGCTTGTCCATGTCGAGGTGGGTATCGAGCGCTTCCATGAGCTGGAAGCCCACGGTGAAGCAGGGATTGAGGCTCGACATGGGTTCCTGGAAAATCATCGCCATGTCCTTGCCAGTGATCTTGCGGCGGTCGGCGGGGGTGATGTTCAGCAGGTCGCGGCCGTCAAAATCGATCTTGTCGGCGGTGATCTTCGCGGTCCAGGGCAGGAGGCCCATGACGGCGAGCATGGACACGGACTTGCCGGAGCCGGATTCACCGACAATGGCCAAAACCTCGCCTGTGTCCACGTTCATAGAGACATTGTCCACGGCGCGGAAGAAGCCGCTGGCGGTCTTGAATTCAACGGTCAGGTTCTTGATGTCAAGCAGGGGCATGGCCGGTTCACACACTTTTCATGTTAATGTTCTTGAACTTGCAAGTCGGGCGGTACTTCCTATATGCTGTCCAGAGAAGGTGATTGATCATGGCACAGTCCAAACCGCAATCTACAGGTTTTCAGAAGCCAGGCTCGGGCCCGCTTCCTGGGTATTGAGCGGCACGCCTAGCGAGTTGCGCAAGGCGCCGCGCGCCTGTTCCCCCGTTACCAACACCGTCTTGATCTGCCAGACGTAATCTTCATAGATTCTGGCTTTTCTATCCTGCTCAAGCTCCTGATAGCGGGTTGAGCGCAAATCCTCCACCAGTTCCCGCAATTTATACTCCTGCTTGTAGTAGGCGACGACATCGTCGATCGTCTCGGTCGGCAGAATGTGGATGTCAGTGAGCATGGCCTCGAAGATGATTTCGGGTGCATCGCGGGGCACGAAGGGGGTGAAAGCCTTTCCTGCGGCCTTTCCGGTGATCCGGCGGATCATGCCGGTGGCGTGCTTGTCGAGATCGATTTCCTCATAGCGTGTGAGATTGCTCTCGATTTCCGCCAGCAATGCGGTCTGGACATCGACAATGCGCTCAATGCGCCTTTGGCTTTCCAGGCGCTTCTCGCTCCAGTGGCTGGCATACCAGCCCAACGCCGTCACAGCGGCCGAGACGATGGCTGCGATGAGGGCCGTATCCAGCAGGCTTGGCATGCTCAACTCTTTTTCAGGCGCGGATCGAGTGCGTCACGCAGGCCGTCGCCCATGAGGTTGATGGCAAGCACGGTGATCAGGATGGCGATGCCGGGCATGGCCATGACCCAGGGGTTCGAGGTGATGAGATCGCGGGAATCGGCCAGCATGGAACCCCATTCCGGCGTGGGGGGCTGGGCGCCCAGCCCCAGGAAGCCCAGGCCCGCGGCAGCCAGGATGGCGTCCGAGATGCCAAGGGCTGCTTGCACAATAAGCGGGGCAAGGCAATTGGGGAGCACGGTTGAAAGCATGAGCCGGAGCGGGCCCACGCCTGCAACCTTGGCGGCGGTGACATAGTCCTTGGTCAATTCACTGATCGCCGAGGCGCGCACCAGGCGCACATAGAAGGGCAGGCCCACCACCGTTACGGCGACAATGGTGTTGGTGAGATTGGGGCCGATGACCGCGATGATGAGGATGGCCAGCACGAGGCTTGGAATGGCGAGGATCAAGTCCATGACGCGGATGATGATGACATCGACGATGCCGCCCCAGAAAGCCGCGAGCAGGCCCAGCAGAACGCCCATCACGGCGGAGACAAACATCACTGAGAGGCCGATGAAGAGGGAAATGCGCGAACCGTAGAGAATGCGCGAGAGCATATCACGCCCCACAGGATCGGTTCCCAAGGGAAAGGCCCAGTTCCCGCCCTCCACCCAGACGGGCGGCAGCCTGGTGAAGCCGCGGTATTGTTCGATGGGACTGTAGGGAGCGAGGAAATTTGCAAAGACGGCAATGAATACGACGGAGCAGACCACGGCGAGGCCAATGACGGCGCCGCGGTTTTCGCGGAAGGAGCGCCAGAAAGCGAGAAACGGCCCGGGCGGCGCAGCCATGGCGAGGGTTTCAGTGGCCATGGCGGATCCGCGGATTGATCAGGCCATAGAGCAGATCGATGATGAGATTGACCAGGATGACGACGCTGGCAATGAGCATGATGCCGCCCTGGAGGGCGGGATAATCGCGCCGCCCGATTGATTCAACCAGCCATTTGCCGATGCCCGGCCAGGAAAAAATCGTTTCGGTGAGAACCGCGCCGGCCAGAAGCGTTCCCACCTGCAATCCGATCACGGTGACAACGGGGATCAAGGCATTGCGCAGGGCGTGGAGGCCGATGACGCGGAAAGCGGAAAGGCCCTTGGCCCTCGCGGTGCGCACATAATCCTCTTCCAGAACCTCCAGCATGGAGGAGCGCGTCATGCGCGCGATGACGGCAAGCGGCACGGTGCCCAGCACAATGGTGGGCAATATGAGGTGGCGCACGGCATCCAAGAACGCGCCTTTCTGGCCGGAGATGATGGAATCGATCAGCATGAATCCGGTGACGGGCTGGAAATAATACTTGATGAGATCGATGCGGCCCGAGACAGGGGTGAGGTGCAGGGTGTTTGACATGAACAGGATGAGAATGAGGCCCCACCAGAAGATGGGCATGGAATAGCCGGTGAGCGCGGCGCCCATAAGGGTCTGGTCATAGAAGCTGCCGCGCTTGGCGGCGGCCATGACGCCGGCGGGAACGCCCACCGCCACGGCAAAGAGCATGGCGCAAAAAGTGAGCTCGAGGGTGGCGGGAAAGAGAGTGAGGAATTCTTCGGCGATCGGGGACTTGGAGATGATGGAGGTGCCAAAATCGCCATGCAGAAGGGCCCAGACATAGTCGAGGAATTGTTTCCAGATGGGCTGGTCAAGGCCCATGTCATGGCGGAGCTCCGCCAGGCGTTCCGGCGAAATTCCGCGTTCGCCGCGCCGCACCTCGATGGGATCTCCGGGGACAAGCCGGATCATCGTGAAGGTCACGAACATCAATGCAAAGAAAGTCGGCAGCGTCAGCGCCGCCCGCTTCAGGAAGAATCGAAACATCCAGCCACCGTATAAAAGGCGGAACAATTCCCTGAGGGGACTGTTCCGCCGATTTTGTTGCTATTCGGCTACGTCCACGTTCTGGAACTCGTGGGCGCCGAGCGGGCTCACCTTGTAGCCCGTAACACCCTTGCGGATGGGCTCAAACACGGTGGAGTGGGCGATGTTCAGCCACGGCACCTCGGCCGCCACGACCTTCTGGGCGTCCTGGTAAAGCGCTGTGCGCTCGGCCTGATCGGTGATCTCAGACGCCTTTATGATGTCTTCCTGGAACTTGGCGTTACACCACTTCGGAATGTTGTTGGCGTTGGGCTTGCCGTCCTTGTCGCAGCCCAAAAGGACCGCAAGGAAATTGTCCGGATCGCCGTTGTCGCCGGTCCAGCCGAGGAAGCCCATCTGATGCTCGCCTGCCTGCATGCGCTTGCGGTACTCGCCCCACTCATAGGAGACCAGTGTCGTGTTGATGCCAACCTTTGCCAAATCCGCCTGGACCATTTCGGCCATGCGCTTGGCGTTCGGGTTGTAGGGGCGCTGCACCGGCATCCACCAGATGTCGGAGTCAAGCGAAGTCACCCCGGCTGCCGCCAGCATTTCCTTGGCCTTGGCTGGATCGTAGGGGATATCGACCGTTGACTCATCATAGGACCACATGGTTGGCGGAATGGGGTTCTTGGCCTTCTGGCCAGCGCCCTGGTAGACTTCCTTCAGGATTGCATCGCGGTCGATCGCCATGGCGATGGCCTTGCGGACCTCGACATTGTCGAAGGGCGCCTTTTGGACATTCATCGCCATGTAGCCGATGTTGAGGCCCGCCTGCTGCAGAACTTCCACATCAGGGTTCTTGGCCATGTCAGCGAGATCGGCCGGATTTGGATAGCCCATGACCTGGCATTCATTGGCCTTGAGCTTGGCGTAACGGGCCGTCGCGTCGGGCGTGATGGCATAGATCAAATCATCCACCTTTGGCTTTCCAGCCCAGCCATCGAAGGCCTTGAAGCGGATGACGGCGTCTTTCTGATAGTCGACGAACTGGAATGAGCCGGTGCCGACCGGGATCTGGTCGAACTGCTCAGGAGTTCCCTTCTTCATCAGGTAATCGGCATATTCGGCCGACTGGATGGTGGCGAAATCCATGGCGAGGTTTGCCAGGATCGGCGCATTGGGCTTGCTGAGCTTCATCACCACGGTCAGGTCGTCGCCGCCCTTGGTCACGGCTTCGAGCAGGTCCGGCATGCCCATGTCGTTAAAGTAATCGTAGGCGCCGCCCGATACCTTGGCGTAGGGATGCTCAGGCTTCCACTGGCGCTCAAAAGAGAAGATTACATCGTCGGCGTTGAGATCGCGGGTCGGGGTGAAGCCATTAACGCCGGAATGGACCTTGATGCCCTTGCGGAGATGGAAGGTGATGGTCTTGCCGCCATCAGACACTTCATAGGACTCGGCAAGGCCGGGTTCGACCGCGGTCGAGCCGGGGGTGAATTGCACGAGCTTGTTATAGACGGGGCGCGCCGCATCAAGGCTGGTGCCCGTGGTGTTCATGGCCGGCGTGAAGTTTTCAGGCGAGCCTTCCGAACAATAAACAAGCGATTTTGCCTGGGCGCTGCCTACCGCGAGCATCGTGCTCATCAGCAGCGCGGCACCCAACACTTTAGTGGATTTCATAGTTAGTCTCCCTTATTTTTTTAGACACCCGAACGGGCGTTGAGGCACTTAAGCACGTTTTATCCGATTGATCAAAATCATGTTTTTGCGCGAGGTAAATCAATCTGATTTACTTATTATTGGGGCCATGCTGAAAATGGAACAAGGAGTGCAGACATGGTAAAACCGACAGTTCCAGCCGAAACAATCGCGGCGTTCGAGCGTGACGGGGCGGTGACCCTCAAGGGCTATTTTGCTGACTGGGTTGAGGTTTTGCGGGCTGGCATCGCGCGCAACATGGC
>CADEEO010000067.1:0-2426 GCA_902826365.1 uncultured Hyphomicrobiales bacterium | reverse complement strand
GGGGCGGACTGGATGCCGTAGCCGCCCTGGCCGACGAGCCAGAAAAAACCCTCCGCATGCGGATCAAAACCAATCACCGGCGAACCATCGGGAGCGAAGGTGCGCAGCCCGCCCCAAGTGTGGTCAAGATGATTGACCTCAATGGTGGTGGCATTCATCAGGCGCTCGATGCCTTCGGCTATGGCCATGTCATCGGCATAGGCATCATGGGGGTCAACTGGCGTGGCATCGGCGGACGACACGATCATCTTGCCGCTTTGCGGCTTGGCGTACCAGGTTTCGCCAACGTCGGTGACCATGGGGAAGCTGGCCACGCCGGGAATGCCATCAACCGGAATGACACCGATGGAGCGGCGCTTGGGCTGCAGGCCAACGGGCTTTACGCCGGCTTTTGCCGCAACCGCATCGCCCCAGGCGCCGGCGGCGTTGACGAGAATTTCGGCCTCGAAAATTCCTTGCGGGGAAATCACTTCCCAGACATGGCCGGGGCGCAGGATTGTTTCGGCGGCGGCGCTGTTCAGCAACTGGCCGCCGCGTGATTTGAAAAGTTTGAGGTAGCCGCGGTGCAGCAGGTCCACATCGAGATCGCCGGTATGGGGATCGAGGAAGGTGCGTTTGGCGTAGCCTTTGCGCAGGATGGGGAAAAGCTTGCGGGCCTGCGCTTCTGGCAATTCCTCAAGGCCTGAACCGGAGGCTAGGAGTTTTTCGGTGAAGGCTTCCTGGCCCTCGGCTTCGAAGAACAGGGTGGAGCGCGGAATCAGCAAGGGGCCATCGGTGAAGCCTTGCGGCGGGTTTATAAAAAAACTGTTGCTGGCGCGGGTAAAGGCCAGCATGGGCGGCGGGCCATAATTGGGCTCGAAAGTGGCGGCGGACCTTCCCGTGGTGTGAAAGCCTGGGCGGTCCTCCATTTCCAGAACAGCCACGCGCTTGGTTTCGGCGAGGTGGGCGGCGATGGAGCTGCCTGCAATGCCTGCGCCGATTACGATAATGTCAAATGTGTCTGCCATGGACCAAGCGTAGCCATTCCGCTGGCCTTGCGTCAAACGGATCGCCGGGCCAAACTCACCTCATGACTGAAGCCACCCTGCATTTCCCCATTGCCGAATTCCAGCGGCGCATCGCCAAAACGCGCAAAGCCATGCAGGCGCGCAATCTTGATCTCATCCTTGTCTCCGACCCGTCCAACATGGAATGGCTTACCGGCTATAATGGCTGGTCCTTCTACGTGCATCAGGCGGTGCTGCTGGGACTTGAGGGCGAGCCGGTGTGGTGGGGGCGCGGCATGGATGCCAAGGGAGCCATGCGCACCGCGTTCATGAGCCATGACAATATCGTGGGCTATCCCGATCATTACGTGCAATCCACCGAGCGCCATCCGATGGAGCATCTTTCCAAGCTGATCGCCGATCGCGGCTGGACGAATGCGCGCATCGGGCTGGAGATGGACAATTACTGGTTTTCAGCAAAGGCCCACACGACGCTGCTCAAGGCTTTCAAGCCAAGCAATCTTCATGATTCAACGGGCCTGGTAAACTGGCAGCGCAGCGTGAAAAGCGATCTGGAAGTTGGCTTCATCCGCCGGGCCGCCAAGATTGTCGATGCGATGCATGCCAGGGTTTTTGAGCTGGTGGAGCCGGGCTTGCCGAAAAACGTGCTGGTTGCGGAGATTCAAAAGCAATCCATTCTCGGGGCCGATGGCAATTGGGGAGATTACGCGGCCTTTGTTCCCATGCTGCCTTCAGGCGCTGATGCGACAGCGCCGCATCTCACCTGGGATGACCGCCCATTCAAAAAAGGCGAAGGCACTTTTTTTGAACTGGGCGGCTGCTACCGGCGTTATCATGCACCATTGTCGCGCACGGTTTACCTCGGCAAGCCGCCGCAGAAATTTCTCGACGCGGAAAAAGCCGTGCTGGATGCAACGTCCGCCGGGCTTGAGATGGCAAAGCCGGGAAAAACCTGCGGTGACGTGGCGGACGCATTTTTTGACGAACTCAAGCGCCATGGCTTTGAGAAAGACTCGCGCGCCGGCTATTCCATCGGCCTTTCCTATCCGCCGGATTGGGGCGAGCGCACGATGTCCATCCGCCGGGGCGACAGCACGGTGCTTGAGGCCAACATGACCCTGCATTTCATGCCTGCCCTGTGGCTGGACGATGGCGGGCTGGAACTGTCGGAAACAATCCTGATCACGCCCAAAGGGGCCGAGTGCCTGTGCCAGACGCCGCGCAAACTGGTGATTAAAAACTGAACGAAAGAACCGTGCCTTGAAAAAATTCAACCAACCTGCTTCGGGCCTTGTGGCGCCACGATTTGGCGGCATCGCCACCTTCATGCGGTTGCCCCATGTGCCATTGGATGAGGCGAAAGACATCGCCATCGGGCGAGACGGCATTCCCTGGTCCGGCAGCACCACCAACCACACG
>CADEEO010000066.1:10319-17216 GCA_902826365.1 uncultured Hyphomicrobiales bacterium | reverse complement strand
TGTTGCCGAATTTGTCGATGGCATTGATCTCAAGCGCATTGATACCGTCGCTGACAGCGAAACCGCCAGACACGCGCGCAAGCTGAAGGTCGTGAGTTCAAACCGCACCCACCCCTAGAGCCCGCCCTTCAAACAAATTCTGGCGCAAACGAAAAACTCCCTTTAACCTTCAAGCGTGATCACGATTGGCCAGAAGGGGATGAGCCAAGGCTCATGAAGCTGCGACCTGCATTAAAGGCCATTCTGTTTGGCGTAACTGTCGTGACCGTTCTGGTGGCGTTGCGGTGGGCCGATTTCAGCACTTTGCGCTCCGTCCGCGATTTTGCCTTCGACCAGTTCCAGCGCCTGGCGCCCCGCGCTTATGAACCCACGCCCGTCCGCATCGTCGATATTGACGAGCGCGCCCTTAAGGACCTCGGCCAATGGCCCTGGCCGCGCACGCTGGTTGCAAAGCTGTCATCCCGCTTGAACGAACTTGGCGCTGCGGTGGTGGCCTTCGACGTGCTCTTTGCCGAACCTGACCGCCTCTCGCCGAAAAACATCATGTCCGGGCAGAGCGGCGTCGATCCGGCCATCATCGCGGGCCTGCGCGACAACGATGCCGTTCTCGCAGCCCAGTTCGCCCAGCAGCCCATTGTTCTCGGCTTTGCCACCAACGTGGATTCGAAGGTCATGCCCAAGGTCAAGGCAGGTTTTGCATTTACCGGCGAAAGCCCGCTTCTTGCACCACCGCACCTCGCCGGGGCAACGCCGCCCTTGCCCGTCCTCGAAGATGCGGCTGCGGGCATTGGCGACATCAGCATGAACGCCGCCGCCGACACCACTGTTGTCCGCACCATTTCACTGTTTCGCTCCGATGGAAAACAGCTCTATCCCGCACTCGTCATGGAGGCGCTGCGTGTGGCCCAGGGTGCCTCCACCTACATCATCGCCAATGCTCCCGAGCGCGAGGGCTCTATCGCCACGGCGCGGGTCGGCGACTTCGAAGTGCCGACAACCTCCGCCGGAGAATTGCAAATATATACCAGCCCCGAACGTACTGAACGCTATGTCTCCGCTAGCGATGTGTTGTCGGGCGATGAAGCCAAACTGCGACCGCTCATCGAGGGCAATATCGTGCTGGTGGGCACCTCCTCGGCAGGCCTCCTCGATATCCGAACCACCACGCTGGGCCAGAACGTGCCGGGGGTCTCGCTCCATGCCCAGGCCATTGAGCAAATCCTCACAAAAAATTTCCTCAACCGGCCTGATTGGGCCGACGGGCTTGAAATCATCGCCGTCGCATTGCTGGGTCTGGCCGTAGTATTGCTCACCGCCCTTGTGTCGCCATGGATCGCCGTCACCACGGGAATCGCAATGTCCGGCGCGGCACTTCTCGCGTCGTGGCTGGCCTTCCGAAACGGCGGGCTGCTGATTGACCCGACTTATCCGGTGGCAACTGCGCTCTTGTCGCAATTCGCCGTCATGGGTTTCCGCTTCCTTACAACCGACCAGGAGCGGCGCCACATTCGCAAGGCCTTCGGCCAGCATGTCTCGCCGGCCGTGCTGGCCCGCGCCGAAAGCCAGCCTGAAGCCATGCTCCTAGGTGGTGTTGACCGGGAAATCACCCTGATGTTCATGGATATCCGCGATTTCACCACAATCAGCGAAGGCATGCCGCCCACCGACCTTGTGAGCTTCCTCAACAAGCTGCTCACCGGCCTGAGCCGCCATGTCATGGCCACTGAGGGCACCCTCGACAAGTTCATCGGCGATTCAATCATGGCCTTCTGGAACGCCCCCGTTGACGTGGCCGGACACCCGGTAAGAGCAGCTCTTTGCGCCCTGGCCATGCGCGACACGTTGCGGGAAATGAACGAACAGGATGTCCTGGGCCTCGGCCGGCCCCTCGCCATTGGCATCGGCCTCAATACCGGCATCGCCTGCGTCGGCAACATGGGCGCCGAAAGCCGCTTCAACTATTCGGCGGTTGGCGATGCCGTGAATACGACGGCCCGCATTGAGGCCGCCTCAAAGGAATTGGCCTTCGATATTCTTGTCTCCGGATCAACTGCCGAACGGCTGAAGGGCTTCGCCATGCTTGACGCCGGCTCTCACGCCTTGAAGGGAAAATCCGAACGCATCAGGCTGTTCCTGCTTCTGGGCGATGCAAAACTGGCGCAAACACCGGAGTTTCAAAAGCTGCGCGAGGTCCACGCAAAAGTCCTGAAGGCCCTGCCCGGCGCGCCCGCCGCGAAAGCCAAAATACTGCGCGCCGAGGCCATCAAGGCGGCAGGTTCCTTCAAGCCGGACCTGAAAAAGTTTTATGACCGGCTGGCGGCAGGCAACCTGACCTGACGGGTTCAGGCTAGGCTGACGATGATCGCGGCGATGGCGAGATAGGTGAGGTGGTGCAGGAATTGGTCCGTCGCAAGGGCCCACCAGAACTCCCGCACAGCTATCGTCCAGCCCTTGATCTTGACGATATTCTCCTTGGCGAAATCGATGTGGTAGTGAACCACCATGTCGGCAATGGCGAGGGCAAAAACCAGCGTCCAGTCAAGCCCGAACCACGCCAGGGCGGCAATGGTCCCCAGTCCGTGAATTCCGGCATGCAGCAGGCCCAAGCGGTTGCCGTAGATCGCCTTGCCATCGACCATGGCCTTGGTTTGCAGGGGGCCATCACAGATAAAATGCTTGATTTGCAGCAAAAGAATCAGAAACAGCACATCATTATTTGTCATCATGGCATCCATGGATAGGGAAACTTGTTGGCGAGATCAATATGTCCAAATGCGCCATCCCGTCGCCTCCCAAAGTCTACTTGACTCATACCAGACAGCAAATGCGGACGCCCAAAGGGCCCTTCACGCTATTGTCATATATCTTCGATCTGGTATGTTTTCTAATGTCAATGTTCGATCTTGGCCGGGATGAAAACCCGGGTAGGGTTTCAACGCAAGGTGGTGTGAAACGTGGCCGAAGATGTAATCAATGTGGATATTGTTGATCTGGACAACGGGATCACAAATGTCCTGGTGTCCGGGCGCATGGATGTTCAGGGAGCCCTTGCCGTCGACAAGAAGTTCAGCACCATCGCCGATGAGAAGAAGAAAGTCGTGATCGACCTGTCCCAGGTCACATTCCTGGCTTCGCTTGGCATCCGCACCCTGATCATGAGCTGCAAGACGCTGGCCAGCAAGGGCGGCGACATGGTGCTTCTCAATCCCCAGCCCAATGTGGAAAAAGTCCTGCGGACGAGCGGTGTGGATACGGTTATCCAGATCGTCCGGGACATGAATGCGGCGGCGGCAATTTTCGCCAAGTGATTCCCTTTCAAAACCACCACTTCAATCATCCCAACACATGTCACAAGGCATTTATCGGCACCATCGACGATATCTCCGCTGCTGCGCAATGGGTGGATACAATCGCGGTTGAACAGCAATTTCCGGAACAACTCGTGTTTGCCCTTCAGATTTGCCTGGAAGAATTGCTGACCAATGTGGTTCGCCATGGCGGAGCCAAAAGCAGCGGCGATCTGTCCGAAGTGCCGATCCCTCCGTTGAATGTAGAGATCAGTATCAGCATCGGCGCCCAGCGCGTAAGCATGACCGTTGAGGATAATGGAAAGCCATTCGACGTCGTGAATGCCCCCGCGCACCGCATCGACCAGCCATTGGATGAAGTTCAGCCTGGCGGGCTTGGCATTCAACTCATCAGGAACTTTGCCAGCTCCATTGCCTACGAGCAGACCGGGCTTGGCAACCGCGTCATCGTCGAGTTTTTGCTATAAACAAAATGACCGACTAAGCTTGCGCCCACGATGAGTGATATAGTTGAATTTGGCGCCTCCAAACCGGACTACCTCCATGCTGAAGCCTTGGAAGTGATCCTGAAGTCGCTCCCCCAAATCCAACTCAACTCCGGCGAAATATTGGTTCAGCAAGGCGAAACCAGCGATGCCGCGTTCTTTCTCAGCCGGGGAGCCGTGAGTGTTTACGCTGAAACGCTCTTTGGCTCAGTGCCACTGGCGACGGTTCATGCCCCGCAACTCATCGGTGAAATCGGCGTCCTTGCCGACCTGCCCCGCACGGCGACTATCAAGGCAGTAACGCCTGCAACGGTATGCCGAATCAGCCGGTCCGAGCTTCACGAAATTGGCCGGAAAAACCCGGATTTTCTGCTTTCTATTATTGGCCAATTGGGACGCCAGCTCGATGCTGTGAACCGCGCCGTCAGCCTCTACACCAACGCGCTCGCAGCCCTCGAGAAGCGGGAATTCGACTCGCGAATACTGGAACAGCTCGAAAATCCGCCGCCGCAGCTGGCGGAATTTTCCGCCGCCTTCCACCGTTTCTCCAGCCAGATCCTCGACAAGCGCCGCCAGCATGATGAACTGGCAAGTGCCGCCATCATCCAGCAATCGTTCCTCCCGAAAACCTCGAACCTGGCCGCGATCGAAGGGATACTTGAACTCCACGCCGACATGCGCCCCGCCCGCGAAGTGGGCGGCGATTTCTATGACTTCTTCATGCTGGACGCGGATCATCTCGCCATTGCCATTGGCGATATCTGCGGCAAGGGCATAGCGGCGAGCCTTTTCATGGCCGTGGTGGTCACCGTTCTGCGCACCGCCGCCCATGAGGAAAAAGACGTAGCCTCCACCATTGCGCGGACCAACGCCATTCTCTGCCGGGATAATACGTCATCGATGTTTGCCACGGTCTTTTATGCCGTGCTGGATCTGGGCACCGGAGTTCTTGAATATTGCAACTGCGGCCACAATGCTCCCTTACTGCTTCTCTACTCAGGTGAAACCTGCAGCTTCCCTGCTACCGGATTGCCACTGGCGCTTTTTGCAGACCGGAACGCGGCCATGGCCAGCGCGACGCTCAGCCATTCCGATACCCTGGTCCTGTTCACCGATGGCGTTACTGAAGCCATGAACTCATCAAAAGAAGAGCTGGGCGAGACTGCTTTCATCGAAACACTAGCCAGTTTGCGCGACCGGCCCGTGGCCGAAATTATTTCGCGTATTTTCTCAACCGTCGACTCCTTCTCGCAAGGAGCGGAGCAAACCGATGACATCACCTGCATCGGAATCAGGCGGAGGCCTTCTGTTTGACCGTGCCCGGAGAATTGTGATTATGTCTGGCGGGACCCACGCAGATCGCAAAAATCAGGAAATTTTGACATGAGATGTCTCGTCGTTGCCGACCTGCACTATTCCCTGCCCCAGTTTGACTGGGTCCTGAATGTCGCAGCGGACTTCGATCTCCTTATCATCGCCGGCGATCATCTCGACCTGAGTTCGCTGGTTGAGGGGCGGGCCCAGACCGTTGTCATCCGCAAATATTTTGAGCTCATGCGCGAAAAGACCAAAGTTGTCGTTTGCTCAGGCAACCACGATCTCGATTCGCGCGACTTGTCCGGCGAAAAAGTGGCGAAATGGCTCAGTGATCTCACACAAAATGACCTTCCTTCAGATGGTGCGTCATTTGTCTTTGAAAACACGCTTTTTAGCGTCTGCCCGTGGTGGGATGGCCCCCTCACCCGCGAGAAGATTGGGGCGCAACTGGCAGCCGACGCCCGCAAGCGCACCGGCCGCTGGTTCTGGGTGCATCACGCGCCGTCAGACAAGTCTCCCACAAGCTGGACCGGAAGCAAATATCTAGGCGACAGTTCACTTCTGGAATGGGTCAATGAATACAAGCCGGACATGGTCTTTTCCGGCCACGTTCACCAGTCACCCTTCGTCAAGGACGGCTCATGGGTGGACCGGATTGGCGATACCTGGGTGTTCAATGTCGGATTCCAGTTTGGGGCGCCGCCCGCCCATATCATTTTTGACACGGAAAAAGATGAAGCGGTTTGGCTCTCTGCCGCGGGATTTCAGTCCATCCAGCTCAGCCAGCCGCTCAAGCGGCCCTTGCGGCGTCTTGCAACACCTCCGGCCTGGGTCACATTGCAGGATCGGGCAGGCGGTCCGAACCCGGTGTGAACTCAGCTTCCTGCTGGTGAACGAGACTAGCGAGCACATCGCTCACCATGCCGAGGTGGTTGCCTTGCCCGGCATACTGGCGCTTCAGGTCAGCAAGATAGGTCGTTGCCAAATTCAATCGCTGCGCCAGCAGCCGGGCGATGACGAAAGCGACCTGCGGGTCAGACCGCAGGAATCCTGCGGCATTGGCATAGGCATAGACCGTCACCGGGGAAAGAGCACGAACCGTGGCGGTATGGGGCGTGTTGAGAAGAACTGACATTTCACCGAAGACCGAGCCTGGCTCGCTGACAACTGCCACCTGGGTACTGCCGCGCAGCACCTCGATCCGTCCTTCGACCAGAATATAGAGATGGCCGGAGGTGTTTCCCTCGGAAAGCAGCACCTCTCCGGCGGGAACTTCCCTTTTCTTTGAGGGATCGCAAATTTCCAGAATCGACTTCATCACATCCTCACCGGAGTTGCCGGTATAAAAAGGCTGAGGATATCGAAAGCTTGACTGACTTCAACCGTTAATTAGGCGCATCGCGGAGCTGCACAAAACTTCAGCATTCACTTCCCGAGCAGCTTGGTAGCCGCGCTTTCCGGAACATCGCCAAGGCTGACCAGGACACGGGCCGCAAGCCTGCGTGCATTTCCCGAATCTGCCGCGTATACGATTTGCCGGCCCTGCCGGTGCCCGTCGATCAGGCCGCATCGCGTGAGGGCTGCGATATGCGATGACAGGGTGTTCTGCCGAACTTGCAGCGCTTCTGCGATATCACCCGCCGCCATGCCGTGACGCTTGCCCGCCAGCAGCCGCATCACTTTCCAGCGCGTTGGCTCGCCAAGGGCGCGAAGTGCCGCGATGGTCTCAAACTCATCCATGCTTCGGGAATAATCGATATGAATGACAGCCGTGTGACAATTCACTA
>CADEEO010000066.1:0-10219 GCA_902826365.1 uncultured Hyphomicrobiales bacterium | reverse complement strand
ATGGCCGGCAAGAAAATCCACGTGCAAGGCACGGCAAACGGCGAGGGCCTGCCCTTTGCCAGCAGCATCAGGATCGGCGCCAAGCCAAAGGTTCCCAAGGCCAAGCCGGCAAAACGCGTCAAAGGCCCGGTGATTGAGGCGCAGCCTGCTGCCGCCTGATCACTGCAAGCCACGTGTAGCCGCGGTAGGGCGCTTCAAAATGAGCCGATGCGCCAGGTATTTTGGCGAGTTCATTCTTGAGTCCGGCGCGCGGCGACACGTGAAAAAGATCAAGCCAGCGAAACAGCAGGGCGCGAAAGCCGCGCGGCAGGCCCTCGCATTGGCCGAAGTCCACGATGTGCAGTTCCCCATCAGCCGATAGCAGGTTGAAGGCGTGTCGCAGCGCCATCTGCCATTCGGGAACCATCGACAGGGTGTAGGAAAAATAGATACGGTCAAACCGGCGCTGGCCAAGGCTTGCCATGGGATCGAAGGACGTTGCATCGGCGCAGGCAACCCGCACCCGCTTGTGGAATTCCATGCGGCCCATGCTGCCAAGCGCCGTCTTCAGCATTTCCTGCGAGATGTCGATGCCAAACAGCTTCGCATCGCCATAACGTTGCGCCGCCCCGATCAGGTTCCGGCCCGTGCCGCAGCCAATTTCCAGGATGGAACCGCCCGGCGGCGGCGCCAGCCGGTCAAGCAATTGGTCCCGGCCCAACAGGTAATAGCGCCGGCTGGCATCATAGAAATGCCGCTGGAACCGGTACATCCGGTCCATGGCTTCGCCATGGCCGGGCAGGCTCTCAAGGCGTGCGTTCATAGATATGAAAGCCGCCATAAATGGAAGAACGGTCACGCTCTCCGAGTTCGCGCGAACGCGCCTCCAGATACTGCCACTGATGTAGAACCTCGCCCTCCACCCGGCCGGGAAGAATGGTCTCCGTCCCCGCTGTCCGGAAAATCACCCGGGCGTCGGGCGTGGCCGCCCGCGATATAGCCCGCCACAGGGCATTGAGTTGAATATCAGTCATCCAGTCCTGCGCATCGAGCAGCACAAACCGGTCAACGCTTTTTGCAGGCATGGCCTCAAGCGCATCGGTGAGCGATATCCGGTTGACTGAAACGCGCGCGCCATTGGTCCGAAGCTGTGTAAAATTATCTTCACTCAGGTAAGGCGGCAAAGGGCCGGAAGCGCCGGGCGCATAGCTGCGGCCAAAGGCCTGCCAGGTAAAATAATTCTCCCGCAGCGGAAATCCGCAGGTCAGCCGCTCAAGCCGCTTATGCAACACGTCGGCCATGCGTCCGCCGCCAGCCAGTGCCTCATACTGCGCCGGCGGAATGCCAAGCCCGTAAAGCGAAACCTTGCGGTCCGTCAGCCATTTGACCAAGGGTCTTTGGAACAAGGGGGCAATTTGCGTATCAAAGAAGTGCCTCTGCTGCTCCACCGAGCGGCACGCCAGCAGCGCCTTGAGATCACAGCCGTAAAACTTCGCCATGACATGGCCCACGCCGATAAAGCGGCCAAGCAGGCCTTTGCGGTAAATATTGTTTTGGAAATGCCTGATCCGCTTCCGGCCAAGCCAGCTCCGGCCGTCCCAATACTTGCGCGTCTCGCCGTCAATCGCGGGGCGCAGATAGCGCCGGTAGTCACGGGTATTCTGCCGGTCATCCGCTTCGCCGAAAAACCGGTAGAATTCCTGCCAGCCCGGAAGCACGGCTAAGCCCGCAAGCTTGAGACGCGTCAGCGCCACATGCGTGCGGTTGAGATCAACTGCGGTGATACGCGCCGGCGAGGCGGTGAGGTAACTCAGCACATTGCATCCGCCCGAAGCGATCGTCACCACATGGTGGTGCGGCTTGATCTCCATCGCGGCCATGTCGACAACCGGGTCTTCCCAGATCTGCGGATAGACAAGGCCGCGAAAAGCCAGGCTGAAAATCCGTTCCAGAACGCCGTCGAAGCTCAGCATCCGGTTCCGGTGGACCGCATGGCCCACCAGATTGCCGCTGCGGGGGGCGTCCATCACCGTGTCGAATGCCATTGCGAATCCTTTCATGACCAGTCCGTCAAATTTTGACGACGTTCCTAAGCATGCTTTGTGACAGCCATGTCACAGGGCCCCGCCGCCAGCCGTCACACAGCCTTCATCAATCTCGGAAAATAAAGACGGAACAAGGCTGCACGGGTGAGTCGATGAAAGCTGACGTGTTAACCATACGCCACTACCGGGCGATTTTTATCTCCGATGTCCACCTCGGCACGCGCCGCGCCCAGGCCGCGGCACTGCTTGATTTCCTGCGCGAAACGGAAAGCAAAAGGCTCTACCTCGTGGGCGACATGATCGACGGCTGGTCACTGCGCCAGAAATGGTATTGGGACCAGCTGCACAACGACGTAATCCAGAAAATCATGCGCAAGGCGCGCAAGGGCACAAAAGTCATTTTCATTCCCGGAAACCATGACGAAAATTTCCGCGACTTCACTGGCCACCGCTTTGGCCACGTCGCCGTGATGCGCGAGGCGGTTTACAAAAGCGCCTCCGGCCTCAGCTATCTCGTTCTCCATGGCGACAAGTTCGACAACGTCATCTACTTCGCCCCCTGGCTCGCCAAGCTCGGCGATTGGGCCTACGAGCGGCTGATGGACATGAATGGCGTGGTGAACGGCCTGCGCCGCATGCTGGGCTTCGGCAAATGGTCGCTCTCCGCCTATATCAAGCACAAGGTCAAAAAAGCCGTCGAATTCATTTCACGCTTTGAGGAAGCAGTGGTCCGCGAGGCCCACGCCCGCGGCTGCCAGGGCGTGATTTGCGGGCATATCCATACCCCGGACAACCGGAAGATCGACGGCATCCACTATCTGAACGACGGCGACTGGGTGGAAAGCTGCACCGCCCTTGTCGAGCATTTCGACGGCCGCTTTGAGATCATTGATTGGAAGAAGCAAAGGCCCGAGATTGTCATGGAGCCAGTGGAAATGATCGCCACGCCAGAGCTCGAATCACCGGCTTTCATCCACATGCGCTAAATCAATCATCAATCAAGCCAGCCCCGCAACTCCTGCCGTACAAGTGTGTTCAGCATGTCAATTGACAGCGCACTGTCATTCAGGCAAGGCGCCGCGGAGAAATTGGCCCCGCCCGCATGCTTGAAGGTCTCATCAAGGCCTATGGCCACTTCCTCCAGCGTCTCCACGCAGTCGGCTGAAAATCCCGGCATGATCATCACCAGGTTTTTGACTCCCTTGGCAGGCAATCCTTCAACCGTGCCCTGCGCATAGGGTTGCAGCCATTCGGCCCGGCCAAAGCGCGATTGGAACACCACCTGCAATTGCTCCGGCGAAAGCTTCATTTTCTCCCGCAGCAGGCGCGCCGTTTTCATGCAATGGCAATAATAGGGATCGCCCTTGGTCAGATACTCCTTCGGCAACCCATGAAATGAGGCCAGGATCAAATCCGGCTTCCACGGCAAATCCTTGACATGCTGCTTCAAGCTTTTCGCCAGCGCATCGATGTATGCAGGATGATCGAAATAGGGCGGCACGCTGCGGGTGGCAGGTTGCCAGCGCATGGTCCCCAGCGCATCGAAACACTTGTCCAGCGCCGTCGCCGTGGTCGCAGCGCTGTACTGCGGATAGAGCGGCGCAAAGAGAATGCGGTCGCAACCCTTAGCCTTCAGGGCCTCAATGCGCGGACCCGCCGCCGGCTGGCCATAACGCATGGCCCAGTCAACAATGATCTCCGGCCTGTCCTTGAGCGCATCGCGAAGCTTTTCACTTTGCCCGCGCGTAATGGTCTTCAACGGCGATTCATTGAGGGCCTTGTTCCAGATCTTTTCGTAAGCCTTGCCGCTCTTCTGCGGGCGGAACGTCAGGATAATCCCGTTCAGGATGAACCACCATGAAACCCGGTTGGCCTCGATGACGCGGGGGTCCGAGAGGAACTCCTTGAGATAGCGCCGCATCGGCCAATAGGAGGTGGCTTCCGGCGTTCCCAAATTCATCAGTAAAACGCCGATTTTACCTCTATCAGCTTTTGGATGATCGGAAGGCCGGAAGGTCTGCGAGGGGCCGCGTGTCATGGGGCCCGGCCAGCGCTGAAATGAAAGGCGGAATCAACCCTGCCGAAAGACGTTAACATATTGCAAACTCTGATTGAATATCGTGTTTTAAGAGGCAATCGTGCAAGGCGCATATCGCAATGGATAGTGTGGAAACCGGGCGAAGTCCATTCTTCTCCCAGCTCCAAAAGGAAGGTCAGCGGGCCGCTGATCTTGTTTTCACCGATCTTGACACGACCTCGACGGCCTCGGACATCGAACCGGGGCTTTTCCGCGCCTCGCAGATAAACACCCTTTACGGCACCCTGCCGCTGTTTGTCCTGTCCCATATCATCGTGGTGCCAACATTTGCATCGGTGATATCGGACCAGGTTCAGACCGCCATGACCGCTTGGTGGATCGCCTTTTCAATCGTGCCTGTGGCATTGGTGCTTATTCTTTGGAACCATCACGCCCGAAGACGTTCGCCTGTTGCCAGCGTGGCCGAAATCCGCTGGGTCGAACTGCTTGGCATTCTCTTTGGCCTGTCCTGGGCGCTGTTCCCCGCCGCATTTTTTGCCCCCGCTGATGCCGACCTGCGCATCCTGATTGTCGGCGGAACGCTTGCCGCCTCAGCGGTGGGTACTTTCGCGCTGTCCCGCGTGCCCGCCGCCGCGATTATTTTCTGCGCCCTGATCACCGGCTCCCTTTCCCTGTCGGTCATAAAGCTCGGAGGCACTATCGGCCTCACCTCAACGATTTTTACAATCGCCTACGGCCTTATTCTCACGGGCATGGTTCTCAGCCAGCACCACGACCAGCTGCAGAAAGCCGTAAATGCGCGCGAAATGCACCACCAGAAAGACATTATCGCGCTTCTGCTCAATGATTTTGAGCTGGGCACAAGCGACTGGCTGTTCGAATGCGATGCCGATGGGTCTCTCACATACGTCTCCGCAAGATTGAGTGAGATTGTCGGAAAATCACCCCAAGACATCAAGGGCTTGACGCTTCTGGATGCCGCCGGCGCGGACGCAACGCAAACCGGCTGGACTGAGCTTTACGAAACGATGCAGCAAAGAAAGCCGATTGTGGCCCTTCAACTTGAGGTGAGCAAGCCGGGGCACACCGACCATTGGCAAATCAGTGCCCGGCCGCTCTTTTCCGAGGATGGTGTTTTCAGGGGCTATCGTGGCGTTGGCCGTGACGTCTCGGCGGAATGGGAAACCGATCGCAAGCTGATTGAAGCCAAGGAAGCCGCCGAGGCCGCAAGTGCCGCAAAATCGCAATTCCTCGCCGTCATGAGCCATGAACTGCGCACCCCCCTCAATTCCATTGTCGGGTTTTCGGAAATTCTCTCATCGCGCACCGAGGAGACGCTCGAAACCGAAGTCAGGCTGGATTATGCGAAGACCATTCTGAACAGCAGCAAGCACCTGCAAACCCTGATCACCGACATTCTTGATGCAACCCGCATTGAAAACGGCACGATTTCCCTCATTGAACAGGATATTGACGCGGCCGAACTCGCCGAAATCGCCGTGAAGATGTGCCGGGACCAGGCCGAAAAAACCGATGTGACGCTCGTTGCAAAACTGACCGACGGCATAGAAATCCGGGCCGACATTACCCGCACCAAGCAGGTCATCCTCAATCTCCTGACCAATGCCATCAAGTTTTCATTGGCTGGCGGCGTGGTGAACATCGAATTGGTGCGCATGCACGATGACCGGCTTGCCATCGTTGTGCGCGACAGCGGCATTGGCATAAAATCCGAAGACGCGAGCCGCATTTTTGAGCCCTTCGTGCAGGCCGAAGATGGCATGTCGCGGCGCTTTTCCGGCATCGGCCTTGGCCTGTCCATCGCGCGGAAGATTGCCCGCCTCCACGGCGGTGACGTGACTTTGCAAAGCCAGTTCGGGGTCGGCACAACCGCGCGGTTCGAATTGCCGCCGTCACGTGTCACCTGGCCCGTCGCGCCGTCAAAGCCGCAGCCGGATGTTGCGGCGTAGGGCAATTCACGCCATCTTGGCGTCATGACAAAAATCGCCCGCGTCCCGCCATTCATCGGAGCTACCCGCTCGCGCACCCCAACCGGCTTTCATGCCGCGGTTTTTGGCGCGCCGCACGGCACCCCTTACCCGCGCATTGACAACCGCGTCCACGCCACGGCGCCGGACGCCTTCCGCCTCGCCCTTAAAGAGGATGGCGAATGGCTGGACCATTGGGATTTTGATTTGGGCGGGCCGCTGCTGGCCGATGGCGCTTGCCGCATCGCTGATCTCGGCAATCTGCCGACCAAGAGCAAGGACGGCAAAGGCAACCGCAAGCTCATTGAGGCGCAAGCCCGCAAAATCCTCGCGGCAGGCGCCGTGCCGCTCATGTTTGGCGGCGATGACTCAACCCCAATTCCATTTGTTGCCGGCTTTTCCGGAAGCCCGCCGCTCACCATCCTGCAGATCGACGCGCATATCGACTGGCGCGAGGAACGCTATGGCGAAAGGCTGGGCTTTTCCAGCACCATGCGCCGGGCCTCGGAACAGCCCCATGTCTGGCGCATCGTGCAGGCGGGCGCCAGAGGTGCGCGATGCCAAGCAATGGGGCGCCCGCATGTTTACCTCCCGGCAAATTCATCATGATGGGCTCGGCACCCTCCTTGAAGCCATTTCCCCGGATGCCGATTGCCTGATCTGCCTGGATTGCGATGCGCTGGACATCTCGCAGATGCCCGCCGTTGCCTATCCCACGCCCGGCGGCCTGAGCTTTGCGCAAGTCACCGACCTCATCGCCGGGGTTGCCGCCAAGGCCCGCATCGCCGGCTTTGCCATGGTCGAATTCGTTCCCAAGAAGGATCGCGACGGCACTTCCGCCTTCACCGCCGCACGGATTGCCGCCCACGTCATCGGCCATATCGCCCGGCAGATTTGACTTAAACGCAATTTCCTCTATTGATCAGCGCAGGGGAAAGCGATCTCCCCTCAAGGCGACATGCCCAAGAATCGCGTCCCATGAACATTCATTTAAGAGGGCGCAATCATGTCTGCACCAAATTCGATTAAATCCGAAAAACTCGCACGCCTTATCGGCACTCCTGCAGCGCCTGTCATCATCGATGTCCGCACCCAGGAAGACTTCGAAGCCGATCCCCGCCTCATTCCCGGCGCTTTGAAAAGAAGCCACCAAACCGTTTCCGACTGGGGCAAGGCCTGCGCCGGAAAATCCGTCATTGCCGTCTGCCATCACGGGGCAAAGCTCAGCGAAGGAACCGCCGCATGGCTGCGCCAGCTCGGCGCCGATTCCGTGGTTTTGGAAGGCGGTTTTGTGGATTGGGAAAAAGCAAAACTGCCGCTTGTCCCCGTGGCGAAAATTCCCAAGCGCGATGCCGAGGGCCGCACCCTTTGGGTAACCCGCGCGCGGCCAAAGATCGACCGTATCGCCTGCCCTTGGCTCATCCGGCGCTTTGTCGATCCCGCCGCTGTGTTTCTTTTTGTGGCGCCCCAGGAGGTGGCCGCCGTCGCCGACCGTTTCAATGCCACTGCTTTCGATATTGAAAACACCCAATGGAGCCATCGGGGCGAACTCTGCACCTTCGATGTGATGGTTGAGGAATTTGGCCTTGGCACCGAAGCGCTGCTGCGCCTGGCCACCATCGTTCGCGCCGCCGATACGGCCCGGCTCGATTTGGCGCCGGAAGCAGCAGGCCTTCTCGCCGCTTCCCTTGGGCTTTCGCGCATGCATGCCGATGATCTCGAACAGCTTGAGGCTGGCATGCTGCTCTACGACGCCTTCTATCGCTGGTGCCGGGACGCAACGGACGAAACCCACAATTGGCCCACCAACAAGGTGAAGCCGTGAGCCCCGCGCCGACCTTCGCCGAAGCCACAAAAGTCTGGGCCCGCATCGGCTGCCTCTCCTTTGGCGGGCCGGCGGGCCAGATCGCCCTCATGCACCGGGAAATCGTCGACGGGCGCAAATGGCTCAGCGAACAGCAATTTCTCTCGGCCCTCAATTTCTGCATGCTATTGCCCGGGCCGGAAGCCATGCAGCTCGCCACCTATGCCGGCTGGCGCCTGCACGGCGTAAAAGGCGGATTGGTGGCAGGCCTGCTGTTCGTATTGCCCGGCGCACTCGTCGTACTCGTTCTTTCCATGCTCTACGCCGCCTTCGGCAACCTGCCGTGGATTGAAGCCATCTTCTTCGGCGTGAAAGCCGCTGTCCTGGCGATTGTCATCGAGGCTCTTCTGCGCGTGGCGCGGCGCGCGCTGAAAGGCACTGTCGATTGGCTCATCGCCGGGGTGGCCTTCCTCGCTCTTTATTGTTTCGATGTCCCCTTCCCATTGATCATCATCGCCGCCGGCCTCATCGGCTTCTTCCGCAGCGGCACGGCTGACACCTCACCATCAACAACGCACCCGAGCTTCACCGCGCTCTTTTCGACAGTCGCAATCTGGGCGGCCATCTGGCTCGTGCCGCTTGCGCTTCTCGCCGTGACGCTGGGCACAAATCATGTGCTGACCAAAGTCGGAATCTTCTTTTCACAGCTCGCCGTGGTGACTTTTGGCGGCGCCTATGCGGTTCTCTCCTACATGGCCCAGGCCGCCGTGGAGCAGCACGGCTGGCTCACCGCGCCTGAAATGATTGATGGCCTGGCGCTGGCCGAAACCACACCGGGGCCCCTGATCCTCGTCACCCAGTTCGTGGGCTATCTTGCCACTCTTCGCGGGCTAGGCGGCATCTGGGGCGGCCTTGCGGGCGCCGCGGTCACCCTGTGGATGACCTTTGCCCCCTGCTTCCTCTGGATTTTCGCGGGCGCGCCTTACATCGAGCATATCAGCCGGATGCCCCGCCTGTCCGGCGCCCTGGCCGCCATCACCGCCGCCGTGGTGGGCGTTATCCTTAATCTTTCCGTCTGGTTTGGCCTGCACGTGCTGTTTGGCAGGGTTAACCGCATGGAAGGCGTCTTCAAGCCATGGCTGCCGGACTGGGCGGCGCTCGACTGGGCCGCTTTGGTTGTTACCATAATTGCCGCTTTTGCCCTGCTGCGCCTGCATCTCGGCATTCCAAAAACGCTGGCCCTTTGCGCCGCACTTGGCGTATTCTGGAGGCTGACGATTCAAGGACTTTAGTGACATGACATCCGCCTCCCCCCTCGTGGGCCTGCCCGCCGATACCTACGAAAATCACGGCTTCCTGTTTCATTCGCTGGGCGACAAATATGTCCGCGCCGTTGCCGAAGTTTCGAAATGCACGCCCCTCATGATCCCCGCCATGATCGATGCGGTCCACCTCGACCAGTTGCTTGATCCCTTTGACGGCATCCTGATGACCGGCGCCGTCTCGAATGTGCACCCGCCGCATTATGGTGAAGAGCCCACGGCCGATCACGAACCCTATGATCATGCGCGCGACGCCATGACCCTGAAGCTCATCCGCGCCGTGATCGACCGGGGCATTCCGCTGTTTTGCATTTGCCGCGGTTTTCAGGAACTGAACGTGGTGCTCGGCGGCAGCCTTGAAGCCGAGTTGCAAAAAGGCGAAGGCCGGCTTGATCACCGCGCCCCCAAATCCGACGACACCGATGTGCGCTACGCGCCCACGCACGCGGTCAAGATCACCAAGGGCGGCATGCTGGAGCGCATCATCGGCAAGAGCGAAACCATGGTGAACTCAATTCATCGCCAGGGCGTCAAGAAACTCGCGCCGGGCCTCAATGCCGAAGCGGTTGCCCCTGATGGCATCATCGAAGCCGTCTCGGTCAAGGGCGCCAGGGCCTTCGCCTTCGGCACCCAATGGCACCCGGAATACAAGGCGGCGAAGAATCCGGACTCCGTAAAACTTTTCACGGCCTTCGGCGACGCGGTGCGCGCCCACAACCGGGACCGCGCCAGCACGACATTCAACAAGCAGCGCTACGCCTGATTCCACGTAGACTGATTTTGTCATTCCGGCGAACGCCGGAATCTTTCCAACGCAAATGGGATTCCGGCTTTCGCCGGAATGACGGAAGTAAAAAAGGCATAGCTCCGCCTTTGCTGAAAAAATATTTAATCCGTATACGGATGATTGTCACCTCAGCTTGTGTCGGCCATCGTGGCGCGGAAGGCGAGCCAGTCGCATTCGCTGAGCAGTTCATCAACCTCGTGAATTTTCCTCTTCCGGTGGCCGGGAGGATGGCCCGGGCGGATGGGCGACTTGAAGC
>CADEEO010000065.1:9053-17267 GCA_902826365.1 uncultured Hyphomicrobiales bacterium | reverse complement strand
AAACCGGATTCGCCAGCGGCTCTGGCCGCTCCATCGCCGGCGTCGATATCGGCAGCGCCGTCCGCGCTGCTCTGGAAGCCCGCGTGATCGCGAAAGGCGGCGGACATGCGATGGCGGCGGGCATCACCGTTGAAATCGCCAGGCTGGCCGAGTTCAGAAGTTTTCTGGAAGAAAAACTCGCCGCCGCCGTTTCCAACGCCGCCGAAAACGCCCTTCAAATCGACGGGGCCTTGACCGCATCGGGTGCCACCCTCGATCTCATTGAATTAATGGAACAGGCAGGCCCCTATGGCTCGGCCCATCCCGCCCCCGTGTTCGCCTTTCCCGCCCACAAGGTGGTCTATGCGGATCCGGCGGGCAGCGACCACATCCGCTGCACCCTGGCCTCCGCCGATGGCACCCGAATCAAGGCGATAGCTTTCCGCGCCATGGGCACCGACCTAGGCGAAACGCTCCTGACCGAACGCAAATTGCCCTTGCATTTCGCTGGCCGTTTAACGATTGACGAATGGGGCGCAAAGCGCGTTCCGTCGCTGCAAATCGAGGATATAGCCCATGTTTTGTAAGGCTTGCCAGCGCTGCCGAACCTCTCTATAGAACGCCGCACCGCGCCCTTCGTCTATCGGTTAGGACGACAGCCTTTCACGTTGTAAAGACGGGTTCGACTCCCGTAGGGCGCGCCATTTTTTCAATAATCATGTGCGCGCAAGTCATTCGCCCACTGGGTGGGCTGTAGCGCTGTTTCACCAGACTCAAGAAAATGTCAGCGCAGGAAATTTCCCGCGCCGACTTGAAACCTGTTGCCCGATCGATGAAACAGCTTCCGTTACTGCGTCGTCGTGGCAGGCGGCGTAGCGGGTGCAGGCGCCGCCGGTGGTTCAGCGGCCGGGGCGGGAGCCGCCGGTTGTTCTGTCGCAGGTGCGGGGGCAGGAGCCGTGGCCTGTTCCGGAGCCGCTCCGCCAAACCACCCAGCCGCCCAACCGATTATGGCCAGCACGATGATAACGGCGATCACGCCAATGATAGTATTCGTGTTGCTTTTAACCTCGGCCATTTTACCCTCTCTTTCTGTCACGGATTACAAACGCCCATATAGTCCAAAATATGGCGGCAAACAATCCGGCAGAGCCAGCAATTGGTGCTTCACTTTGGCCCCTTGGTCATTGTTTCTCTCACTTTCGGTACTGCTCGTCGGTGACATGCTCCAGCCAAGTGACTGGCGAGCCGTTGAGCTTCTCTTGAAAGGCGATATGCGTCATGGCCGTGGTTGGTGTCGCGCCGTGCCAGTGCTTTTCGCCGGGCTCGAACCAGACAACATCGCCCGGGCGAATGTCCTCAATCGCACCGCCCTCGCGCTGGGCCCAACCGGAGCCTGCGGTGACGATCAGCGTCTGCCCGAACGGGTGGGTGTGCCAGGCCGTGCGCGCTCCGGGCTCAAAGGTGACGCTGGCCCCGGCAACGCGTGCCGGATCGGGCGCGTTGATAAGCGGGTCAATGCGGACCGTGCCGGTAAAGTATTCTTGTGGCCCTTTGCCGGAAGGCTGTGAACCACTGCGTTTGATTTCCATTTTTGCTCTCCCTAGTCTCAATACATTCACCGAATGGGAGACCTTCTATGGCACATGATTTCATCACCCGCCATCTGGCCGAGAAGCCCGATGCCATTGCTCCGGACGGCTCCGAGGTTCGCCTGCTGGCCGTAACCCCGCGCGGCTCCATGGCGCATTTTGAATTGCCAGTGGGCAAGGTCTCTGCCGCCGTAGCACACCGCACCGTTGAGGAGGTTTGGTTCTTCACCAGCGGGCAGGGCCGCTTTTGGCGCAAAACAAATAACGCCGAGGCAACTGTTGATGTCCGCCCCGGCGTTTCGATTTCAATTCCCGTCGGCTGCCATTTTCAGTTCCGCTGCGATGGCGAAGAACCGCTCGAGGCCGTGGGCGTCACCATGCCGCCATGGCCCGGCATGGACGAGGCCTTTGCGGTCACCGGAATTTGGAAAGCTGATTGAACTACCAGCTGCCGATGTTAGGCATGCTCTTCCACGGTTCCTGCAATGGCAGGGCGGCATCCTTCTGCAACACTTCGATTGAAATGCCGTCGGGTGTCTTGATGAAAGCCATCCGGCCCTCGCGTGGCGGGCGGTTGATGGTAATCCCCTGGGCCATCAGCTTGGCGCAGTAGTCGTAGACATTATCAACCTCAATCGCCAGATGGCCAAAATTCCGGCCGCCCGTATAAACTTCCGGATCCCAGTTGTAAGTGAGTTCCACCGGTGCGTCAGGACTCTCCGGGGCTGCGACAAACACTAAAGTGAAACGCCCCTTTTCGTTGACGTGCCGGCGTTGCTCCACAAAGCCAAGCTTGTTGATGAAGAAATCCAGCGACGCGTCAAGATCGGTGACGCGGATCATGGTATGCAGATATTTCACGGGAACCTCATGGGTTGGAGTGAGTTTGAGTGGGCATGTTTAGCGGCGCCCTGGGCAAAAGTCCGCAACGAATCACTCGCGCCAGTGCCGATTTTGGTAAATTTCCAGTCTGGCAATAAAAATTTGAAGGTCCGGGACGCGATTCGCAAAATCAAAACCCGATTCTCCCGCCGGGATGAAGCGCGGAGGGGAAAAAATTGAAATTTCCAGTTTATCTCAACGTCATAACGAATTTTTCCGGCGCGTGCCGCAAGATCAGCAGATGCAGCAATGCCACAGTCGGAGTTTTCCATCAGGCTTTGCGTGAATCGCACTGTACAAATCTTTAAGATATGCTCAAAACTTGGCCCTGTGGCGTGCAGAGGCAAGGCAGCCACGCGAAAATGGGGTGGGTGAAACATGGCGGTGAGTATCACCTCTACTACTGGGGCGGTAGTTGGGCATGAACAGGGCGCCGAGCCTAATGTCCAGATTATCCAGATCGATGGCCTGGTGAAGTGGTTCGACGTGGGCCGCGGATATGGCTTCGTCATACCCAACAACGGCATGCCGGACATTCTTCTGCACTTGAGCTGCCTGAAGCGCGATGGTTTTGAAGCGCCGCTCGAAGGCGCACGCGTCACCTGTGAAGTTGTGGCGCGCCAGAAGGGCTATCAATGCCTGCGCGTTCTCTCGGTCGATCTTTCAACCGCCATCCATCCGGTTGAGCGCAAGTCCCGCACTCATAATACAGTGGTGCCGTCCACAGGTTGGGTGAGAGCCAAGGTAAAATGGTTCAACCGGGCCCGCGGCTTTGGGTTTGTCTCGGAAGGCGAGGGCAAGCCTGATGTGTTTGTGCACATGGAAACCCTGCGCAAGACGGCGATTGCCGAACTCGTGCCTGACCAGTGGGTCTATGTGAAATTCGGTGAAGGCCCGAAGGGCAATATGGCGGCCGAAATCCGCCTGAGTCTTGAGGGTGGACCGCCCCATACGAACTAGGCTAGATTCTCCAAAATCTGTTGCGTATGAGGAGAGCCGATGAAACAGGTCGCCTTTATTCTATTGACCTGCTTCCTGTGGCTGGCCGGATCGTCGGCGGCCTTTTCCGAAAACGCGCAGATTTCAAAGCTCGAACCGGTCACTGTGGCGAGCGCAGACTCAGCCACCATGTTTACAGCCGAGATCGCCGATACCGAAGAACTGCGCACCCGTGGCCTGATGTTCCGGCACTTCCTCCCGGAAGACAAAGCCATGCTCTTTGACTATGAAAAGCCGCGCCCAGTGGCCATGTGGATGAAGAACACCAATATCTCCCTCGACATGCTGTTTATCAGGGAGGACGGCACCATAGCCGCCATTGCCCAGGATACGGTGCCCCAGTCGCTGGATACCATCAGCGTTCAGGAGCCGGTCCGGGGCGTCCTGGAATTGGCCGCCGGAACCGTCAAAAGGCTGGGTTTGCGGGTGAATGACAAGGTTTACCACCGTATTTTCAGGACCCTTGAGGACTAGCTTGCTCTCTGCAAGGTTTTCTCTATAAGCAGCCGTTCAGAGCATGTTGCGGCAAAGTTCTATGCCTTTGCCGGTAACAACATGATCCAGGTTCATAAGTCTGAAATGTCGGGGCGTAGCGCAGTCTGGTAGCGCACCTGCCTTGGGCGCAGGGGGTCGCGAGTTCGAATCCCGCCGCCCCGACCATTCAGGGATTTGACAGTGAAGAGGGCAGGACGGCCATGGTCGCACGCATTTACAAGCCTTCCCGCAGCGCCATGCAATCGGGCAAGGGCAAGTCGGAAAGCTGGCTGCTCGAATTTGAATCGGATGCGCCGCGCACCACCGATCCGTTGATGGGCTGGACCTCTTCCGGCGATACGCGCCAGCAGCTCAAACTCAGCTTTGAGACCAGGGAATTGGCGATTGCCTATGCGACGAAAAATGGTTTGGCCTACGTCGTGGCGCCCGAACCGCCGGTGCGCCTGCACAAAAAGTCCTATTCTGATAATTTCAAATGGGGCCGGTCTGACAACTGGACCCATTGAGTAGCCAACGTACGACCTCGTAGCTCAGTTGGACTAGAGCAAGTGCCTTCTAAGCACTAGGTCGCTGGTTCGAATCCAGCCGAGGTCGCCAATCTTTTCAAAGAGTAAAAAGCATGGTAATGCACTTAGAGTGTGCCGGGTCTGTGAAAAGCTACGGGCCTGAAGCCGGCTATGAAAGCGGTTTGCTGAACTCGAGGACTTTGGGATGATTGGGTTCGCCGACGAACTCGATCCCGAGTGATATGCCGCCGCTCCACCTGGCAGCGGCTGGGTAGAGCAGGTTTTCCGAGATAACCAGAAGGTCGAATTCTTCCGGAATATCGACGAATGGGGGTATGTCAATGCGCGCCCCGCCGACGCTCAAATCCCTGATTGTCACGTTGATGGCGCCCTTAAAAGCCGATGAAACGATCTTGGCTTCCTTGAATACCCGGTGCCGGGGGTATTTGCGCTGATCTCTGGAGAGGCTGGCGTTCAACATGGTGGACTAAGTGTGTACTATTTGTCTCAAAAATAATATGGGACGCAGTAAACGCGGTTAAAGGTTTCCTTCGCAGAAAGCTAAAATTTTAAGTGTCAGGTCGATGAACCGTGCTCACCCGGCATTATCGGTCGCCCCGGCTCATCCAGTTGATGGCGTAGGGCACGAACCAGGGGTTTCCCCAATAGAGCGGGTTCGAAGGCATGGGGCGGTCGAAGGCGCTTTCTCCGCCCTTCCGGCCGAGGATGCGCCGCGCCAGCTTTTGCCCGAACAGCGTGCCCATCGGAACGCCGGCGAAACAATAACCGACAGCGAAATGAATGCCCTCGTGGCTGCCGATGTGCGGATAGAGGTCGAAAGTTCCGCCGCATTTGCCGGTCCATACATGGTCGAAGCGCAGATCGGAAAGCTCCGGAAAGATTCGCATGAGCCGCCCATGCAGCCGCTCGGCCATAATGCGAAGGTCCTGGTTGCGCCCGCCGGTGAGGCCGCCGAAAATGATCCGCGTGGGATCGCCGGACGCCCGCCTGAGCCAATCGACATTGAAATTCCAGTCGATGTACGTGCGGTCGCCGGGCAGTAACTGACGCACCCGTTCGGCGTTCATCTGTTCTGACACGGTCTGATAGGCATCGAACGGCATTACCCGGCGCTTGAGCCAGGGAAACGCATCGCCGGAATAACCGTTCGTCGCCACGATCACGTCCCGCGCCGCAACCCGTGCTCGTGGCGTCTGCACAATGAAACCTGCGCCGTCGCGGGCAATGCGCAAGACCGGCGTATGGGCGGCAATCGTGACGCCGGCGGCGCGCGCCGCATCGAGCAAGCCCTGGTGATAAAGCCCGGGGTGAAGCCCCGCATGATCATCAATCTTGACGCCGCCGAAATAATGCCCTGTGCCGATCTCTTTCGTCTGCTCGGCCCGGCTCACCATGGCGAAGGGCTCGCGCAAATGTTTCTCCCTGAGAGAAAATTCACGGGCCATTGCCTCATACATGGCTGAACCCGTCGCCAGCAGCAGCCGCCCCTGCTGGTTGTAATGGCAGGCAATGTTTTCGCTCTCGATAGTCTCCTTCACCGCGAGAAAGGCTTCCATCAGTTCGCCGTAGATTTGCGTGGCGAAGGGCAGGCCGTGGCTCTCCATCAGCTCGCCGAAGCCATGCTTGAGGGTGCGGCCCACATAGCCCGCATTGCGCGTGCTGGCCCCATAACCCGGCTCCCGCGCTTCGAAAATCGTGACCTGCCTGCCGCCCCGCGCCAAATGCAAAGCCGCCACAAGCCCGGTGATGCCGGAGCCGATGATGGCCACGTCTGTGCTCGGGGGAGGCGTTGCAGCTGGTTCTTCCCTGTGCGGCGCCGCCCGCCACCAATAGGGATCAAAGGAACAGGCTTCGGTCAGAGCGCGGCTGCCAGTTATCACTGCTTCATTGCCCCCGCGCTTTGTCGGCTTTCAGCCAGCGAAACAGCTCTTCCATGCGCGCCGCGATGAGTTGCGCGCCATTGCGTTTCGACCAGTCGCAGACTCCCTGGCCGTTGGCAATCCCGTTGGCGCCCTTGGCCACCAGTTCGGCGATTGCCGCGGGCGGCTCGGGGTTGGTATCGAGATGCGGCATCAGCGATTTGCCGAAATGATACATGGTGTACAGGCCGCCGGCATCCGCCGATTCGATTGGCCCCGTGATGCCGACGCGGCGGCCGAAACTGTTGCGCACCACCGTGTCGATGGCCTCCGCGCTTGCCGCTCCCGATGCCCACAATGCCCAGGCCTCGCGCAGCATGGCAAATTGCAGGCGATTGCCGATAAAGCCTGGAATTTCCTTGTCAATTACGGCCGGTTCCTTGCCTGCCTGCTTCAGGACTTGGCAAACCCACCGCGTGACATCCGGTGACGTTTTCGGGCCAGCACAAACCTCAACCAGCGGAATGAGTTGCGGCGGATACCAGAAATGCGTGGCGATGACCCGCTCAGGATATGCAACCTTGGCGATGAGGGCGCTGGCGGGTTGCCCGCTCGACGAACCCAGGACTGCGGGCGGGGGGCAGATCCGGTCAAGCCTGCCGAAGAGGTCGAGCTTCAGCGGCAGGTCTTCGGTTACCGCTTCAATGACGAATTGAGCCGCTGCCGCATCCCCAAGCTGCAGCGATGTCTGAATTCGCGCGAGACTGGCCTGTGGCGCGGACCTCTCGATGATTCCGTGCGTGGCAAACTCGTCGAGGCTGGCGGCGATCTTTTTCATGGCCCGGTCAAGTGAGTCCTGATTTCGGCCGATCATGACGACCTTTTTGCCCGCAGCTGCGAAAATCTGAGCGATGCCGTGGCCGATAATGCCGTTGCCAATGACCGCAACCGTCTCAAGCCGCCCGAGTTTCATGTGTCCCCAGTGATTTTGTTTCGCTTATCTGCCACGGAAGTTGGCGTAATGCCGCGTCAGTAGCAAGATGGGAATTGGTTTCAGCCTCGGCATTATCTTGCAACTCCTATAAAGGGGAGGCTACTATCGGCGGCGCGGGCTAGGCGAGAATCCTTCTCCGTAGTGGTCGATTTGTTCCTAAAGGTAGGACAATAATGGGAAATCTGATCCGGCCAAACTGTGGCGAGCACACCGGAATCCTGTTGATTCTCCTCGCTGCCCTGACGCTTGTGCCCACGCCGTCTTTCGCCGGCTTCTTCGGAAATTCTGACCAGGCCATCCTCGATGCTGGTGGCACAGTGAGCAGGGTTGCTCCCAACTGGCGCATCGTTTGCCTCGGCGAGGGCATGGACTCCTATGGCGCAGTCTCAAAACACAAGCATTGCCGGATTGAAAAGAACGACTTCAAGGCCGTTGCCGTCATCACGTCAGAAGGCCTTTCAATCCCGTATCTCCCGTCACGTCCGGCTTGCGGCGGCTATTCCGGCCGGATGAGAGTTGATGGAAAGCCCATTGGCAAACTGCCGCTAAAGGCCAAGATTGCCGCCATGTCGAACGGCGTCACGTTCTCCCGGCCATATCAAACCCAATGGTCGTTATGCACGGAATATACCGAGTTCACCGGTCTGTATCGGTTTTCTGCCGCGCTTGCACGCCTCAAGATGCAGTGGCGGAATTTCAAGTAGAGCCGGTTTGATCGGAAAGCCGTTTGGTTTTCTCCATGCGCGCCGCCACGAACTAATAAATCAGTGCATAACTTTTCCAGCGAATTGAAATAATTTTGTCATGTGGGCAACGTTTCAGCGATAGCAGGTGCGGATTTCCTGCCGGGTTCCTCAGTTTTCCGGGAAGTTTCAAGACGTGGCAGACGT
>CADEEO010000065.1:0-9043 GCA_902826365.1 uncultured Hyphomicrobiales bacterium | reverse complement strand
GCGGCATTTCGTGCCCAGGCCGAGCGCTGCTTCCATCATGCGCAGCTCGCCGTGGATCAGGAAACCAAACTGCGCTGGACGTCCCTGGGTGAAACCTGGCTGGTGTTCGCCGACAAGCTGGGAATGCGCTGGCCGATGCCTGTGCCCGAACCCGTAAAAGTTACGGTCTCTCACACATATCATTGATCGTAAACCCAATTACGGCGTGACGAAATCACCGCATTTTGGCGCCGGCAGCGTTCCCCATGGCATGATGGGAACCGTGGAGGTTGAGTTCTGCGGGCTGCCCTCGATGATCTTGTCCGTGTAGGCGAGATAAACCAGAACATTCCGCTTGGTGTCGCAGCCGCGCACGATCTGCATTTTTTTGAAGAAAAGCGAGCGGCGCTGGCGGTAGATTTCCTCGCCCTGGGCAAACTTGGCCTTGAGAGTAACCGGCCCCACCTGGCGGCAGGCCAGCGATGTCTCCGAGCGCTCTTCCGCAAATCCGGCCCAGCCGGACCAGCCGCCAATCTCGGGAACCGTGAAATAGCAGGCGACGCCGTCTACGTTGGGATCGTCAATTACATAGGTTGCAAGCTTGGCATCGGGCGACAGCAAGCGCCACACGGTGGTCTTTTTGAAGATGAGTTCCGGATCATCGCTCTCCTGTGCGAAGGCTGTGACGGTGAGCGCCAGAAGCACTGAAATCAATACAAAAACCCGCAAAAATATTTTCATCCCAATCTCCTTTAGAGGCCATAGATAGGAATTATATCCAGAGGTTCAAGAGAATTTTTTAAGCCG
Organism: uncultured Hyphomicrobiales bacterium; assembly: GCA_902826365.1. Classification (GTDB taxonomy): domain Bacteria; phylum Pseudomonadota; class Alphaproteobacteria; order Rhizobiales; family Aestuariivirgaceae; genus Aestuariivirga. Next base: position 8,257 of record CADEEO010000065.1, on the reverse strand, counting down.
TTCAAACCCTTGTTTTAAGTCATCAATCAGGTCTTGGGGGTTTTCGAGGCCGATATGGAAGCGCAGGCACGGGCCTGGCGCCGTCCAGGTTGTAGCAGTCCGCACCGGTTTGAAAGGAACCACAAGGCTCTCAAATCCGCCCCAGCTGAAGCCCATGCCGAAGAGGCTCAAGTCGTCAAGCATGGCGCCAAGCGCTTGTTCCGGTGCCGGTTTCAGCACGACGGAAAAAAGTCCCGACGCTCCGCTGAAATCGCGCTTCCAAATTGCATGGCCCGGCGCATTGCTCAGGGCAGGGTAGAGAACGTTTTCAACCTCGCTCCGCCCGCGCAGCCATTCGGCCACGGCCGTGGCGTTGCGCATATGCCGTTCAAGCCGCACGCTCAAGGTGCGCAGTCCCCGAAGCGCCAGATACATGTCATCGGGGCCGGCGAATTGCCCCATCGTCTCGAATGTCTGCTTGAACTGTCCCCAGGTCTTTTCGTTGCAAACCGTGGATCCCAGCATCGCATCAGAATGGCCGACGATGTATTTTGTGGCCGCCTGGACGGAAACATCGCAGCCATGCGCAAAAGCGTTGAAAAAGAAACCGCCCGCCCAGGTGTTATCCAAAATCACAATGCAGTTCCTGGTCTGTGCAACGTCCGCAATCGCCGGAATGTCCTGCACTTCCATGGTTTGCGAGCCCGGGCTCTCGCAATAGACAACCTTTGTATTGGCGCGGATCAGGCCCGCGATGCCGCGCCCGATCAAAGGGTCATAATAAGTCGTCTCGATCCCCAGTCCCTTGAGCACGGAGTCGCAGAGTTGGCGCACCGGAAGATAGACCGTGTCCGGGATGAGCACATGCTCGCCGGCTTTCAGGAAGGCCAGCAGCGTGGTCGTGACGGCCGCAAGTCCCGATGAGGAAATCTTGCAATCATGTCCGCCTTCAAGTGCCGCGATGGCCGTTTCAACGGCCCGAGATGTTGGCGTCCCTCTTCGACCATAGGTATAGGGCTGGGCGCGGTCATGCAGGGCTTTGACTGTTGGAAAGGTAATGGTGGAGGCATGATAAACCGCCGGATTGACGATCCCGTGCTCCGCATATTCGCGCCCCGCCACAACAAGCCTGGTTTCGGGCTTCAATGAAGTAAGATCGGTCTTCTTTTTTGACATTTCCGCGTCCAGTCGGGTTAAAACACCTATCTACATGCCAAGACAGGCAAGAGAAAGCAAATGAGCTACATGTCTCCCCTGCAACGCCTGCTCCTTAAGGCCATGCGCTACGCCAGCCTCGGCGCGGCGATCCTGCTCCTTGGCTTCCTGGTCCTGGCGCTTTGGCAAAAATCCGGCGCTGATTTCACAACCCAGGACTACGGTTTTATGGGAATAGTGGCTTTGATGCTTCTGGGTGCGGTCTGGCTGTTCCGCGCCATTGGCCGGGAAATGGATAATCCGGGGGCTTGAACCGGAGCCTCCAAACCAGTACCAAGGCGCGAAAATATTGGGTGAAATGAATGATTTCTGAAAAACGCGTGGCCGCATCGAAGGACTGGATCAAAGGGGCAACCGGTGATTGGGAAATCATCATTGGCCTTGAGGTCCACGCCCAGGTCACCTCAAAATCAAAGCTCTTTTCCGGCTCATCGGCTGAATTTGGCGGCGAACCCAATGACCATGTCTCGCTTGTCGATGCCGCCATGCCCGGCATGCTGCCAGTGATCAACGAGTATTGTGTGGAACAGGCGGTGCGCACCGGCCTTGGCCTGAAAGCCAAGATCAACAATTATTCGATTTTCGACCGGAAGAACTATTTCTATCCCGATCTGCCGCAGGGCTACCAGATATCCCAGTACAAGCAGCCCATCGTCGGCGAAGGCGTCGTCACCATTGACCTTGATGACGGCAAGACGGTTGATGTGGGCATTGAACGGCTTCATCTGGAACAGGATGCCGGCAAATCCCTTCACGACCAGCACCCCAGCATGAGCTTCGTTGATCTCAACCGCTCCGGCTGCGCCCTGATGGAAATCGTCTCGAAGCCCGACATGCGCTCCTCCGATGAGGCGCGCGCCTACGTCACCAAGCTGCGCCAGATCATGCGCTACCTCGGCACCTGCGATGGCAATATGGAGCAGGGCTCGCTTCGCGCCGATGTCAACGTCTCCGTGCGCAAGCCCGGCGGCAAGTTCGGCACCCGCTGTGAAATCAAGAATGTGAACTCCGTGCGCTTCATGAGCCAGGCCATTGAATTCGAGGCCCGCCGCCAGATCGGCATTCTTGAAGATGGCGGCAAGATCGATCAGGAAACCCGGCTCTACGACCCCAAGAAGGGCGAAACCCGCTCCATGCGCTCCAAGGAAGAAGCCCACGATTACCGCTATTTCCCTGATCCGGACTTGCTGCCTCTCGAATTCACTGATGATTGGGTGGCGGCAATCAAGAATAGCCTGCCGGAATTGCCTGATGAAAAACGCAACCGCTTCGTGAACGCTTATGGCCTGTCGGTCTATGATGCCAGCGTGTTGAGCGCTGAACGGGCCTCGTCGGACTTCTTTGAAGCCACGGCCAAGGGCAGGGACGGCAAAATTGCCGCAAACTGGGTGATCAACGAGCTCTTTGGCCGCCTGAACAAGGAGGGCAAAACCATTGAAACCACACCGGTTTCCGCGAGCCAGCTTGGCGAGATCGTGGATCTCATAACCTCGGGCACGATTTCCGGAAAAATCGCCAAGGACGTTTTCGAGATCATCTGGACCGAGGGCGGCTCACCCGCCGAAATTGTCGAAAGCCGGGGCCTGAAGCAGGTGACCGATAGCGGCGCCATCGAGAAGGCCGTGGATGAGATAATTGCGCAGAATCCCGACAAAATTGCCGCTGTTTTGGCCAAACCCTCCATGCTGGGCTGGTTTGTGGGCCAGGTCATGAAATCCACCGGCGGCAAGGCAAATCCCCAGGCCGTTAACGATTTGCTCCGAAAAAAGCTAGGAATTAACTAAGAGATTCAGTATCTTAGATAGTATTTCCGTTTCCAGGGGTTATCCGCTATAGTCCGTGTGCAGATTTGTTACGCGAATGGGACAAGCGAGGGTATTCCGATGGCTAAACCAGCCAAGAAAGCGGCTAAAAAGGCTGTTGCCAAAAAGAAGCCGGTAAAGTCAAAGCCCAAAAAAGCCGTCAAAACGGCAGCCGCAAGTGGCGACAAGCAGCGTTTTACCCTCCATGGCACCATGACCTCCGGCCCGTCCTACACGGTGGGGCTGATGCTCTCCCTGTGCCGCCATCCCTATTCCTATATCCACGTCAACCTCCGCGAAGGCCAGCACAAGCAGCCGGATTACCTGGTGAAAAACCGTTATGGCCAGGTGCCGGCCCTGCGCGATGGCCAGCTCTTCCTGGTGCAGTCCGCGGCGATCCTGGAACACCTGTCCGAGTCCCTCCACAAGTTTGACGGCAAGACCCCGATAGAAAAAGTCCGGGTGCGCGAATGGCTGTTCTGGCAGTGGGACAAGCTTTCCGTGCCATTGCTGCGGCTGCGGGCCCGCAACCGCGGTTTCCGCCAGTTCGGCGACGAGGTCCGCACCATGTATGACACCGAAGCCAAAGCCGCCTTGGCGGTCATTGAGCATGAGCTGGCGAAGTCCGAATGGATTGTCGGCAAGAAACCAACCATCGCCGATATCGGCAGTTATGCCATCGTGCGCTATGCGCCTGAAGCCATGATCGACCTCACGCCCTATCCAAATATCGTGGCCTGGAAAAAACGTATTGAAGCTATGCCTGGTTTTGGTACACCGGAACAGATTCTGCCCATGGAGAGCAGACTTCTCTGATTCCTGACGAAGGCATTCCTTGTGGACGAAATAAAGAAAAAGAAGTTCGTGCGCAAAGATGCGCTTGAAGCTGAAGCCGCCGCAAAAAGAAGACGCAACCGTCCCAAGGGCTATCTCGGCTGCATGCTGGGGCTGAGCATTGGCGTTGCGGGCCTGGCGGCGGCGCGCCTTGGCCAGCTTTGGGTGGGGTTTGACGTATTTTCCCAGTTCACGCCGCAGTTCATGTTCCTGGTCGTGGCCTTTGCCATCGGGTTCTTTGTGCCCCATGGAAAGGTGTTGACCGCCGTTGTGCTGCTGATTGCAATGGTCGTCGGCTACAGCGTGTGGCCTTATTACGCCAGTGCGAACCCCACGGTTATGAGCGCCGTCAAGGAAGGGGAGCGTGAACTTCGCGTGGCAAGCTACAACACGCTGTTCAACAATGGCCAGGTCGAAGAGGTCAAGGCTGAAATCATAAGGCTGAATGCGGACGTGATCGTCCTGGTTGAACTGGGGCCAAACAAGCGCGGAATTTTTGACCAGCTGCTTCCCCAATATCCCTATCAGGCCAAATGTTCAGACCCCACCCATTGCAACTTTGGCATTCTCTCGAAATTCCCCCTCACCAAGATCGGCGACCGGATAAAATGGGATGGCCCTCCCTATATCCGCGCCTCGCTTGGCCCGGAATTCGGAGGCCTTTCGATTTACGGCGTCCACACCACCCGCTTTCCCCATTCGCGGTCCCAGCTTGAGCAGGCCAGGGCGCTGGCCGTCGAGCTGGATGCGATTACCGGCAGTCGCATTGTCATGGGCGATTTCAATGCCACGCCCTATTCGCGCGTGACCCAGACCTTTGCAGCGCAGGGAAATTTCACGCGCCTCACGGATTTGCCTACCTGGCCCGCCCGCACCGGCATGCCGCAAATAGCGATTGACCACATCTTTGTAAGCCCCGGCATTCGCCAGCTTGAAAGCGAAGGCATTGGCAATGGGGCAGGCTCCGATCACTTCCCGATTTACGTGAAACTCGCTGTTCCGGTGCCGTAGGGCTTTCTGCGCGGCCTTCCGCTTATCGAAATCCTGGTAAACCGAGGGTGAATTTTTCGTCGTAAATTTTTCCTGTATGGTTTCATAAAATGCCGGATTCATTGGTTTAATCCGCAAGCGGGCCATTTCGTCCTGACGCTTCATTTGAAGTTTCTTAAGCCTGTAATTTAACTTCGCGTTGCTGCCCGGGAGTCAAAATCACCATCAACGCCGCACACTTAAGTGCCGGCAACGTTACGGATGATGGGGAACAACATGGGACGTCAAATGATGAAAAACGAAGCGGAGATTTCAATCGCTGCCGCGACAGCCGACGATCTGCTTGAAATCGGCATGAAATATTGCATCGGGCGCGAGGTGTCGTTGAACCTTGTGGCCGCCCACAAGTGGTTCAATCTCGCGGCTCTCAAAGGCAGCGAAAGCGCCAAGCAATACCGCTGCGAGATTTCGCGCGAAATGAGCTCGGCAGATGTGGCTGACGCCCAGCGCCAGGCCCGTGACTTGCTCACGCTGCACTAAAGCTTGGAGACAAAAAGCCCGCGTGAATCGGGGCACGCGGGCCTTTCTGGTTTTGCAGGGGGTCAGTCGTTGAACTGGACTTCGTCCACCAGCTTGGAGGCAATTTTCTCGAGCTTGGCAATCTCCGCCACGTTTAACGTGTCGGGCGTGAACTTGCCCCAGCTCTGGACAATCTCCGAGGCAGGCACGGCGGGGTTCACCGGATACTCAAAGTTTCCATTCGCATAAAGCTGCTGGGCCTCATCGCTGGCGAGGAAGGTCATCAGCTTGAGGGCGTTGTCCTTGTGCGGAGCATTCTTCGCCAGGAGCATGCCGGAAATGTTCACGTGGGTGCCGATCTCAGGCGAGGAGGGGAATACGATGCGGGTGGCTTTCGCCCAATCCTTTTGCTCGGTTTCCTTCTCGTTGGTCAGCATTTTCCCCATATAGTAAGTGTTGGAAATCGCCAGATCGCATTCACCGGCAAACACGCCCTTGGCTTGGTCACGGTCGCCGCCGCTCGGCTTGATCGCCAGATTGGCCTTCCAGCCAGCCAGCCATTCCTTGGCCGCCGCTTCGCCCTTGTGTGAAATAACCGCCGCAATCAGTCCCAGATTATAGGGATGATTGCCAGGCCTGCTGCAAATCTTGCCTTTCCATTTGGGATCAGCCATTTCCTCATAGGTGAAGGTGTCTTGTGTCACTCGGTCTCTAGACACATAAATCACGCGGGCCCGCATGGTGAGGCCAAACCAGAGATTTCCGGTGTCGCGCAATGCCGGAGGAATCTTGTCCAGGATTTCCGGCAGTTCCACGGGCTGCGCCAGGCCCTTGTCGGCGGCAATGACAAGCCTGCCGACATCAGCGGTCATCAGAAGGTCCGCCGGGCTCAGGGCGCCTTCCTGCTCCATGCGTTCGATCAGTCCCTTTTCCGCAAAAACCGTTTTTACGGCGATCCCGGTTTCCTTGGTGAATTGCTCGAACAGGGGATTGATCAATTCCGGCTGGCGATAGGAATAGACGTTCACCTCTTCAGCCGCTTGGGCCGATGTTTGAAGGGCTGCGAATGCCACGAGGGCAATTAGTCCGCGACGGGAAAACTTCATGACGTATCTCCTGTTGGGTTTTTTGCAGGAATAACACCTCGAGGAGCGGAGTCAAGAAAAAACCGACTAAAATAGTCGGTTATAAAATTTGCCGCTTTCGGCGAAAGATTTGGGGGCAGGCGTCCACGCCCGCTTGCAAGCGCAATCAAATCACGGCAAAAGCCCCAGCACCGGAGACGTGGCCGAGTGGCTGAAGGCAACGGTTTGCTAAATCGTCATACGTGTTACAGCGTATCGAGGGTTCGAATCCCTCCGTCTCCGCCACCCGTCGTTCGCTGCGCGCGCTCAATAGGAGCTCGACTTCGACCACAGGTTTATGTCGCTATCAACCGCATGCTTATCGATTTCCGCAAGCTCCTTGTCCTCAAAATGAAGATTGGCAAGGGCTCCGGCGCAGTCTTCAACCTGCTCCGGCCGGCTGGCGCCGATGAGAGCTGTCGTCATGCGCGGGTCGCGCAAGGCCCAGGCAAGGGCCATTTGCGCCAGTGACTGTCCGCGGCGCTTGGCAATGCCGGAGAGCGCCTTGACGCGCGCCAGCGTTTGCTCGTTGATGAATTGCGGAAGCAATGACTTGTTGGCCGTGGCCCTGCTGCCAGTGGGAACTCCGGAGACATATTTGTTGGTGAGCATGCCCTGCGCCAGAGGCGAGAAGGCGATGCAGCCCATGCCTTCCGCCTGGAGGCGGTCAAGAAGCCTGTCGTGCTCGATCCAGCGGTTGAGCATAGAATAGCTTGGCTGATGGATCAGCGGCGCAATGCCCATCTTGCGCAGGATGGCCGCCGCCTCGGCGGTTTTCGCCGCACTGTAGGAGGACACGCCGACATAGAGCGCCTTGCCCTGCTGAACCGCCGTGGCGAGTGCTCCCATGGTTTCCTCAAGCGGTGTCGCCGGATCAAAGCGGTGCGAGTAAAAAATATCAACATAGTCGAGGCCGAGCCGCTTCAGGGACTGGTCGAGGCTGGCCAGCACATATTTGCGGCTGCCCCATTCGCCGTAAGGGCCGGGCCACATCAGGTAACCAGCCTTCGAAGAAATCACCAGCTCATCCCGATGGCCGGAAAAATCAGACGTCAGGATCTTTGCGAAATTCGTTTCGGCCGAACCGGGCGGCGGGCCATAGTTGTTTGCCAGGTCGAAATGGGTAATGCCGAGATCAAAAGCCCGCCGGCAAATCGCCCGGCTCGTGTCAAAGGGAACGTCATCGCCGAAATTGTGCCAGAGGCCCAGCGACAGGGCCGGCAGCTTCAGCCCGCTGCGCCCGCATTGGCGGTAGGTCATTTTGTCGTAGCGTGTGCTGGCAGGCAAATAATCCATAAGTTCAATTCCCTGATTTTGAAGCTTCTTGGTTTTCAGCGGCCAACGGAGCGTCTGCGGCTCAATTGATCGATGGTGACGGCGAGAAGCAGGATTATGCCACGCGCCGTATCCTGATAGAAGGTCGGAACATTCATAAGGCTCATGCCATTATTGAGGCTGCCCATCAGCAGCGCGCCAAGCAATGCCCCAAGGATGCGGCCCCGCCCGCCTGAAAGCGAAGTGCCGCCAATGATTGCCGCGGCAATGGCATCGAGCTCAAGGAACAGGCCGGCGCTTCCGCCAATCGCGCCGCTCACGCGGGCCGTCAGCGCCACCCCTGTGATGCCATAGCCCAAGCCGGCAATGACAAAGTTCCAGAAAATGGCGCGCGTGAGATTTATGCCGGAAAGCCGCGCCGCTTCCGGATTGCCGCCGATTGCATAGAGCTGGGCGCCGTAACGGGTGCGGCGCATCAGGAATTCTGCCGCGAATGTGCATATCGCCACGAGGAGAACC
>CADEEO010000064.1 GCA_902826365.1 uncultured Hyphomicrobiales bacterium | reverse complement strand
GATCATTTGGATTCAGGTTCAGTGGCCTCGCCCAACCGCGAAACCGAAGCCATGCTTGACGGCTCCGATACGGTATCCGATTGGCCCCTGCTCAATGCCCTGCTCAACACCGCCTCCGGCGCCACCTGGGTGTCCATCCACCACGGCGGCGGCGTCGGCATAGGCTATTCGCAGCATGCGGGCATGGTGGTAGTGGCAGATGGCACCAATGATGCCGCCCGCCGCCTGGAACGCGTCCTGTGGAACGACCCCCCCACCGGCGTCATGCGCCACGCCGATGCGGGGCATGGAATAGCCAAGGACTGCGCCAAAGAGCAGGGCCTGAAGCTTCCCGGAATTACGATCTAGCTCAGCGCTTTGCCGATCGCATGCAGCGCGCTGAAGGTTGCGACGTCAAAGGGGCGATTGAGGAAATCCGGCCAGCTCGAGAGCTTGACCGCCACCATGTTGTAATCCCAGTTCACATAGATCAGTTGCCCGAACACGCCCTTCGCAAGAATGGCCCGCGAAGTGGGGTCCTCAATCCAGAACTGGTTCTTGTAGGCCCCGTTCGGGATTGAAAATGTGTAGGGCTCCTTGAAAATGCCGTGGTTGCCGCTGCGCGTCGCTTCAATCCACGAGGCCGGAACCACATCGCCGCCATGCTCCAAAATCATCTGCCCGAAGCGCCCATAATCGCGCAGGCAGGCATTCAGCCCGCCATCAGCCAGCGCAAAGCCGGCACTGTCAACCGTAATGCAGGCGCTCTCCTCCATTCCCATTTTCTGCCACAGCTCTTCCGACAGAAGCTGCGGCAGGCGCTTGCCCGTCACCCGCTCCATGCAAAATGCCAGCACATCCGTTTCGATGGAGCGGTAGGAAAACAGCTCCCCATGGGGCCGGATCGTCTCGGTCAATCCGGTGATGAGTTCCCACATGTGGCGCGGCCATTTGAAACCGGCATCGCTGTCGGGAGGAACGGGTTTCCAGCCGCTTGCCACGTCCGATTGCCCGATGTCCGAATAAGGATTGGTATATTCCTCCGAGAAACGCGTACCCGTGGTCATGTCGAGCACCTGTTGCAACGTGGCCCCGCGCCAGCCCGTCTGCTCAAGCTCCGGCAAATAACTTGTGACCGGGGCATTCACATCAAACAGCCCCCGCCCAATCAAAATGCCCGCCACCATGCCGGTAAATGACTTCGCCACCGATTGCGAGAGATGCAATGTGCGGTGGTCCATGCCGTTAAAATAACGCTCGTAGGAAATGGCGCCATTTTTCAGAACCAGAAAACCATCCGTGTACGTCTCATCAAGAAACCCCGTCAATGAGGTGGGAGCTCCCGCACTATCGGAAACCGCCAGATCATCCAAATTGACATCGGCACGCGGCAAGGCGCGCACCGGCCCCGCTCCGCGCCAGATCTCGGCCGTGGGCAAAATCTCCCTGACATGCTGGAACGACCAGCGGTTCCACGGCGGCCTGTCCCAATCCATTTTTGGCGGAACCAGGCTTGGCGGCGAACCTTCCATTATGGGCAGGCGCATATCGGAATTCTTGAATGAGCGCATGGTGCTCCTGAGCAACAAAAAAGCCCCGGCAGTTTCCCGCCGGGGCGAGGATGCAATCGCTACTTCAGAAGTTGCTGCCAAATCTTCGCATAAATGTCAGTCACCTCCGGTGAACAGGTCGTGAGGAATTCCCCTGCCGCCTGGAACTCCGCCGGCACGTTGAGTTCCGGTGCATCTTTCATCGCCGGATCCATGAATGGCTGCGATCCCTTGATGCCATTTGCGTATTTGGCAAAATTCGAGATCATTGCGGCGTTCTCCGGGTCCATGATGAAGTTCAGGAACAGCTTGGCATTGTCAGGATTTTTCGCATCCTTGAGAATGGCGGCACTGTCCATGAAATAAGCAAAGCCTTCCTTGGGATAGCCAAAGCGCACATCCTTGTTCTGCTCGCGTGAACGCATGGCGGCGCCATTCCAGTAGAAGGCGGCGGCATAGTCGCGGCTGGCGAATTTCTCAATGGTGCCATAGTCCATAGCAATCCATTTCGGCTTCGCCTCGATCAGCTTGTCGCGCACCTTCTTCAGCACTTCCTTGTCGTCGGTACACCACTTTCCTCCCATGTAGCGAATCGCGGAATACATCACGTCGGTCATTTCCGGCGCCACGTTGATCTTGCCCACCAGTTCAGGCGGCGGGTCAAGCCAAATGGCCGAGGTGTTGATATCACCTTTGTAAATTGAGGTATCAACAACGGTTCCCATCAAGCCCCACAGCCATGGAACCGAATAGTGGCGGCCCGGGTCCCAATCAAGATTAACCCACCGCTCGTCCACATTCTTGAAGTTTTCCATCTGGTCGGGGCGCGACTCCAGCAGCAATCCCTCCTTGACCCAGATCTGAACGAAGCTGGCCGATGGCACGACAATGTCGAAGCCGTGGCCGCCGGCGCGGACCTTGGCCAGCGCGGTGTCATTGGAATCATAGTCGGTTATCGTGACTTTGACCTTGTAGGCTTCTTCGAACTTCTTGATCATCTCCGGGCTGGTGTAGTTGCCCCAGTTGTAGATGTTGAGTTCGCCTTCGGCATGGGCAGTGCCCGCCGCAGCGAAAAATGCGGCGCCTGCGAGCGCCGCTGTCAGTTTCCATTTCATGGTCGTCTTCCTCCTTGTTGCAGTAACATCATGGTTTCCTGCGGTTAATAATGAAAAAGGTTGTCACGAATGCGACCGATATCAGCAGGAACACGGTCGCAATCGCGTTTATCTCGGGCGTCACGACGCGGCGTAATTGCCCCAGCATGTAGGTTGGCAGGGTTTCCTGCCCGCCCGACTTCACGAACTCGGTTATTACCACGTCATCAAGCGAAATCACGAAGGCCAGCATAAAGCCGGCGATGATGCCAGGCCACAGGAGCGGCAGTGTCACCCGTTTGAAGGCATTCCACGGGGTTGCGTAGAGATCGGCGGCGGCCCGTTCCAGCGTCAGGTCCATGTTTTCAAGCCGCGCCCGGATGGGCAAGTAGGCAAAGGGGATGCAAAAGGCCGTATGGGCGGCCAGCAGATAGGCAATGCCGGAATAGCCTGTCCACACCTTGATGCGCGAAAAGACGATGAGCAGGGCCACGGCCGTTACGATTTCTGGCACCATCAGCGGCTGGTTGATAAAGGCATATTTGAAGGTAAGGCCCGGGTAGGGCGCCGTCCGCGTTGTGGCCAGCGCCGCCATGGTGGCAACAAGCGTCGAAAGCGTGGCCGCAAATGCAGCGAGGAAAATCGACCGTAGCGAGGCTTCCTGGACCGCCCGGTTGTGCCAGGCCGACTCAAACCAGCGGAACGAAAATCCTTCCCAGATCGCCACCGACTGCCCGGAGTTGAAGGCATAAACCACCAGCGTGACAATCGGCAGATAGAGCAGGAAAAAGCAGAACATCGCAATGAACGTAAAGCCGGGCTGCGTCCTGACGGAGAATGTCCTAGCCATGGCTGCCTCCGGATTTGGAGGCATTCCGTACATAAACCAGCAAGGCGAATGTCACGATGATCATCAGCGTGATGGATAGCGCAGCACCCAGCGGCCAGTTGCGCCCCTGCCCGAACTGCAGCTCGATGAGATTGCCAAGCATCATGTTCTTGCCGCCGCCGAGCACCCGCGGCGTCACATAGGCGCCAAGCGACGGGATGAACACCAGGATGGAGCCGGCAATGATGCCGGGCTTCACCAGCGGGATGATGATGCGCCAGAGCACCTGGAGCCGCGTGGCGTAAAGGTCGTAGCCCGCTTCCACCAGCCGGAAATCGATCTTCTCCATGCTGGCGTAAAGCGGCAAAACCATGAGCGGCAGATATACATAGGCCATGCCGAACAGGATGGCCCAGTCCGTGAACATGATCTGCACCGGCGCGCTGATGAGCCCGATCCAGATCATCACGCTGTTGACGATGCCCTCGTTGCGGATCACCTCCTGCATGGCGAAAGTCCGGATCAGGATGTTGGTCCAGAACGGAATGGTCACCAGGAAAAGCCAGATGTCGCGCCGTTGCGGCGGCCGCGTTGCAATGAAATACGCCGTGGGAAATCCGAGGAAAAGCGTCACCAGTGTCGTGACCAGCGAGAGCTTGACCGAACGCCAGAAAATCGAAATGTGGGCATCGGCGATTGTCAGCGTATCGTCAAAAATATCGCGCTGCAGGAATACCCCGAACCATCCGTCACTGGAAAACTGCCAGGGCTTCACATCGCCATAGTCGCCTTTGAGCATGAAGGAATAAAGCAGCACCACGAACAGGGGGCCGATCGCCGCCAGGAAAATGATGATAAGGGCAGGAGAGGACAGCAGCCATCTGTTGCGGATGTCGCGCTGCTCTGCCGCCACGGCGATTTCGCGGGGCGTTGCCATCAGTCCCTCAGCACGCGCGCCGCTTCAGCGCCAAACAGCACGCCAACCTTGTCGCCCTTTTCAAAACCCAGGGCGCCTGCATGGACATTCTGGTGGCGGATGGTGAACTCGCCGCCGCCGTTGAGCTTTACATGGTAGTGGGTGTCCGTGCCGAAATAGACGATGTTTTCCAGCTTGCCGGAAAGTGTCGCCTTGCCGGATGCCGCAACAAGGCTTGCATGTTCCGGGCGCACCACGACCGTCACCTTGCCCGAAGGCTTGGCACCTTCGCCCAGCCCGGCGGAAATCGTGGCGCCTGAATCAAGGGCAATCTTGGCCTGGCCCTTGGCGGTTGAAACAACCTTGCCTTCGAGGAAATTTGTTTCGCCGATGAAATTGGCCACAAAGCGCACCGCCGGCCGGTCATAGATATCACGGGGGGATCCCACCTGCAGGATCTTGCCCTTCGACATGACCGCGATGCGGTCTGACATGGTCAGCGCTTCTTCCTGGTCATGCGTCACGAAGATGAAGGTAATTCCCGTTTCATTTTGCAGCCGCTTCAGCTCGATCTGCATTTCCTTGCGCAGCTTGTAGTCAAGTGCCGAAAGGGGCTCATCGAGAAGCAGGACCTTGGGTTCGGGCGCCAAGGCCCGCGCCAGCGCCACGCGCTGCTGCTGGCCGCCGGAAATCTGGCTGGTCCGGCGGTTCTTCAGCTCTTCCATCTGCACCAGGCGCAGCATCTCGGCCACCCGCGCTTCAACCTGCGCCTTGGGCTTGCCCTGCATCTCCAGCCCGAAGCCGATGTTCTGGCCAACCGTCATGTGCGGAAACAGCGCGTAATTCTGAAAAACCGTGTTCACCGGGCGCTGGAACGGCGGCAGGGGTGCAATATCCTGCCCATGCAGCAGGATTTGCCCATCCGTCGGGAAATCAAATCCGGCAATCAGCCGTAAAAGGGTGGTTTTCCCGCAGCCCGAAGGGCCGAGAAGGGTGAAAAACTCGTTTTCGCCAATCGTGACGGAAACATTGTCCAGCGCCTTGAGGCTGTCCTGGCCCGAGCTTTGAAATATCTTTGTAACGCCGACTGCCTCAATGGCAGTCTTGCCAATTGCCAATTAAGCTTCTCCCCTTCGTCTTGTTCCAGACGATTAAAATACTATCCTATGGGGAATTTTTCGGCTTGCCAATGGGGGCGTTTGCGGAAGCCTAAATCGACCACCCGCCATCGATGACAAGCGCCTGCCCGGTGATGAAGGCCGAGTCGTCGCTTGCCAGATAAACCACCATCTCGCCTATTTCCTCAGGCTGCGCCATGCGCCCCATGGGCTGCCTCGCGATAAAGGCCGCTTTTGCCTTTTCGATGTCACCCTGGGCCCGCATCCGGTCGTATAGCGACGGCGTTTCCACCGTCCCCGGGCAAATGCAGTTGCAGCGGATGCCCTTGGTCACGAAGTCAATTGCCAGGGCCTTGGTAAGGCCTATGACCGCGGCCTTGCTGGCGCCGTAGACAAAGCGGTTGGGCGCGCCTTTGACCGACGACGCCACCGACGCCATGTTGATGACATTGCCTTTGCCCTTGGCCAGCATGCCCGGCAGATAGGCCTTGATCATCCGGTAATGGGCCTTCACGTTGAGGTCAAAAGAGAAGTCCCAATCCTTCTCTTCGCAGTCCAGCACCGTGCCGTTGTGCACAAATCCCGAGCAGTTGAACAGGATGTCGATAGGGCCGGTGCGTTTCAATGCCGCATCCACCGCCGCCTGCTCCAGAACATTCAATCCAAAGCCTGTTATGCCAGGATGTTCCTTCGCAATGTCCTTGAACAGGTCTTCCCTGATGTCGGTTGCAAAAACCTTGGCCCCCTCCCGCGCCAGCGCAATGGCCGAGGCCCGGCCAATGCCCTGCCCCGCCGAAGTGACCAATGCGACGCGACCCTCAAGCTTACCGGCCATGGACTAGTTCCCTCATTATGGTTCAAACTCCTGCCTAACTCTAATCCATGGAAATTGTCTATGACCAATGTTGATCTTGCCTATGCCTCTGCAGCGGAGCTTTTGAAACTGTTCAAGGCCCGCAAGGCCTCGCCCGCCGAGCTGCTTAAAACACTGATCGCGCGCAGCCAGAAGTTGAACAAGGAAATAAACTGCCTTGCCGACTGCTATTTCGATGAGGCCCTCGCCAAGGCAAAGGCGGCTGAGCAGCTTTACGCGAAACGCGGCTTCAAGCCGCGCGCCCTCGAAGGCATTCCCCTGCTGGTGAAGGATGCCCAGCGCGTGAAAGACAAGCGCACCACGCACGGCTCTTTGATCTTCGCCAACAGCATCGACGATCATTCCGATCCCCAGATCGAGCGCCTGGAGAAAGCGGGCGCCATCATTTTCGGCCGCACCACCACGCCGGAGTTTTGCCTGTCCGGTGTCACCCATTCACGGATATGGGGAGTTACGCGAAATCCCTGGAACCTTGAATACGGCCCCGGCGGCTCGTCCGGCGGTTCGGGCGCGGCACTGGCCGCAGGCTTCACAACCCTTGCCACCGGAACCGACATCGGAGGTTCCATTCGCATCCCTGCATCCGCCTGCGGTATCGTGGGTTTCAAGCCGCCCCATGGCCGCAATCCTGATGGCCCGCCAAGCAATTTTGACCGCTTCAACCATTGCGGCCCCATGACCCGCAGTGTTGCCGATGCAGCCCTGATGCAGAACGTGACATCCGGTCCCCATCCGCTTGACCACGATTCTCTTCAGGCTCGCGTCAGGCTGCCTCTCAAGGCTGAAAGCATCAAAGGCTGGAAAATCGCCTACTCGCTTGATTTCGGCTACGTCGAGGTCGATCCGGAGGTCCGGAAAAAAACTCTCGAAGCCATTCAGGTTTTCCGCGCGCTCGGCGCCAAGGTCGAGGAAGTTGATTTGGGCTGGACCAGCGCCATCGATCTGGACGCCCTCCATTGGTACAACACGATGAATTTTGGCCGCCAGACCATTTGGCAGCGCAAAACCAATGCCCATCTCATGACCGGCTACGCCCTCAAATTCGCTGAAGCCGCTGAACGCCATTCAACCATCGATGATGTCCACAAGCCCTGGGCCCGCAGCCACGCCATGTATCAAACTCTCGGGCCTGTGCTGGCCTCCCATGATGTTTTCATTTGCCCCACCAACAATCTGGCAGCGGTCAAGGCCGAGCATGATCCCTGGGATCAGGCGTTTACCGTCAACGGCAAAAAGGCCGATCCGGAACATGGCTGGGTCATGACGGCGCAGTTCAACATGCTGCACAATTGCCCGGTGCTCGCGGTGCCCTCAGGCCATACATCGCAGGGCGTTCCCACCGGCATTCAAATTGTTGGCCGCACCTGGGATGACGCCCGCGTCTTCCGCGCCGGGCTGGCTTACGAAAAAGCCCTTGGCGGCTGGTACACCACCAGGGAAAAGCGCCCCGCGATCAATAATTGATTTCGTGGACAATCTCGCCGTTGCGGCTGTTCACCCGCAGCAGGTAGCGCTGGTAGCCGAGATAGGCCACATATTTGTAATCCACGCCGCCGCAATCAACCGGGCGCACCTGGCGGTAGCCATGCTGCCGCAGCGCCCGGCCAATGCTTTGGCACGAGGTGGCAGACTTGGCCCGTGGCCGCGGCGGAGATGGCTGAAAGGTGAAATTGCCATTATCAAATTGCCCGCCATCAACTCCAGGCGCTTGCGAAGCATCATGCTGGCCATAGAGCGTTTCATAGCAATTGGGGTCTTCCGGGTAATACATGCAATAGCGGTTGCCCGCATGGGACTGGCCGGCAAGGACAACAATGCCAATGGCGGCAAGCAGGCCCGCGATGATGAGGTGCTGTATGGGAAAACCCGGTTTCTCCATGACGCCAAACTAGCCCGCGAATAGGGCGCCGGATTGTCGTAAAGCAGCTAACTATGTGGCGGGAAAGCGTAATTTACCATCAATTGACAAGAGGCTGCCATAAAGTTCGGGCCTCCGGTCGCGGAACACCCCCCAGGTCCGGCGCAATTCACCAATCGCCGCCAGGTCAAAACTCTGCAGCCGCACCCCTTCTTCAACCCGGTCCATCTCGGTTAATTTTTCGCCCTGGTAATCGGCAATGAAGGACCGGCCATAGAAAACATCGGCCCGGCCATCGGGCGCCACTTCCCGCCCCACCCGGTTGGAAGCGGCCAGCGGCATGATGTTGGCCGCCGCATGGCCCCGCATCGTGTTCTGCCAATGGTTGCTGGAATCATAGGAAGGGTTTGGCGGCTCCGAGCCAATCGCCGTGGGATAAAGCAGGATTTCCGCCCCCATCAGCGCCATGGCGCGGGCACATTCGGGAAACCACTGGTCCCAGCAAATGCCAAGCCCCACCTTGCCCGCCGCCGTATCCCAAACCTTGAAGCCCGTGTCGCCCGGCGAGAAATAAAACTTCTCCTGATAGCCGCGCCCGTCGGGAATATGCGACTTGCGGTAGATGCCAAGGCGCTTGCCATCCGCATCCGCCATTACCGTCGTATTGTAATGGGCCTGCCCGGCGCGCTCAAAAACACTGATGGGGAGCACCACGCCCAGTTCCTTTGCCAGCGCCGCAAAACGCGCCACTGTGGGATGATGCTCGATTTCGTGGGCATTTTTGAAAAATCGCGTGTGCTGTTCGATGCAGAAATAATCCCCATCAAACAATTCCTGGAGGAGAATGAGCTGCGCCCCTTGCCTGGCCGCATCGCGCGCCAGCTTCTCCGCTTTGTCGCAATTCTTCTTCCAGTCATTTTCCGATGCCATTTGCGTAATGGCCACAGTCAGTTTGCCCATCTCAGTCCCTCAACCCCGCAACTTCCCGCTTGAATGGCAATGCATCGCCGATATCGGTGGCATCAAATTCCTCCGCATAGCGATGCCCCGCATAGGTGGCCCAGGCAATTGCCGCCGGCGCCTGCGCGTCCCCGATGGCCTTCACCGATTCAATCCCGCTGTCGGCCCACCTGGCCTTCTGCGCCATGAGATCCGTATAGAGCACATCATTGGGAAGCCGCGCCGTAACCAGAAGCACGCCGTCGCAGGAAATCTCATTGAGCCTCCCCGTATAGGCACAAGCGATCGTCACCGAACCAGCCCCAACCTCAGCCACCGCATGGCTTGTTTTGATCTCAGCGCCAAGCTCCAGAAGCCGCTTCTGAATCTGCCCCTGCTCAAGCGTATTCACGCTCCACTCGGCAATTTTTGTGGAGGGCGTCACAAAACTCACGCGGCATCCCTTCGAAATCAACAACTCCGCCAGCACGCTTCCCATGTAGTAGTGGTCATCATCATAAATCACCACATGGCCCGCCGGGAGCTTGCCGTCCATCACATCATCTGGCGTGAACATCGGCATTCCCGCATCGATGCTTATCGGCAGCGTGTGATAGCGCGCCACGCCATCCCTTCGCCACGTCGAACCCGTGGCAACGGCAACATCCGAAAAGCCGAGATCGAAAACATCATCCGCGCCAATTTTTGATTCACGGTAGATCGCTACATTGGCCATTTTCTCGATCTGCCCCTGGCGGTAATTCCGCACCCGGCCCCAGGCGGAAAGCCCCGGCAACCGGCATTCCCTGGCCACCCGCCCGCCAAGCTCCGTGCTGGTTTCCGAGAGCGCCACCTCATAGCCGCGAAGCCCCAGCCTGTGCGCCGCCGAAAGTCCGGTTGGCCCCGCACCCACAACCAATATCTTGCGCGATGATGTGGCGGGCTTCATCCGCTCGGGATGCCAGCCCTTGCGCCACTCCTCCATGAAGGAGGAATTCTGCGTGCAGCGCGACAGGGATTGCGTCATGTCCCCCGTCACACAGATGTTGCAGCCGATGCATTCACGGATATCCTCGATGCGGCCCTCGTTAATCTTGTTCGGCAAAAACGGATCGGCGATGGAAGGTCGCGCCGCGCCGATAAAATCCAGGATTCCCTGCTTGATCTGCCGCACCATCAAATCCGGCGAGGTGAAACGCCCCACGCCCACCACGGGCTTTGATGTGAGTTGCTTGATCCCCCGGATCAAATCCTCCTGCGCCGCTTCCGGCTTGAAGCGCGAGGTGCCGGAACAGGCTTCCCAGGTGCCATGAGCAAAATCCCAGATATCGGGAAGCTCCGCATGGAGGCCAATGAGATCGCGCAGTTCCGCGTTGGAAAATCCCTGCTCGCCCAGTTCTTCGAGCGAGAGCCGCACCGCCACGGCGCAACTCTGTCCCACCTCGTCGCGCGCATCGCTCAATAATTCTTTCAGCAGCCGCGCCCGGTTCTCCAACGAGCCGCCATATTCATCGCTGCGCTGATTGGTCCGCCGTGACAGGAAGTGCTGCAGAATGCCAAAGCCATGGGCCCCGTAAAGGCACATGATGTCATAGCCAGCGCGCTTGGCTCGCCGGTAGGCCAGCTTGTGCCAGTGACGCAGATTCCGGATATCCTCCTTGTCCATGGCGCGGGCCTGCACCGGATCGCTGGTGAAGGTCAGAATGGGACTATGCATCGGTCCCATCGGCACTTCGCGGGTGTAAAGATTGGGGCCATTGGTTCCGCTATAGGCCAGCTCAATGCCCGCCAATGCGCCGTTGGAATGAATGGCATCGGCCATCTTGGTGAGGCCCGGCATGTCGTCTTCATCCCAGATGCGCAGCTCGATGAAAGGCGTGATCTCCGATGAATGATGAATTTCCACCTGCTCGGTGAAGATAACGCCCCAGCCCCCTTCCGATTTCACCCGGCGCATTTCAGCGGCAGCGCTTGGGTCCCGGTAACCGCCGCCATTGCAATGCGGCACCTGGTAAAAACGGTTCTTCGCCGTCACCGGGCCAATTTTGACGGGATCAAAAAGCACATCGTAACGCGGGTCACGCATCAAGGAAGCCTTCCAGCACATTCACCGTGTTCACCCCGATGGCCTCGATGGCATAGCCGCCTTCCATCACGAACAGCGTTGGCAGCTTCAATTTAGCAATGCGCCGCCCGTAATCGCGGAAATCTTCCGACTTCAATTTGAAATAGCTGATCGGGTCTTTTTCGTAGGTATCAACCCCAAGCGAAACCACCAAAACATCGGGCGAGAAAGTTTTGATTTTCCCGCAGGCATGGCCCAATGCCTTGCTCCACTTTTCATAGCTGCACCCTTCCGGCAGGGGATAGTTGTGATTGAAGCCTTCGCCCTTGCCCGCCCCTGTCTCATCCTTGAAGCCAAGAAAATAGGGATAGGCCGTTTCCGGCTCCCCATGCAGCGAGCAGAACAACACATCGCCGCGGTCATAGAAAATATCTTGTGTGCCATTGCCGTGATGAAAGTCCACATCGAGGATGGCCACCCGCGCCGCACCTGAATCGCGGAAAGCCTGGGTGGCGATCGCCGCATTGTTCAGGAAGCAATAGCCCCCATAAAGATCGTCATGGGCATGGTGCCCCGGCGGCCGGCACAGGGCAAAGGCTGCCCGTTCCCCGCCCGCAATCAGTTTCTGCGCCGTAAGCGCCACCGAGGCCGAAGCCCGGGCCGCATCCCAGGTGCCCGCCGTGATGCAGGTTTCAACCGAGTGAATGTAATAGCCCACCTTGCCGTCAATATGCTTGGGGCAGCGCTGCTGCATGCTGCGCGCCGCAAATCCGGTTGGCACGATTTCGCCGCGGTAGCCTGCCTTGGTCCATTCGCTCCACGCCGTTTCGAGGAATTTGAGGAAGCCCTTGTCGTGGACCCGCGCCACCGCCTTCATGTCCAGGGGCTTCGGCGGCACGATGTTGTCCATCTTGCGCTTCTTCAGTTCGCGCAGGATGTATTCCATGCGCGAGGGCCGTTCAAAGGGCGTGACGAATTCGCCGCCCGAAATTTCCCCTTGCGCAAAATGCAGGCGGTGGTCGTCGGTAAACACAACTTTCATGAAATCTCCTTCAGATCAGAGCACGTTGCGGCAAAGTTGCACGACTTTGCCGACAACAACTTGCTGGATAAAGCCAGTCTGTCAGAGATTTGGAATTGTTACAAACGCCGCCCCATGCGGCGGCTGGCCACAATCATGCCGGAAATGAATGGCTCAGGCGGCCTTGGTGACGGGCGTTGACATATCCGGAATCCAGATGGCCGCAACCGTGCCCTGCCCCTGGGTGCTTTGGCAGATGAGTTCCCCGCCATGGGCTTCGGCAATGGCCTTCACGATGGGGAGGCCCAGGCCCAGGCCCTCGGCGGGCCGGCCATAGGACATGTCTTCCTGGATAAACGGCAGCAGGCATTCCGCCAGTTTATTGGGGGAAATGCCCGGTCCGTTGTCGCGCACCGAAATGACCGTTGAATGATCCGGCTTGCGGTGGGCCCAGATTTCAATGGTGCCGCCGTCCGGTGAAAACTTGATGGCATT
This sequence comes from uncultured Hyphomicrobiales bacterium, assembly GCA_902826365.1. Taxonomy (GTDB): domain Bacteria; phylum Pseudomonadota; class Alphaproteobacteria; order Rhizobiales; family Aestuariivirgaceae; genus Aestuariivirga. The sequence continues at coordinate 4,681 of CADEEO010000064.1, read as the reverse complement.
GTCGACCAGCTTTTTGATGGCCTGGCGCAGCAGCTGGCTGTCGCAGCACAGCATCAGGCCTTTGCCCGGCCGCGCGATCTTGATCTTGATGCTCTTGGCCCTTGCGTTGGCTTCCAGCCCCACAATGCTGTCGTCAAGCAGATCGGTCATGCTTTCATTGGAAACGCGCAGGCTGGATGCACCGGAAAATGATTTGGAAAGAACCAGGATATCGCTGATCAGCCGGTTCAGGCGCTGCGAGGCGCCGACAATGTGGCCAAGCTGTTCGGCTTCAATCGCCTCAACCTTGTCCTTCAGCGCTTCCGCCAGAACGTCGGTCAGGCCAATGAGGGCCACAAGCGGTGTCTTGAGTTCGTGGCTCAGGATCCTGAACAGGCCATTCTTCATCTTGCTGGCAGCGCGGGCTTCGGCCTCGGCGCGCCTCAGGTCCCGCTCGATCTCGCCGTTGCGGATGACGAACTGCGCATGATAGCCGAACTGCGCCCAGTTGATGGGCTTGGTGACAAAGGACGAGGCCCCAAGGCGGTAAGCCTCTTCAATGGAAGGGCGGTCATCATAGCCGGTTGAAATGATGACGGGCAGATCAACGGTGCGCGGATGCTGCCTTATGTGGCGGAGCAGGCCGAAGCCATCGAGCTTGGGCATGTTCAGATCGACAACGGCAAGGGAAAGATTATCCTGGGCAATGCGGTCACAGGCCGCTTCGCCGTCCTCGGCCGTCACCGTCTCATAGCCGAGATTGGAAAACAGGCTGGCCAGCACATCGCAGATGAGCGGGTCGTCATCGACAATCAAAACACATTTGCGCGCCGGAGCTTCGGTCCGCTGGCTGATATCGTCTTTGATTTCCACGAGACACTTCCCACTATTTTCGAGAAGCAATATCGCGCCGGGTGTTAATGGGGGGTAAGAAATGGAACGTGTTCAACAAACTTGGTTAAGCAAGTGTGAGGCCGGAAACTCCATTAAGCCTAAAAATTTCAATTGAGAACGGAATAAGTGACTTTCACGACGCCGGAGGTCGTCATTCCGACAACTTTCGCGGCGCCCAGGCTCAAATCAATCACCCGGCCCGGGATAAAAGGCCCGCGGTCATTGATGCGCACCACCACGGATTTTCCGTTTTTCGTATTTGTCACCCGGAGTTTTGTGCCGAAAGGCAGGGTGCGGTGGGCGGCTGTTAGCCCGTTTGGATTGAAACGCTCGCCATTGGCGGTTTGCTTGCCCGATTTGTAGTAGGATGCAACGCCGCTTGTTGACTTGGCTTCCACTCCGGAGTCGAATCCGCCCAAAGTCAGAAACCCGATCAAAACGCCAAAAACCATATGCTTCATGATAGGCCCTCTCTCATGCTGCGGCGCAACATAGGGGCCTTTATGGCCGCAATGTGACCCCGGACTAACCAATTGTTAATTGTTAACAACCGGCAGTCCGGAAGGTTCCATGGGCTTGGCCGTCATGGTAAAAATGCTGCCATAACAAGCCGTTACAGGAGGTTTCGTTAGATCGCGGCTTCCACCATGATCTCGACATCAAGGCCGGGGCCGGCAAGCTTGGATTCAACCGTGGCGCGCGCCGGCGTCTGCCCGGCCACAACCCAGGCATCCCAGGCTTCGTTCATCTCCGCCCATTTGCCGATGTCAGTGAGCCAGATATTCGCTTTCAGGATTTTGCTCTTGTCAGTTCCGGCCTGCTTCAGCGTGGCATCGATCTGCGCCAGGATATCGGCGGTCTGTTCTTTGACTGACTTGCCGACAGTTTTCTCCGCCACAAATCCGGCGAGATAGACCTTGCCGCCATGAATAACCGCTTCGCTCATGCGCTTGCCGGCGCCAATTCTCGTAATGCTCATCGCTCTCTCCTGTTGATGGGTCGAGGCTCTCTAGCCTTTCTTGAACACCGCATCAATCACCGCGAGCAAGACTTTCGGCAACGTCTCGAATGCATAAGGCGCATGGAGCCGCTCCAGCCAGTGATGATAATCCCGCCCCCACGGGCCGATGTTGATGCAAGGATAGCCCGCCGGTTCCGCCAAGGTGAAGCTCGTTCCCCAGATCGGTGTATTGGACGCCACCACCAGAAGATCGCTCGATGCCTCGCCAAAAAAGCTCATGTCCGAAATGCCGGCAAAATAATTGACCGCGCCGAGGCCGAAGGATTGGACAGCTTCGGAAATCACAGCACGTAAACTTTCATCCCTCAGCGACACCGCCGAATAGGGAATGGAGCCAAACCCCAAAACCACCGTCGGCTTGCTGATGCCAAGGCTTTCAATAATGGCAAGCGTGGCAAGGCGTGACTGTTCCGGAAAATTCAGCGACGCATCTTGTTTCGGCAGACTGTAAGCATGCTTGCTCTTCAGTTCCGCAAAGCTGATCAAATCGATGTCTTGATTCATACGCGCCTTTGCCCGATCCACGGCGCGCTTCGCATGATCCATCGCAATGCTAAACACATCACCGGCAGTTCTCCGGTGCTGCATGGTGTTCCAGTACACCCAGGCCTGCTGCGGGGTTGTTACGTTGTAGCCGGTTTTTGAATCCTTCGAATGAAGAGCGGTTGGAGGTGCCGCCAGTTCCTCACCCGTGCGCTCGGACAGCAACGGGGATAATTCAAACTCTGTCAAAAGCTCCGCCGCGACGTACGCTGCATTCACACCATCCTGCGGATAACCCGCATGCGTTTGCTTGCCGTGAACGAAGGCGGTCAGCAGCAATTTCCCGATTGAGCCATAGGTAACGACACGGCCACTCGACCCATCCCCCTGATCCGAAATGGCGTCGAGATTGATGACCAATTTGATTTCAAGGCCGAGCTGCTTTTCCAGGTTTCTTAACATGGGTGCGGCAACCCGCGCCCCCGCCGACGTTTCTTCTTCATCGCAAACCGCAAGAAACAGAATTGAGGCGTCTCCCGCATAGGCCTCCATGGCTGCAAGGCCTGCGGCCAATCCGGCCTTCATGTCGAGCAGCCCGCGCCCCGCAAGAAAGTCCCCGCTTTCAAAATCCTGCAAGGCGAATTTGTTTTCGCCGCTTTGCCGAAGCCGGTTTATGATGGATTTCGTAAGTATCTCCGGCTCAAGCGCCAAATCGGCAAGCGCGCCATAGTCATCATAGGGCACCGTATCGAAATGGCCGGTGAGCACAATTGTATGTGGCGAGCGGCCGCGCTTTCTAAAGGCGACATTGCCGCGATGGTATGATCTCTTATCAACAGAAGCCCATATGCTTTCCTCAAAGCCTTTAAGGCGAAGGTATTCCTGAATTCTTTGAGCAAAAGCGGCTTCTCCCGCGGTACCCGTGACCGATGGCCATGAAGTGAGCTCTAAGGCAATCTCCCGTGCCCGGGCTGAAAGCTCAGGCGAATTTCTGGTCATATTCGAGAACTGCGTTCAGCAAGACCTGGGAACCGGCACCACATTCTTCAAAGGTGGTGGATTCAGCTTCATTATGCGAAATGCCGCCAAGGCAGGGCACGAAAATCATTGTGGTGGGTGCAACCCTGGCAATATAAGCCGCGTCATGGCCCGCACCAGATGCCATCTCGCGCATCTTGAAGCCCGCCTGCGCACCACCCCGGCGCACGCATTCAATCAACTCCGGATTAAATTTCACCGCCGGGGATTTCCAGATGCATTTTTCCTCGAACGTCAGTTTTTCTGCCTCCGCAATCGGCCCCAGCGCGGCGCGGAAGGCCGCCTCCATCTTGTCCAGCACCGTCTCATCCGGATGGCGCAGATCAACCGTGAAGAAAACCTCTCCCGGCACCACATTGCGGCTGTTCGGCCGGTTCTCGATCAGGCCCACCGATGCCACGCCGGGCAGATGCGAAAGTCCCACCTGGTGAATGGCCTCAATCATCCGCGACGCACCCAGCAACGCATTCTTGCGCAGCAGCATCGGCGTGGCACCCGTATGCGATTCCTGCCCGCGCACCGTCACCTCATACCAGCGCATGCCCTGCACGCCGGTAACAACGCCGATCATTTTTTCTTCCGCTTCAAGAATGGGCCCCTGCTCGATGTGAAGCTCAAACATCGCCTGGAACTTGTGCGAACCGACAGGTTCCGACCCGAGATAGCCAATGCGCTTCAATTCATCGCCGAGCTTGATGCCGTCCCGGTCTTCCCGCGAATAGGCAAACTCCGGCGTGAACACGCCGGCATAAACCCCCGAACACAGCATGGCCGGCGCAAAGCGCGAACCTTCCTCGTTAGTCCAGTTCACAATCATCAGCGGCGCATTGCTTTCATAGCCCATGTCTACCAAAGTACGCAGCGCCTCCAAAGCGCCGAGCACCCCCAGCACGCCATCAAACTTTCCGCCCGTGGGCTGCGTATCGAGATGTGAACCCAAGGCAATCGGCAGCAAATCCTTGCGCTTGCCGGCCCGCGTTGCAAACATGTTGCCCACGCTGTCAACCTGCACCACGCAGCCCAAGGCTTCGCACTGCGCCTTGAGCCAGTCGCGCACCCGCTTGTCCTCGTCCGATACCGTCAGCCGCTTGATGCCGCCCTTCACCGTGCCGCCAAACTTCGCCGTCTCCATAAGGCTGTCCCACAGCCGCTGCGGATTAATCACAAGATTGGATTTGGAGGTCATGAAACTATGTGCTCCTCAATTTCCATCAATCTTCTTGCCCATGATGGCAATGGCCTTCTGATAGACAGTGGCCCCGTTCC
>CADEEO010000063.1:13478-17465 GCA_902826365.1 uncultured Hyphomicrobiales bacterium | reverse complement strand
GCCTCAAGAAATGCTTTAGCTCCCACTCCGGTAATGTGAGACCTTCCTTTTTTGCCATAGCGTGGATTTCATCAATGGCTTTGAGGTATTGCTCCTTGGAAGTGATTTGGGTCCAGTTCATTTTGCCCTTTAGACTTGTTTTGCCAAGCACGATCCTATCAACGGGACAGTGTGGCGGCTCATGGATGTGTCCCAAACACCACAAATATTTCAGCAGGAGGTTAAGTAGCTTCTGAGCTACACCAAATTTGTATCCATCAATTCCAAGAATACCCTCATCTGTTCGCGTACCATGCATGACAAGCGTTTGGATGTTGGCAACATGATCATCGATGGTGGAACCTGTTTCGTACTTGTGGAGAATCGTTTCTTCGATAAACTTTAGGATATTTTCTCTGAACTCGCCTTTGCGCCTATCTTCGAGAGGAATATCTTTTCTGTAAAGTTTTGCTCGTTGAACTGAGGCGTTCCAAGCCAAAATACTAGCTTCCCTGAACATGAAGTTTTGTTTTGGATCAAGGTCGAGCATAGCCGCTAACTCTATTCTGAAACTGTTCGTTGCCAAGTGGACGAATCCTGCTGGAATAATTTTTCGCCAAACTCAACAAACGTGCGTTTATCGAAATGTTTAACTGAACGGATGTAATTATTAGTAAGGAGTTCGAGTCGTTTCCTTTGTTTCGCAAATGTAACGCCATACCGACGCCACTGTTTTTCTTCATCACCTTCAAAAACTTCCTCTTTTGCGATGAGATCTTTAATGACGTTAAAGTCCTCACGCATTTGTTGATCAATCATTTTTACTCTTGGCACATTTGGACGCCACCTCTCAATGAGCCCGCCAATTTGATTGCGGTGCCACAGAATTTTCTTCTCTAATTCTTCAATTTTCGTAAGCTTGAAGGACAGTAATCGGATAGGCCTATCCATAAGCTCGTCCTGCTTTTGGGTTGTGTCAGCCAACTTCAACAAACAATCTTGAATTTCCAAAAAAGTGTCGTCGTATGGAGATTTAGAATGCCTGTTGGCGCTTTCCCAGTGTTGGCGGTACTCATCGGTGGTGATAGTAGTAATTTTTAAACTTCGCTTCGACGCTCGATATTGATGCCCGGCAATGCTAGCCTTAAGTTGTTTTGCGAGTTTCCGGTGGGCTGACATTACTGATTGGAACTCAGAATCAAACAGTTCGATCTCCGACCTATAGTAATCTGAGTTGATTTTATATGTGGCGCTGCCGCAGAAAATGCTCATCGCATGTAGAAGCGCTACAAGCGAATTTGGAAAATCTGCTAGGGCCGCTCGCCATTCCTCAAGGCACCGTTCACGCTCTTCGGTGCAAACTCTAAACGCGGCCCTTCGCAGTAACCATGCAGATAGATTTGGAACCCAAGCATAAAGCTCGCGGACCAATAAGGCCAACAAAACTGCAATTACGTATTCCATGCTGGCCTCCCTTCGTACGAGCCGAGGGAAAGAAGTGCTTCTTTAGCTTTGTTCTGTCCAAGACCCGTAATCTTATAAAGTCTTCTTCTGGGTCGACCCTCTTCCTTTGGATTTAGCAATTCCCATTGGCTTTTAAGCCAACCTACGCGCTCAAACCTAAGCAAAATAGGATAGAGAGTCCCCGACAGAATCCCAGTTTTCTTCGAGATATCGGACCCAGATAGCGACTCAAGCGGTTGATCGAGAAACATCCGTAAAATCTGAAGGCTTGGGTGCGACAATCGTGGTTCGCTATTTTTCACAGCAACGCTCCTAGCAATTAGCCCTTAGTTGTTATTCTATATAGCTATGTAGATTTACAATGTCAAATTTCTTCGCACGCACCCCCTTGACACTATATTCCTATTATGCCATTTGTGTTCCTGTTATGTTCTCTACGCAGGATAGGAGCCATATGGACTGGGATTTGGCCATCACACGCAACAGCAAGGCGCTGAACGGCATCATTGCGGTCCTCTTCGCCCTGCTGGGGCTTGACGGCACCGATGCGGCTTCGCGGATTCCACGGTCCCTGCACAGCGCCGTGCTGGCGGTGCTCAGGCCCGCCGAATCCGCCGTGCGGCGGCTCATTGTCATTGCAGCGCGGAATGTCGTGGTGAAGCTGGTTCCTTCACGGCCCATGGCCAAGGGGCAGAAGATTGGAAAGGGCGGTGGAAGCAGGCTTCCCTCCTTCCAGCTCTTCGATCCGCGCAAGAGATTCAAGTTTGCGCGCGTGTCCCGCCGGAAAGGCCCCCGGGTCATGCCGCGCATCCGTATCTTAGGGAATGATCCAACGGTGGCCGCCCTCTGGCCAAAGCCCCAGCCGGTGGTTGAGCCCCCGCCGCCGCCCGATGGCCTGGCCAGTGCCACGCGCCTCCACCGCAGGCTCCAGGCCGTGAAGCTCGCCCTCGAGGACCTTCCCCGCCAGGCCAGGCGCCTCGTGCGCTGCCAGGAACGGCGCAGGGCCTCGCCTGAGTACAAGGAGCTCACGCCGCTCCGCTCGGGACGCCCTCCCGGCTACCGCCGGAAGCCCGTCCACGAGGTCGAGGAAATCCTCGCCGAATGCGATTTCCTCGCCTGGGAGGCGATGAAACCCAATACAAGCTGAGGCGCTGCCCTTCGCTTCTCACCTAATCTGAAAGCAGAATAACTGTTTTCATCAAGGGCGGAGCCATGCCCGGGGAACCTTTTTGCCGCTCCCGCGTTTCTCTGCAGCGACACTCGCGAACAGGAGCGCAACATGGACACCACGACACTTATCATCCTCATCATCATCCTGTTTTTTCTCTTTGGCGGCGGCTGGTATGGCCGGGGCCGCTGGTACTAGGCCCTCTTTCCAAATGTAACTTCGAAGGGAACACCGAATGGACAATCTTTCAAAGATCAAGGAACACGCCGAAGTCATCGGCGCCGATGGCGTGCATGTCGGCACCGTTGACCGCGTCGAAGGCGGCCGCATCAAGCTCACCAGGGCTGACAGCGGCGAGGGCAGCCACAAGGGCCACCATCACTATGTCTCCCAGGCCCTCATCGCCGGCATCGAGGGCGGCAAGGTCCGCCTCTCCGCCAATGCGGACGTGGCCGTTACTTTCGAAGAAGAGCAATAGTCACACGTAGGCAATGAGCCGCCCCAGCGCCGCAACGCCCAGCCACGCCGCAAGCGACACCCCGGCGGTGAGCCGGGCAAGCCCCGCGCCATCGCCATATCTTCGCAGCACCAGTTCATTGCCGACGACATTCGCCAGCGCCAGCAGGATCAGAACTACCTTGAGCTGAAACGCCGGGTTGGCGGCAATCGCCACCGCCTCGGCCACAAACAGCACGGACCCCGTCGCGGCAATCAAAACCAGAAGCGCCACGGCGAAGGGCCGGAGCCGCCTGATCACCTGCCGCGCCGGCGTTTGGCCAACCCCCAGCAGCGCCAGGTCCATCGCGGCCACAAGTCCGAAGAAACTCAAGACACCCAGCACATGCAGCACATTGGCGGCGGGATAGAAGAAAACCGAATTGCGCACGAAGTGGCCGTAACCCGATTCCTGCAGCGAGAGGAGAAGCGCCTCCATCAGCGCAACGGATAGCGCTTGCCGCCGATCTCGATCCACTCGGCGCGCATTTCCTTCGCGCCGTCGCGCTTCGGATAGCCGTAAACGGTGATCGCAGCGCCCTGCTTCACGATGTCGGCGGTGGCGCCCCGCGCATTCATCCGCGACAGCGGCGCCAGCGTCACATGCCACATCTCGCCATTGTAGGTGAGCATCAAGTCGCCATGCGGATTGCCGATCGTCACCTCTTCGATGGTGGCGCTGATGGTGAGCGGCTTGCTGGCGTCATAGGAACCCCAGCCGTGATGGGCCGCGGCGGGAAGAATGAGAAGCGGCAAGGCAACGGCTGCTGCAAATATCTGGCGCATGGCGGTCTCCTGTCAGTGAGGCCTAAGTTTCCCCACAGGATTGCGACATTGAAATGGCAAGGCCGCGCGGGGTATTTTGATCCGTCATTCCGGCG
>CADEEO010000063.1:0-13378 GCA_902826365.1 uncultured Hyphomicrobiales bacterium | reverse complement strand
GGCCGTGGCAATGGCGCTGGCCCGGCCGGGCAGGGCCCGGGCCGCATCGGTCATTTCGGCATTTTTGCGGGCGAAAATCATGGGTTTTGGTCTCCTTTGTCTCGAGACCTATGTAGTGTGGCAGATCGATCACCGCCACTCAAGAACGCTTGAACGGCAAAGTTTCATCGCTATAGTGCGGCGCAATTCGACGGGGGCCAGGCGCCCCCGAATTTCTGCGGAAGGGTGGCCGAGTGGCTTAAGGCGCACGCCTGGAAAGCGTGTTTGCGTTAATAGCGTAACGGGGGTTCGAATCCCCCCCCTTCCGCCAGCCTGCCCTAAAGCAGGAAAAATATTCTTGAGCTGGCGGGAACTATTTTCTCAATCCCGCGTTTCGGTCAATCGAGCGTTGTCGGCTGGGAGAGTATGAATGGGCCAAGTTGAGGCCGGAGTTGCTGGGAACAGCGACCTGGCAATGCGGCGTGAAGCCGAGCTTGCCGGGCTCTTTCGGCTCACCGACCGCCTGTACCGGGCCCGCGATGCATCGGACGTCTATGAAGCGTCCTTGTCCGCCATCACCAGCACGTTGGGATGCAAGAGGGCCTCCATCCTGCTGTTTGATGCTGCCGGCGTCATGAAATTTGTCGCTCAGAAAGGCTTGTCGGCCGCCTATGTTGCCGCTGTGGAGGGGCACACCCCATGGAAGCCGGGCCAGTCGCAGCCCGATCCGATATTTGTGGAAAACATTGATGACACGGATGAGTCCGCCCAAATCAAGGAAACCATCAAGAAGGAAAACATCTGCGGCCTGGCCTTTCTTCCCCTGGTCTCCAACGGCGGCGTCATCGGGAAGTTCATGACCTATTACGAGCAAGCCCATAAGTTTAGCCGCGCCGAAACAGAACTTGCCGTGACGATTGCCCGGCAATTGGGCTTTGCCGTCGAGCGGCTGCGGGCTGAAGCGGCGGGGAAAAAGGCCGCCGAAGAACTGCGCGAATCCGAGGAACGCTTCCGGCTGATGTCGGAGAACGCCCCCGTCATGATCTGGATGAGCAACCCCCAGGGCGGATGCTTGCACCTGAACCGCATGCAACGGCAGTTCTGGAATGTCGAAGAAGGCTCTGTCACCGATTTTGACTGGCGCGGCACGATGCATCCTGAAGACATGCCTGGCATCGTGAAAAGCGTTTCAGAAGGCCTTGCGAACAAAACTGGCGTATCGCTTGAAGGCCGTTACCGGAATGCACAAGGCGAGTACCGTACTTTGCAAACCAATGCCCAGCCCAGGTTCTCCCCCGATGGAGAATTGCTCGGCATGATTGGCGTCAATGTCGATATTACTGACCTGAAGAATTCGGATCAATTGCGCCGCGAGATGATTGACGCGGACCGCTACCGCGTTTTGGTTGAGGCAATAACCGACTACGCCGTCTATTTGCTGGATCCCAATGGGAAGGTCTCCAGTTGGAACCCTGGGGCGCAGAGGTTCAAGGGATACAGCTCGTCGGAAATTATCGGCCAGAATTTTTCCGTATTTTATACGCCCGAGGATCAAGCGGCCAATCTCCCAAAAAAAGCGCTCTCGATCGCCGAGAAGGAAGGCAAGTTTGAAACCGAAGGCTGGCGGGTCCGCAAGGACGGAAGCCGGATTTGGAGCCACGTGGTTATTGATGCCATTCGCAATCCATCTGGAAACCTCCTGGGATTTGCCAAAATCACCCGCGACCTTACCGAACGCAAGCAAGCCGAAGATGAAAAAAGAAAAAACGAGCAGGCGCTGGAAGGCGCACGAGATGCGTTGTTCCAATCGCAAAAACTGGAAGCGATAGGCCAGCTCACCGGCGGGCTTGCCCACGACTTCAACAATCTCCTGATGGTCGTTCAAAGCAGCATGGAACTTTTGCGCAAGCGCCTGCCTGATGACGAACGACTGCTCAGCCTCGTGGACAATGCCGCTGAAGGCGTAAAGCGCGGAATGTCGCTCACGAACAGAATGCTCTCTTTCGCGCGGCGGCAGGACATGGATCAACGGCCTGTCAATGTTCACGAGCTTGTTTTCGAAATGAGCGATCTGATGCAACGGTCGCTGGGCCCGTCTATCCTGATTGAGTTGCGGTTTCCCATGGGGCTGCCAAAAGTCCGTGCTGATGCTAACCAGTTGGAATCAGCGCTTCTCAATCTGGCGGTTAATGCCCGCGATGCCATGCCCAACGGCGGCCCGCTGATCATTTCCGGCCGCGAAGAAAATCTGCTGCAGGATAATGGCCTGCGTCTGCAGCCCGGAAAATATGTTTGCCTTGCCGTCGAGGACAAGGGCGAAGGAATGTCTGATGCCATAATCAATCGAGCGGCGGAGCCCTTCTTTACGACGAAGGGTGTTGGCAAGGGAACCGGCTTGGGCCTCTCGATGGTGCAGGGCTTCGCCGAGCAATCCGGCGGTTGCTTGCGTCTTAAAAGCAAGAAGGATGTCGGTACAACCGCCGAGATCTGGCTTCCGGTGGCCGCCGACTCCGACACGCAGAAGCTGCCGCACGCGGTGCCCCCGGAATTGTCACAGCCGGTTGGAAAGAAGGAACTTGTGGTCCTCGCCGTTGATGATGATGTTTTGGTCCGGATGGGCACTGTTGCGATGCTTGAAGACCTTGGACATACCGTCATCGAAGCGAACTCGGGACCGGAAGCGCTGAAGATTCTTGCCCAGGGAACCAAGATTGATTTGATCGTCACCGATCAGGCAATGCCGCGCATGACCGGCGCGCAACTTGCCGAAGAAATTCTGGCGGACAAGCCCGGCATGCCGATAATCCTCGCTACGGGTTATGCGGAATTGCCCGCGGGCGTTGGCGCAAAATTGCCGAGGCTTTCGAAGCCCTTTAGCCAGACGCAGCTTTCTGATGCCTTGAGCGCGGTCCTCGGGTCCAGGCAAAGCGCCTGAGTTCCCACCCCAACCCCTCCAAATAATTGATATGTAACGGATTTAATTATCTGGTAATACATATATCAAGGTTCAGCAGCGGTTCATCTGCTTCGTGAGAAACCATTAAGCATGAAACGCTAAAACTTGAATGGGATTGAAACAATCGAAGCTGTTGGCAGGTTATTGAGACCGCGTACAGTATTTGAGTAAAAAGAGATGATGATGCCTGACAAGATCGCAGTGCTGGTCGTGGAAGATGAGCCGATTACCCGCATGGATGTGGTCGATCAGCTTGAGGAGGGCGGCTTCAAGGTTTACCAGGCGCCCGATGCCGACCGTGCCATAAAGATTCTCGAAGCCAATCCCGCCATCCGTGTCCTCTTCACCGATATCGATATGCCGGGCAGCATGGACGGCCTGAAGCTCGCCGCTGCCGTGCGTGACCGTTGGCCTCCGATCAGGATTGTCGTTGCCTCGGGACTTCGGAAGGTCAATTTGGATGCCCTGCCGGATAATTCCCGCTTCTTCTCCAAGCCCTATAATGTGAATGAAATTGCCGCCACCATGCGCAGCATGGTTCAGCCCCTCTAGGCGGGTGGCTTGGGCAAGGGAAAGCGCATCTCGAACCGCGTACCTTGCTCGAAGTGATATCCGATCTCCCCCTGGATTTGCGCCACCAGCCCATTGATCAGCTTGCTTCCGGTACCTTTTGAGGAAGTCTCCGGATTGAATCCAATGCCATTGTCATGGATTGTCAGAATGCCCGTGCGCCCGTCTTCTGATTTCTTAAGCGTGATATTCAGGCTGCCTTCCCTGTCTTCCGGGAAGGCATATTTCATTGCATTGGAAACCACTTCATTTGCCACGAGTCCGAGGGGGAGCGCATGCTCGCGGTCAACTTCAATGGACTCAAGATCGTAATTCAGCTTGATCTCGCGCCCGTAGGATTCAACCAGCTTTCCGATAATCGCCGGGATATAGGCCGAGGCATCTACCAGTCCGAATTGGTCGTTCCGGTAAATCTGCTCGTGCACCGCAACCATCGCTTGAATGCGGTGGCCCATTTCTTGTTTTGCATTGGGATCTATCTTTTGCAGATTGATCAGCGAATTCACCGCCTGCAGGTTGTTTTTAACCCGGTGGTGAATCTCCCGGAACAGCATCTGATTTGATTCAAGGGCTGCGGCCAATTGGTTCCTCTGCCGTGTTTCCTGTGCCAGCCAGCGGAAGGTGACCCACGCGAGAAAAGCCAGGAACAGGGCAAGAGGCAGCGCAATCGCGAGACTCAGGACAGAGAATTTGTAAAATGGCGCAAAGGCCACATCGTGCCCAATGGAGGCGATGGCAATGAGCCGCGAACCATCTACACGGCGGTAGGCCACAATGCGCTTGACGCCATCCGCCACTGAAACCGCCTCATAGGTTCCGCTGGGATTCTGCGGCAGGTAAGTCGTGAAGAGGACAGAAGAACTTATGTCCAAGGTGCCTTCCAGCCGGGGATAGCGTGCAACGACCATGCCGTCATCGCGCACCACCAGAACTGCTGAGGTGGGATCAAAGCGCAGCGAATTCCACACTTTCTCGATAAGTTGTGAATTGAATGAAACAATAGCCGCGCCCACGAAAACCCCGTTGCGCTCGACCCTTTTGCTGATGACGAATATCTGTTCGCCGTTGAGCCGGCTCACCAGCATGGGGGAAATATAGGTTGGCGCACCATCGGCCACGGCCTTGAAGTAATCCCGGTCGCGGATGTCGATGGGCTTGAAATCAGGATCGGTCGTAAGCCGTGTGCCGCCATCGGCGCCAACAAGATAAATGCGCGGTGCGCCAGGCAGAGTCGAAACCGCCTCCTTGAGAAATCCCAAGGCGTTTGCGGGCAGGGCGTCAAGGTTTGGTCCGACAAAATCGTCAACCCGCTGCAACAACTGGTGCGACGTCTCGCCCACCCACTCGAAGTTGGCGGCCACGACTTCGGCCGAAGAAATGGCCCGGATGCGCGCAATCTCATTGGCCGCCTGATAGGCATTTCTCAGGACAAGTGCCGTGCCGCCAAGCAGGAAAACCAAAAAAGCAAGAATGAGCCCCGTCGCCAGAGTTTCGGAGCGAAACAGTGAACGACGTTGTGGTGCTGCCATTAGGTCACATTACTTCCCGAAACTTAAATGCCCCAAACCGTCCGGTACCGTACAAAACACAACCGGATCGACTCATCGATTTACGCAGTATTCACAGGTTTAGGCAAGTACTCCCAAGCGCCGGGAATGGGAGCTTTAAACATATTTGAAGCGGCGCAGGGCAATCGGAACCACGATCACCGCCGCCGCAAGCGCCAGCAAAACCGCCGAGAGCGGATGAGTCACAAAAACCGAAGGGTCGCCCTGGCTGATTGACAGGGCGCGGCGGAACTGGGCTTCCGCCAGCGGCCCGAGGATCAGGCCGATGATGCAGGGCGCCACCGGAAATTCATGGCGCCGCATCAGGAAGCCGATGATCCCCACGATGAACAGCAAAACCAGGTCGAAGGTCGAGTTGTTGAGCGAATAAACCCCAAGCGTCGAGAACACCAGAATGCCGCCGTAGAGCAGCGGCTGCGGAATGGAGAGCAGGCGCACCCACAGGCCGACGAGCGGCAGGTTGAGCACCAGCAGCATGACGTTGCCGATATAGAGGCTGGCAATCAGCCCCCACACCAAAGTGGAAGAGCCGGAAAACAGCAGCGGCCCCGGCTGGAGATTATATTGTTCAAAGGCCGCCAGCAGGATTGCCGCTGTGGCCGATGTCGGCAGACCCAACGCAAGCAGCGGAACCAGCACGCCGGCAACTGCCGCATTGTTGGCGGCTTCCGGGCCGGCCACGCCTTCAATGGCGCCCCGGCCAAATTCTTCCGGATGCTTGCTGAGCTTTTTTTCAAGGAAGTAGGAGAGGAAGGTTGGAATCTCCGTGCCGCCCGCCGGCAGCGCGCCAAATGGAAAGCCGAGCCCGGTGCCGCGCAGCCATGGTTTCCATGACCGCCGCCATTCCTCCCGCGTCATGAACAGCGAACCCCTGATCGGCAGGATTTCCGCCGTGCGCAACCGCGTCTGCGAGGCCATGAACAGCGCCTCGCCCACGGCAAACAGGCCAACCGCCACCACCACGATATCAATCCCGCGCAGCAGGCTTAAAAAGCCGAACGTCAGACGCGGCTGGCCCGTGAGAATGTCGGTGCCGACAAGCCCGAAAGCCAGGCCCAGAAGCAGGCTGGCAACGCCCCGGCTGATGGAAGCACCGAGCAGGGCGGAGACCGTTGTGAATGCAAGAACCATAAGCGCAAAATATTCCGCCGGGCCAAACAGCAGCGCCAGCTTGACAAAAAGCGGCGCCAGAAATGTCAGGGCTAGGGTTCCGAGCGTGCCTGCCACGAAAGAGCCGATGGCCGCCGTCGAAAGCGCCGCCGCACCCCGCCCTTGCCGCGCCATCAGGTTTCCTTCAACAGCCGTCATGATCGATCCGGATTCCCCCGGCGTATTGAGCAGGATGCTGGTGGTGGAGCTGCCATACATGGCGCCGTAGTAGAGGCCGGCAAACATGATGAAAGCCCCGGTGGGATCGAGATTCCGCGTCACCGGCAGGAGAAGGGCGATGGTCAGGGCCGGGCCAATGCCGGGCAATATGCCGATGAGGGTGCCCAGCGTTACCCCGATCAGCGACCACATGAGGTTGATGGGCGTGATTGCCGTGGCAAAGCCATCCATCAGGGCAAGGAAGGAGTCCATCTCAGAGCCATCCCTTCAATAAACCCTGCGGCAGTTGCAGGCCCAGGCCATAGGTAAATCCGGCATAGGCGAAAAGCACCAAAAGCAGCCCGACGAGAACATCACGCCCATAGCGCCTGCTGCCAAAGGCGAACGCCACCGACCAGAATAAAATGACTCCCGCCGGCACAAAACCCAAAGGCTTCAGCAGGTTCATATGGGCAATGAGGCCTGCGGCGATGAGGGCAACGCTTTTCCACTCCGTCGGCCCGGCATCCTCGATCTCGGCGGCTTCATCTTCGCCGCGATAACTTTTCCAGGCGATATGCGCGCCGGTGATCGCCATGCCGATGGCAATCATATAAGGGAAAATCTGCGGGCCGACCCGGGCATAGCTCGGCGGCACCTGCATCTGCATGGTTTCAAAACCAATGACCGATGCGATGGCAATAAGGCCGAGGCCGATCGCAAGACCGGCCCCGGATATCGTCTCTTTTGTTTTCATGGCCTCTCGTTATTGAACGAGGCCGATGCCCTTGAGAATTTCCGTGGTGCGGACATTTTCAGCAGCGACCAGCTTGCCGAAATCATCGCCCGGAAGGTAGAGGTCTGTCCAGTTCTTTTCCGTCAGTATCTTTTTCCAGGCATCGCTCTTCACCGCCGCATCAACCGCTTCGCGCAGTGCTTTGGTCTGGCCGTCATCAAGGCCCGGAGGGGCAACGATGGCGCGCCAGTTGGCGAGTTCGACATCAACGCCCTGTTCCTTCAGCGTCGGGATGTCGATGCCAGGCTGGCGTTCCGGAGCGGAAATCGCAAGGGCGCGAAGTTCGCCGGACTTGATCTGGCCGGCCCATTCGCCATAGCCGCTGATGCCGGCAACGACGTGGCCACCCATGACGGCGGCAAGCGCTTCGCCGCCGCCGGAGAACGGCACATAGTTCAGTTTCGACACATCCGCTCCTGCTGCCTTGGCGATAAGGCCCGCGAGAATGTGATCGGTGCCGCCGGCGGAGCCGCCGCCAAAGGCAACCGCGCCCGGGTCAGCCTTCAGTTTTGCCACAAGATCGGCGGCGGTCTTGAGCTCCGAGGCGGCCGGAACGACAATGACTTCATACTCGCCCGTCAGGCGCGCAATCGGTGTCGTCATGTCGAGAGTAACCGCCGACTTGTTGGTGAGAAGCGCCCCCAGCATCACGAGGCCGTTCACCATCATGACATTGCCGTTGCCCTTTTCCTGGTCAACCAGTTGGGCGAGCCCGACGGCCCCGCCAGCGCCCGGAACATTTTCAACCGTGCCGCCCTTGGCGCCAAGGCTGGCCATCACTTCCGAAAGCGAGCGCGCCGTCTGGTCCCAGCCGCCGCCGGGCTTTGCCGGGGCGATGATCCGCAGATCGTCAAGGGCCAATGCCGGGGCGGCATAGCCTGCCGTCAGCGCCAGAGCCAAAAGGCTTGCAAAAATTGTGCGTCTTTTCATGATAGTCTCCCATTACGTTGTTAAACTGTTGAACAGCCGTCTTGCGCGGCCCAGCCTTGCCATTGGCAGGCGTTTGAGCCATCCATATACTCCAAACCTGTCATTTTGCTGTCATCGGGAACGCCATGCGCATACTGGTCGTCGAGGATACCCAGGACGTGGGCGAGGCCATTGTCGCCTGCCTCGAGCGTCTGGGCTATGCCGTCGATTGGCAGAAAACCGGGACGGGCGCGCAAGATGCCCTCAAGGTCCAGCGCTATGACCTTGTGGTGCTTGATGTCATGCTGCCGGGGAAAAATGGCTTTGCCGTGCTCGATGGCATGCGGGCGGAAAAAATAACCTCGCCGGTGCTGGTGCTTACCGCAAGATCCCAGGTCGACGACCGGGTCAGCGCCCTCGACCATGGCGCCGATGATTACCTGGTGAAGCCATTCGATTTCCGCGAGCTTGAGGCGCGCGTAAGGGCCCTTCTGCGGCGCTCCGGCGGCGCCACGACGGCGCAATTGCAGTTGGGCGATGTGATTCTTGATCAGGTCTCCCGCAGCGCCACCGTCGCTGGCCGCCGCGCCGAACTGACGCGGCGCGAAATCGCCCTTCTCGAAATTCTCATGTCGCGGCCCCAGAAAGTCTTCAACAAGGCTGAATTGCTTGAGCAGCTTTTCAGCTTTGAAGAGGACGCGGGCCAGAACGCCATCGAGCTTTATGTGGCGCGGCTCAGGCGCAAGCTCCAGCCGGCCCAAATGGAAATCCGCACCCTGCGCGGCATTGGCTACCAGGCCGTGGCCCATGGCGGGTAAAACGCCATCCCTGTTTTGGCGGCTCACCACGGCGATTTCTCTTGGGCTTTTGCTGGGCGCGGGAATCCTGGCCTATGCCGCCTATAATTATGCCCACACCGCGGCCGATGACGCCTATGACCGCCTGCTTCTGGGCGCCGCCTCGCAAATCGGCGAAACCATCCGCGTTGAAGACCAGGCCATCACCACGGATATTCCGGTCTCGGCCTTCGAGACACTCTCGGTTTCACGGCAGGAAAGGGTCTACTACCGGGTTGTCGGTCCCGACGGCGCTTCCTTGACCGGCTATGACGATCTGCAGGTTCCGCAGAATCTTTTAAGGGCGGGATCGGGCCCAAAAGTTTGGGACGCGACATTCAAGGGCTATCCCGTGCGTATAGCCGCCATTTCGCACTATGTGTCAGATCCGGCGGCCACCGGATGGGCGACAATTCTCGTGGCCCAGACGCGCGATGCGCGCAACGCACTGGCGCGTGAGTTGACGCTGCGCGCCATGGCGCTGGTGGGCATCATGAGCATCATTGCCCTGGTGGGCGTGGTGCTGGCCACGCGTTACGCCCTTCGCCCGTTGCACCGCATCGAGCAGGCCCTGGGCTCGCGCGATCCCAATGATCTCACCCCGCTCGACATCCGCGCGCCCGTCGAAATTGAGGGCCTCACCCAATCCATCAATCATTTCATGGAGCGCCTTTCGGAGCGCATGGACAGCCTGCAAAGCATGATTGCTGATGCAGCTCACCAGATCAGGACGCCGATTACCGCCCTGACGGCCCAAGTCGAGTTGCTGAAGCGCGAAACCGTTCCGGCCAAGCGCAAGCATCACCTGACGCGCGTTGTCGCCCGCACCGCGCAGATCGGCCGCCTGGTCAGCCAGCTTCTCAGCCATGCCATGGTGAGCCACCGCGCCCAAAGCATCACCGCCTCGCCCATAGATTTGGTGGACCTCGCAAATAAGGCCGTGGCCGATGCCATCCCCGCCGCCATGGACCGCGACATCTCGGTCGAAATGAACGCCGGGCCTCAGCCGGTTTTCATTGAAGGCGATCCCGTCAGCTTGCGTGAAGCCATTCGCAACATCATAGAAAACGCCGTGCACCATGGCGCCAAAACCAAAATCACCATCGGCATTGAGGCAAAGGAATCCCATGTGGTTCTGGTGATTGGCGATGACGGGCCAGGCATTCCAGCGGGGCAATGGCCCGACGTGACCAGGCGTTTCTTTCGTGCGTCCGCCGAAGGTGTCGGCTCCGGGCTGGGCCTGGCGATTGCTGCCGATGTCGCCAAAAATCACGGGGCGCAGCTTGAGTTCGCACAAGGGGAGAATGGCATGTTTCTTGTGCGGATGATTTTCCTCCGGGCGAGCGGTGTTTCATCATGAGCCGTGGAATTCTCGCCTGCCTCCTCATGCTGCTTTCCGTGCCTGCGGTGGCTGGCACGAGCTATGAGTTTAAGGCGAAGAGCGCCGAGGCAGGCCATCTCAGAATTGAAGGTTCGGGCGACATTGAAGCCATAGAACCGCTCATCAGGGATTTTCAGGAGCTGGAGACCACGCTATCGGTCACCTATGTCGACAGCCTGACCAATGATCTCTACGGCATGATGCAGGAAGCCTGCGCCCGGGGCGAAACCGTCGCCGATCTGGTTTTCTCATCCTCCGCCGATCACATGGTGAAGCTGGCAAATGACGGCTGCGCCCAGCCGCATGCCTCGCCCCAGACCGCCCGCGCCCCGCCCTTTGCCAACTGGCACGACGAGGTGTTCGGGTTTTCTTTCGAGCCGGCGGTCATTGTCTATAACCGCAACCTCGTCCCGCCCGCCGATGTGCCGCGCTCGCGCGACCAGATGGTTGATCTCCTGAGGAACAAGGCCGCGGCTTACGACACCCGCATCGGCACCTACGACATCGCGCGCTCCGGCATTGGCTACCTGTTTGGTTTTTTCGACGCGCAGCAATCCAGCGCCTTCGGGCGGATGATGGAGGGATTTGGCCGGGCCCATGCGGGGCTTTACTGCTGCACCGGTGAGCTTTTGCGCGACATTGAGAGCGGCAAAATTCTCATCGGCTACAATCTTCTCGGCTCCTATGCCTATGGCCGCTTCAAGGCAGGCGCTCCCATAGGAATTGTCCTGCCGCGCGATTACACCCTTGTGCTCAGCCGGGCTGCCTTTGTGCCGGCCCATGCCGCAAATCCGCAAGCCGGCAAGAAATTTCTGGATTATCTTTTATCGCTGCGCGGCCAGCAGATGGCGGCGGAAAAATCTTTCTTTTTCGCCTATGGGCAAGCGGCGCCCGAAGGCGTTGACGCCGCCGAACCCGGCCTGCAATCGGGCATCTACCGCCCGATTCCCCTGGGGCCGGCGCTGCTGGCGGTGACTGACCGGCACAAGAAGGCCCGGTTGCTGAAGGAATGGAACCAGTCCTTTCAGGCGCAATAGGCTTCAGGAAGTTATTGGAGTTTTGCGCGCCCGGGCAATTTGCCTGCCAACGCTCCCGTTTGAACAGGCCCCTCGGGATGCGGAGGCTGGCAAACAATGACTTGAGCGGTTTCGGGATCCGCCGCCTTGGGCAGCATCCCGGGCGGGTAAGTTATCTCTATTCGACTCATACTCACAAACCCTATACAAGGAACTCTTCACGGATAGGGACGAGGTCCACATGGCCGCTGAACAATACTTTATCATACTTCACAACGATGAATGGAAGATTAGCTTCAAGGACAAGCACTATGGCCCCTATGCCACCCAGGCCGAGGCAATTGAGGCGGCGGTAGATGCAGCCTATGCCATGGGTGAAATAGGGATCGATGCCCAAGTTCTTGTTGAGGAGGCAAACCACCAGCTCAGAACCGAGTGGTCCTATGGCCAGGACTTTAACGCCTTTAGGTGATGAGGGCGGCGGGAGCTGCCTCAGGCGCTGCCGATGAACAGGCCGGTGAGGAACACCAGGAAGCCGCCAACCGCAATCTGGAACGCCGCCTTCAGGAAGGGCGTATCCATGTATTTGTAGCGGATCCATGAAATGGCCCAGAGCTCGATGAACACGATGATGATGGCCAGCCCCGTGGCGGTTTTGAAATCGCTGATGAGATAGGGCAGCGTGTGGCCAAGCCCGCCAACTGCGGTCATGATGCCGGCGGCGAGGCCCCGGATCAGCGGGTGCCCGCGGCCCGTCAGCTTGCCGTCATCCGAAAGGCCCTCGGCCAGGCCCATGGAAATGCCGGCTCCCACCGAGGCTGCCACGCCCACCAGAAAAGTTGCCCAGGTATCGCCCGTGGCGAAGGCCGCCGCAAACAGCGGCGCCAGCGTGGAAACCGAACCATCCATCAGTCCCACAAGCCCCGGCTGGATGACTTGCAGCAGGAAGAGGCGGCGCTTGGTTTCGGCCTCGTCGAGCTTCACGTCGGCCGTCACGAGCTTGCTGCCAAGGCGTGCAGCCAGCGATTCATGGCCCTTCTCGGCCTCCGCCAATTGGGCCAGAAGCTTTGCAATCTGCGGGTCTTTGCTGTGGGCTGATGCCTGCTTGTAAAAGCGGTAGTTTTCCAGCTCAATGACCTCGGCCCGCTTTCGCATCGCCTCGATGTTGAGCTTGCCGATCATCCAGCCCGGCTTGTGCTTCACAAATCCGAAGATGTCGCTGCGCCGGATCAAGGGAATGAAATCACCGAATTTCTTCTGGTAAAGGTCGGTCAGCCAGTGCCGGTGCTGATGCTCCTCCTCCGACATTTCCATGAAAACCTTGGCGGAAGCCGGATAAGTTTCCATCAGGGCATTGGCAAAGCCCGAATAGAGGCGCGCATCGTCATCCTCGCTCGAAATGGCAAGGGCGATGATTTCCTGTTCGGTCAGATCGGAGAAACGTTTCAATTTGGACCTCCAAATCAGATTAGAATAGTTCTAATCTATAGTCCAGCCTGAAACATCTCCTTAACCACGGCCTTGATATGGTCGCGCCTTCTTTGGGGTTTGTTCATATGAGTGAAGTTTCAGCCTTGCCGCTGCACAATCGCCTTTCCGAAACGGCAGCGCACATCATTCACGGCATACGCGCCCACGCGCTGCTCTACATTTTCGCGGCATTTGTCTGCACGGTCGCGGTTGCGGAATCCCTCTGGCTTGGCCTTCCCATCGATCTCCAGATGGTGATGATATTTTCCGGCCCCGTGCTGATGCTGCTCGGCGGCATGATTTTTGTGGGCCTTGTCCTTGAGCTCATCCGGCTGAACCGAACCAATTATCCCGACAGCGCCCTTGGCGGCCTGTGGATCAAGATACGCGATGATTACTTGTCGCCGCAGCGCATTTCCAATTCCGTTCACGCCTTCCTTTTCATGACCCTCTACATGGTGGGTTTTTCCTTTATCAAGAAGGCAATCCCGCTGGCCGTTCCCTTTTCCTGGGATGAAACCTTCATGAAGTGGGACCAGGCGCTGCATTTCGGCCATCCCTATGAATGGCTGGCGCCCCTGCTGAACCT